>NZ_CP192507.1:3567070-3875667 GCF_050613145.1 Lysinibacillus sp. LZ02 | reverse complement strand
TCATTTAAATATGATGAAAATGGTAACTTAGTAAGCTTAATGACAGACAAAAAATACATTGTATTAGCAGCACGTGGTGGCGTTTATTCAACACCAGAAACTGCACCGATGGAAATGGCGGTAAATTACATTAACAACGCAATTGGTGGAGTATTCGGTATGCAAAAAGTGGACGAGGTAATTATCGAAGGTCACAATGCCAACCCAGCAGAAGCAGAAAACATCATCGCAGCTGGTTTAGAAAACGTAAAAGCAGCAGCACAAAAATTAGTAACAGTAACAGCGTAATTAAAAAGTTGATAGAATATAAAGCCTGTATCTTAGATTATCTAATCTAAGATACAGGCTTTATTGTTATTCAACTAAAGAGGAGGTTAGTGGAATCACTTTGTCAAATCAATTCTTGTGTATATTTTTTCAGCGTCAATAACTACTTCATTTAATTTAGTTAAGGGCGTAATTAAATTATTGGTTGTTTTATTACAAGAAAATGTTCTTTTGAATATAATTCAAATCTCGTATTTAAAAGTTCATGCAATATTCTATAGTTATACAATAATTAACGAAAAAAATATATATATTGCTATAAAAATACATTAAAATATTCATGTATAGAAAATTTTAGGAGGTATTTCATGCGTAAATCTATTTTCACCGGAACAGTAGCAGCAGCGCTTTTAGCGATGGGGTTAGGTCAAGGGAATAATGTAGAGGCAGAAACAAACCAACAACAAACAGTCACTCGTGGTGAGTATGTTGTTGAGTTAATTAAAAGCTTAGATGTAGAGTTAGGAGATGGTTCTTCTGTTACGTTTAAAGATGTTTCACCAGAGTTAGCTCCTTATGTTG
Organism: Lysinibacillus sp. LZ02; assembly: GCF_050613145.1. Taxonomy (GTDB): domain Bacteria; phylum Bacillota; class Bacilli; order Bacillales_A; family Planococcaceae; genus Lysinibacillus_B. The sequence continues at coordinate 3,874,818 of NZ_CP192507.1, read as the reverse complement.
AGAAAGCAATAGAATTGAAATTAGTAACGGGCATTAATAAAACAACTTTTGCACCTGATCAACAATTAACACGTTTACATGCATTTGTAATTGCGGCTCGGGGGTTACAAATGAAAGATGCACCGTTATCTACATTAAACCAATTTGAAGACGCTGGAAGTATTTATGCTATGCATAAACAGGCAATCGCAAATGCAGCAGCGGCAAACCTTTTACAGGGGCTGGCAGACGGTACAATTGACTCTGCAAAAATTGTGACACCTAATCAAATGCAACAAATTATTGAGCGCGTTGTAGAAAAGTACAATGAACAAAATACATCAGAAGGACAGAATCAAGATGAAGATAAAGTAACATTACGTATTTTAGGTACTTCTGATATTCATACGAATTTAGCAAACTATAATTATTATTCAGATGCTGAGGATAATACAATTGGTTTAGCCAATACAGCTACTTTAATTAAAGAAGCACAACAAGAAAATTTAAATTCTGTATTAGTCGATAATGGGGATTTAATTCAAGGTACACCACTTGGTTCATATAAGGCGTTAAAGGAACCAGTAAAAGAGGGAGAAGTACATCCAGCAGTGGCAGCATTAAATGCATTAAGCTTTGACGTAGCTACACTTGGTAATCATGAATTTAACTACGGACTGGATTATTTAGATGAAGTGATGGACGATGCAGATTTTGCGTGGGTAAATGCAAACGTACGTGATGCACAAACAGGTAGCCACTACTTCGAACCATACATTATTTTAGAGCAAGAAGTGGTAGATGAAGATGGAGAGACACATACAGTAAACGTTGGGGTAACGGGTATCGTGCCACAACAAATTTTAGGATGGGACACAATTCATTTAACAGGTAAAGTAACAGTAGATGAGCCTATCGATGCATTAAAAGAAACCATTCCACAAATGGAAGCGGCAGGTGCTGATGTCATCGTTGTTCTTTCTCATTCGGGTATTGGTAGCGATACGTACGTGAAAGGATATGAGAACGTAGGTTATCAAATCACAGAGCTTGAAGGGGTAGATGCGGTTGTAACAGGTCACTCTCATGCGACATTCCCTGGTGATTACAAAGATTTAAAAAATGCGAATCAAGAAAATGGTACAATCAATGGTGTACCAACAGTGATGCCAGGTGCTTATGGTGCATACTTAGGTGTTATTGATTTAAATCTTGAACAAGTAGACGGCGAATGGGAAGTATTAGGTGGGACAGGTGAAATTCGTTCAATTGAAGGTGTAGAAGCTGATAAAGAATTATTAGAAGCCGTTAAAGCTGATCATGAAGGTACCATTGACTATATCCGTCAACCTGTAGGAGAAACAGCGACAAACATTAACAGTTATTTTGCATTAGTACAAGATGCTGCATCAATTGAAATCATTACAGCTGCACAAACGGCCTTCGTAAAAGAGCAAGTAGCAAATACAGAAGAGGCGAGTTTGCCGATTCTTTCTGCAGGTGCACCATTCAAAGCTGGTTCTCGTGACAACGCTGCAGATTATACGAACATTCCAGCAGGTCCGTTAGCGATTAAAAATATGGCAGATATTTATCATTTTGATAATACTGTTGCAACTGTAAAAGTAACTGGTGCAGATGTAATTGAGTGGCTAGAAATGGCTGCAGGTGTATTTGCAACAATTGATCCTAATTCAACTGAAGAGCAAAATATAATCGATACGGAAGCACGCTCTTATAATTTTGACGTATTAGATGGTGTAACATATGAAATCGATATAACATCACCAGCAAAATACGATCGCCGTGGTAACATAGTAAATGAAAAAGCGAACCGTATTAAAAATGTTCAATTTAATAGTCAACCAATAGATTTAGACCAAGAATTTTTAGTGGTGGCAAACAACTATCGTGTAGGTGGTTCTTATGGTGCCAAGTTTGTAAAAGAAGATAGCTCAAATTTAACTATATATGCTTATGAAAATCGCCAAGCTATTGTAGATTATATTATCGAAAAAGGGACAGTGAATGTAACACCAGACAATAACTGGACATTCGTCGACTTCCCAAAAGGTACGAAAGTTATTTATCGTACTGCTAATGTAGCAAAAGACTACATTCCAAAAGATAGCACTATTGAATACTTAGGCGAAGATACAAACGGCTTTGGTAAATTCCTTTTAAAATAGGCGTTATTTAATAAATAAGCTAAATATCATCTCTACATTGTAGGTGAGAACGGGGGTGTCTAGAAAGTAAAAACTTTCTGGACACCCCTTTACTTCTTAATAATTATCCATTAAGAAATAGTGCTCCTGCGGTGGTCACATCAAAATGCCACCATCCTCGTCGCGAAAGGTTCCGTCTCAAAATGTCTTTTCAGACGGCCCCTTTTAGCTATTTAATGTAACTAAAACCGTAATTTGAATATTTTCATCAATAATCGTACCGTTTGCTTCTATTAATGCATTGTATGTAAGACCGAAATCTTTTCGGTTAATGACTGTGGAACAAGTAAATGAATGCGTTTCCGTATTCCATTCTGTCTGTTGTTTCCCTTTATAGAGAACATCAAATGTAACGCTTTTGGTAACGTTTTTAATCGTCAAATCCCCTGTTAGCGTGTATAATTCTTCATCGCTAGGAATAAGATTTGTTTTTGTAAAATAGATTTTGGGGAATCGGTCGGCATCAAAAAAGTCCGCTGAAATTAAATGTTGATCACGTGCTAAGTCTCGTGTAGAAATACTTGCTACATCAATTTCGATTTCGATTTTGCCTGCATGAAGTTGCTCGATCGTCGGTGCTTCGATTTTAGCTGTATATGAGCCGAATGTACCTTTTACTTTTGAAATTTTCATATGACGAACAGAAAAACCGATTTCTGAATGTGTCATATCAACAGTGAAATGTGCCATAAAGAAACCTCCCTTACATGTTTTTGTAATAAATGATAAATTAAATGTGAAAATTACTCAATAACTATACATAAAATAGCATTGTTGGACCTATATGTATATGCTATTTAACATCTATAGGTAATTACTTTTGATAAGTAAATTTAAAATGGTAAACTACTATATATACGTGTAAATGAAAAATTTACTTTCATATAAAATATCGTTAAAATAAACGAGGTAGAGGTGACCTTAAATGAAAGAAACAGCATTATGTCCACGACTCGCTAAGGCGATGGAACTCATTGGAAAGCGTTGGACAGCGTTAATTATTTATCAATTATTAGGTGGACCGCAACGTTTTAATGCGATTGAGGCTGCTTTACCAATTAGTGGGCGATTGCTTTCGGAACGTTTAAAAGAGTTAGAAAAAGAGGAAATTGTCGAACGTAAAGTATATTCAGAAGTGCCAATCCGAGTGGAGTATTCTTTAACGGAGAAAGGGCGTTTTTTAGAAGGCGCTATTCGCGAAATTGAAAATTGGGCACAAAAATGGACGTAAGGAAAGGGAATGGCTTACATGACAATTGAAAAATGGGTATCGGATTTAGCCCAAATGGTAAATCCGCAAAATATTAAATGCAACGAGTCGCTAAAGCAATATACAATGACGAAACTGGGTGGTAATGCAGATGTGTTTGTTATGCCAGAGACAGAAGAAGAAGCGGCGAACATCGTCAAATATGCATATGAAAATAATGTTCCGTTGCTGATGTTAGGCAACGGTTCAAACATGGTTGTACGTGATGGCGGTGTAAGGGGCATTGTGATCCATTTTGCTAAACTTGACCGTATCGACATTGATGGTGAAATGGTGATTGCACAATCAGGTGCATTAATCAAAGAAGTATCCAAGCTTGCTGCGGCACAGGCGTTAACAGGCTTTGAATTTGCTTGTGGTATCCCAGGTTCAATTGGTGGTGCCATGGCAATGAATGCTGGTGCATATGGCGGAGAAATTAAAGACGTCATTGTAGATTGTACAGTATTAACTCCAACAGGCGAACGAATCGTATTATCTAAAGATGAACTAGAATTAGCATACCGTAAAAGTGTTATTACGAAAAAAGGCTATTATGTGCTAAATGCAAAATTTCATTTAGCAAAAGGGGATCAGGAGGAAATTGATGCCAAAATTGCAGATTTAACATTCCAACGTGAGTCAAAGCAACCCCTCGAATATCCATCGGCAGGAAGTGTATTTAAACGCCCACCAGGTTACTTTGCAGGGAAGCTCATTCAGGATAGCCAATTACAAGGTAAAGGTGTGGGTGGAGCAGAAGTATCCACAAAACATGCTGGCTTCATCATTAATAAAAATAATGCAACGGCAACGGACTATATTGAAACGATTCATATGGTGCAACGTGTCGTTAAAGAAAAGTTCAATGTTGATTTAGAATTAGAAGTGAAAATTGTCGGAGAAGATTAGTTTAAATAGCCCTGCTACTTTATGTGGCGGGCTTTTTTTAGCGTATAGATGTATAAAAAAGATACTATCTTTCTAAAGGAGAAAAAGTAATGAAATTTATATCATGGAATGTAAATGGCATCCGTGCTTGTATCACAAAAGGTTTTTTAGATTATTTTCATCAAATGGATGCAGATTTTTTTTGTATTCAAGAAACAAAATGTCAAGCCGGACAAGTAGATTTACAGTTAGCAGGCTATTATCAGTATTGGAATTATGCACAGAAAAAAGGTTATTCGGGAACAGCCATTTTTACAAAATATGAGCCCCTAAGCGTATCGTATGGCGTCGGTGATGAGGAGACAGAAGCAGAGGGGCGTATTATTACACTTGAATATAGCGACTTTTATGTAGTTAACGTCTATACGCCGAATGCACAGCGTGATTTAGCCCGTCTTCCGTTTCGCCTAGAGTGGGAAGATAAGCTAGCGCTCTATTTAAAACAGCTGGATGCGAAGAAGCCTGTGATTTATTGTGGCGATTTAAACGTCGCATTCCAAGACATTGATTTAAAAAATGCGAAGGCAAACCAAGGGAATTCGGGTGTCACGATTGAAGAGCGTGGGAAAATGGCGGATTTACTAGCAGCAGGCTTTACCGATTCATTCCGTCATTTTTATCCGGATCGCACGGACATTTATACATGGTGGAGCTATATGGCAAAAGTGCGTGAACGGAATATCGGGTGGCGTATTGATTATTTTATTGTGTCGAACCGCCTTGTCCCGCAACTGAAAAAAGCACATATTCATGATCATATATTAGGTAGTGATCACTGTCCAATCGAGCTTGAACTAGAAGGTGTGTCTATTTAAAAAGGGAACAGTCCTAACAATGCGTTGTTTTAGGACTGTTCCTTTTAGTATGTTTAACTATTTATATTTCCACCTTAAGATTATGATTCCATGTTGCTTTTACAACGGGATACTTATAAAAATAATTCGCAATGAGTTCAGTCATATCGATTTGAATATCTTTGACAATCGGTTTATTTTTGAACATTGGGAAGTTGCCAGCGCCCGTAGCACGGTAGTTATTCATGACAACGTCGAATGTAGCATGCATATCGATCGGTTTTCCGTTATAAAGAGCTTTGGTCACACGTTGACCACGCGGGTTTGAAATGGTGAATTCATATTCAATCCCCGCCCACAAATCATAGTTATAGGGTTCGTCTTTTGGCACTTTAAATGTAGGGCTAACGACGAGTGTATTGTTTTTAATTTCAAAATAAGTTGCACATTGCTCCAGAGCATCCCAAATATCTTGCCCTGTTAGACGTAGTACTTTTAGTGTATTCGGGTAAATATAGCTACTGACAATGTCCCGCATTGTTACGTGTGTATTAAAACCACTGACTTTATTATGAAATAATGCCGTTGTAGAAAGTTGGGCACCGGAAGCCTCTAGTTGCACGTGGTGAATAAAGTCTATAAATGGGTGTCCTTGTAACCGTGCTTCAAATGGGTTTTCCACAAGAATCGGGGCATCGATTGTGCCGATGGTTGTATCGAGCCATTGCTCCGTTTGATTATACAATGATTGCGCAAGTGTGAGTAAAGGATAATATGGTTTTGTTTGTGTATCTACATAATGAAGCTGTGGCTTTGCAGAAATAATAGTTTGCCCTTCTATCGTTAATTCCACTTCCGCTAAACAACTTCCTTTTGAGCTAGGTTGAACAACTGGTTTACCGTGCACAAATGTAGCAATTTCTCGATGCTGATGACCTGAAATCAATACATCAATGCCATCGATTTCTTGACACATACGATAGCCCTCGTTTTCAGTAGTGTTTTCTAAAACCTCACCTGTCTGTAAGTCACACTCGAAGCCGCCATGATAGCTCACAATAACAATATCTGCAAGTGGACGTACCATTTCTACAGTGTTCTTTACTGCTTCAAAAGCATTGATGAACTGTAACCCTTCAATATGAGCTGGGTTTTCCCACAATGTCACAAAATGCGTTGTAGCGCCAATAATAGCAATGCGTAACCCTGCTAGTTCTTTCAAAATGTAAGGTTTTGTCCAATACGTACCATCCCTTGTTAAAATATTGCATGCTAGCCAAGGGAAATGAGATTGCTCGATAACTTGTTGTAAATAGTCTTTGCCATAATTAAACTCGTGGTTGCCAAATACCGCCGCATCTACATTTAAGGTATTGGCTGCGAGAATCATCGGGTCAAGTCCTTGTTTTTTTGTATGATAGTAATACGTAAGTGGACTCCCTTGAATTAAATCCCCATTATCAATGAGTAAAGTGGGTTGTTGTGTTCGTATTTGCTCAATATATGTCGCGATTTTAGCTAAACCGAGTGTCGTATCCGGAGGTTGCCGGTAGTCGGTTGGATAAAGGTATCCGTGTAGATCGCTTGTTGCTAAAATTGAAATTTTTATCATTACGACGAACCTCTTTTCTAAAGTAACAAACCTATATAATTTCTGTATTTTAATAATACGCTAATTATTTTCAGGATTATACATAATGACTTTGCGTTAGATAGACCTATTATGAGAAATTATTATTTACTGCTCAATGAATCGAATGAAAAAGGGAATGCCGTTTTACAGAGGTATTCTTCTTTTTTTGTAGAAATACCATGAATAAGGGGGGAAGATGTGAAGAATAAGCTTTTACGTATTGTGCTATGGGGGATCGGTATTGTTGTTAGTTTAGTAGCTATTACCCTGATTGCATTTAATTTTTACATTGGTAGTTCGAAACCCATTATCGATGGTGAGTTGACTGTGTCCATATTAGATGAAGATGTGACTGTTGTACGTGATGAAGCCGGAGTGCCGCATATTGAGGCACAGTCGGATGCCGATCTTTACCGTGCACAAGGGTATGTGCAAGCACAAGACCGATTATTTCAAATGGATTTAGCACGTAGGCAAGCAAGCGGTCGTTTAGCAGAAGTAGTGGGGGAAGCAGCGGTTGAAACTGATAAATTTTTCCGTACGTTTAGCCTTCGTGATGCAGCAGAAAAATCATGGGGTGGTTATGATGCTGAAGCGAAGCAAGTTTTAGAGTGGTTTGCGGAAGGCGTGAATGCCTTTATGGAAGAAGAACATGTTTCGTATGAATTTAAATTGCTAGGGTATGAACCAGAGCCATGGACACCATTAGATTCACTGACAATCGGTAAGTATATGGCTTATGACCTTGGAGGAAACTGGAGTCTACTTGCATTTCGCCATTGGGCATTAAATCATTTGTCAGAAGAGCAAGTAGCTGAACTCATTGTGGATTACCCTGAGGAGGCACGTTCGATTATCGAGGCAAATGTAGAAAGTGAAGTACAAGTAGCAGGAGCATTTCATATCAATGCGATACCGAATGAATTTAACGGCAGTAATAACTGGGTTGTATCAGCAGAAAAATCCGAAACAGGAGCACCACTGCTAGCAGATGACCCACATTTAGGATTAGGTACACCTTCCATTTGGTATCAAATGCACTTAAAGTCACCAGTACAAAATGTGAGCGGGGTTATTTTCGCAGGGGTTCCGGGTATTATTTTAGGACATAACGAAGAAGTAGCTTGGGGAGTAACGAATGTGAATCCGCAAGTGCAGGATTTATATATCGAAAAGCCAAATCCTGATAATCCGTATGAATTTTTATATGACGGAAAGTATTATGCGGCGGAAGTACGCGATGAACCAATTCAAGTAAAGGGCGGCGAAACAGTTGATTTTGAAGTCATTGTCACAAAGCATGGTCCGATTATTTCAGACCTTGTGTTCGCGGAGGAACCAGCAAGTGCTGTGTTCTCGATGCAATGGACGGCACTTGAACCGACGCGTGAGTTGCAAGCCGTATTAGGCTTTAATAAAGCGAAGAACTGGGATGATTTTGATGTAGCGCTCCGTGATTTTATGGCGCCTGCCCAAAACTTTGTATTTGCTGATACGTCTGGCACAATCGCCTATCGAGCAAATGGGAACGTCCCAATTCGCAAAATCGGAGACGGCAAGCTACCTGTTCCAGGTGATTCTTCGCAATATGGTTGGGAAGGCTACGTACCATATGATGAACTACCGACCGTGATGAATCCGGAAGAAGGCTATATTGCGACAGCTAATAATGAAATTATTGGGGAAGAATATTCATATTACATTACAGATTTTTGGGCACAGCCATATCGTTATGAACGAATTGTGGAGCTCTTAGAATCGAAGGATCAATTAAGTGTACAGGATATGAAGGATATCCAAATGGATACCGTTAATTTATATGCAGCAGAATTTTTACCGTATTTCATCGAGACGTTAAAGGTTGCAGATACAGAAGGGAAATATACAGCCATTATTGCCTCACTGGAAGCTTGGAATTATGATGAGGCCATTGATTCAAATGCAGCGCTTATTTTTAATTTTATGATGGAAGAAGTAAAAGAGACGCTATTTATGGATGCAATGCCGGCAGATGTGTATAAAATGATGCCAGGGAAATATCAAATCATGGATAATTTTTTGCGTGATGCATATGCGGGCAACGAAGGGGTTTGGGTGCAACAAGCAGGTGGTCTACAGGCACTTGTTTTTGGTTCATTTGAAAGAACACTAGAAGAATTAAACGATTTATATGGTAGCAATTATGAGAAGTGGGCATGGGGTGATTACCATCAGTTGACGTTTAATCATTCCATCGCGTCGGCACATGAACTCATTGCTTGGTATTTAAATCCGCAGCCGCAACCAATCGGCGGGTCACGGACAACAGTGCAAGCAGCAGCGAACAGAGCGAATGGTGAGGTGGATCACGGGGCATCGTGGCGATTTGTAGTTGATTTGAGTGATTTATCACAGGCGGAGCATATCGTTGGTCCTGGTCAAAGCGGCCATAAGCAATCCGCCTGGTATCATAATCAAGTAGATGATTGGGCGAATGGAAATTACCATAAAACAAGTATTGTAGGCAAGTATGATGAAGCCTATGAGCTCATTTTAAAGGCGCAATAGCATAAATAGAGAGTGGAGGAAGAGCTGAAAATGCGGCTTTTCCTCTATTTTTATTGGTTAAATGGTGTATCAATCACTGGTTATATTCATGTTGTTTTTAATATTCAAATAAATATTTGAATGTTTTATAGAAGTTGCATATAATAAGGACAATCAAATGATTATTTGAATGAGGTGAAGAAATTGTCAAAAGAATTATGTGAAGTAACAGAGGTACATGGTGATGTGGTGGGACGTATCAAGCCGCAAATACCGGAACTCTCAAAAGTAGCGCAATTTTTAAAAGCATTATCGGATGAAACGAGATTAAAGATTGCCTATGCATTAACGCTAGAAAACGCGCTTTGTGTATGTGATGTGGCAGAGATTATCGGTTCTTCTGTTGCGACGGCATCACATCATTTGCGCTATTTAAAAGAACATGGTTTAGCCAAGTCGTATCGTGACGGTAAGATGATCTATTATTCATTGGCAGATAATCATGTGTATCAAATTGTAACGATTGCGTATGAGCATTCCATAGAGGGGGATGAAGACGGTGGTGAAGGAGAAACAACAATATAGATTACAAAATTTATCGTGTGCAAGCTGTGCAGCAAAATTCGAAAAGAATGTACGCGGCATTCCTACTGTACAAGATTGCCAGTTGAACTTTGGAGCAGCAAAGTTAACGGTAGTGGGAGAGGTGACCGTTGAACAGCTAGAGGCTGCTGGGGCATTTGACGGCATTAAAGTAACAAAAGCAGATGAACGAAAAAAAGAAGTGCTACCATTTTACAAACGTAAAGAAAATGTATTAGCGAGTATTTCATTATTTTTTGTATTAATTGGTTTAGCATTTAGCTTGTCTTTAGGTGAAGGGAATATCACGTCGAACACGCTTTACTTTATCGCGATTATAGTCGGTGGTATCAATATTTTTAAAATAGGTTTCCGTAATTTGCTACGCTTAGAGTTTGATATGAAAACATTAATGACGATTGCCATTATTGGCGCAGCGATTATTGGTGAGTGGCAAGAAGCAGCCATCGTTGTGTTTCTGTTCGCGGTGAGTGAAGCACTTGAAGCCTATTCGATGAATAAAGCGCGTCAATCAATTGAAACATTGATGGAAATTGCACCCGCTGTTGCGCGCATTAAACGGGCACATGGTAGCCATTATCATGAGGTGGAAATGCCAACAGATGAGATTGTTGTCGGCGATGTAATGATTGTCAAGCCGGGTCAAAAAATTGCGATGGATGGCGTTGTTATTAGCGGTTCCTCAACGGTGAATCAAGCCGCGATTACGGGGGAATCTATCCCAGTGCAAAAAGAAGAAGGCGCAGATGTCTTTGCGGGTACTTTAAATGAAGAAGGCGCATTAGAAGTGAAAGTGACGAAGCTTGTAGCAGATACAACTATCGCAAAAATTGTGCACCTTGTCGAAGAAGCGCAAGCTGAAAAGGCACCATCACAAAAGTTTGTCGATAAATTCGCTAAATATTACACGCCATTGATTATGCTCATTGCTTTGCTTGTTGCAGTTGTACCACCACTGTTTACGGGGGAATGGTCATACTGGATTTACCAAGGGCTTGCGGCGCTTGTGGTAGGGTGTCCTTGTGCACTTGTCATTTCAACACCTGTTGCGATTGTAACAGCTATTGGTCATGCGGCGAAGAAAGGTGTGCTAATTAAAGGCGGTGTTTATTTAGAGGAGCTGGCGAAAATTCAAGCCATTGCTTTTGATAAAACAGGCACTTTAACGAAAGGAACGCCAGAAGTGGTCGCAGTTGTGCCGGCATCATCTGTATCGGAAGAAGCATTATTGCGTAAGATCGGTGCGGTTGAAGAAAAATCACAACATCCACTTGCGCGAGCGGTACTAAATAAAGTACATGAAAAACAAATCAGCTGCTCAGAGCCAGTTGAATTTAATTCGGTGACGGGTAAAGGAGCTTATGCAACGGTTGAAGGGGAAAAGATCTATGTAGGCAGCCTCAACTGGATTGAAGAAATGATACCTATTAATACTGATATCAAGGAACAGGCAACACAGTTTGCACGTGAAGGAAAATCGGTTATTGCGGCGGCATCAAATACGCGATTTTTAGGTATTTTGGCGATTGCAGATCAAGTGCGTGCAGAAAGCAAAAATGTGATAAAATCACTGAATAAACAACAAGTGAAAACGGTTATGTTAACAGGAGATGCTGAACTTACAGCCAATGCTATCGCACAGGAGTTAGACCTTGAGGATGTTCGTCCATCATTGCTACCAGTAGAGAAGCTAAATGCCATGAAACAATTGCAACAACAATATGGTTCTGTTGCAATGATTGGTGATGGGGTAAACGATGCACCTGCACTCGCAACCGCCTCAATTGGCATTGCGATGGGCGGTGCCGGAACAGATGCAGCACTCGAAACAGCAGATATTGTATTAATGGGTGATGATTTAGAAAAATTACCGTATATGATGCGATTAAGTAAGAAAACACTAGCTATTATTAAACAAAATATTGTGTTTGCTTTAGGGCTAAAAGCGATTGCTCTATTACTCGTGATTCCTGGATGGCTTACATTATGGATTGCGATCTTTGCGGATATGGGGGCAACATTACTCGTTATTTTAAATTCCTTACGGTTAATGAAAGTATCAAATTTTAATCAATAATATCAAAAAAAAGATATTTCCTTGTAAATTTTCATCTAAATAAATACGACTAGTTGAGTTCTTGATTTGATAGTTATATGATGGAATGAACACACGTTTATTCAGAAGAAAAATGAGGCGAAGGAAATATATGGAACAACTAATGCTAGTAAATGTTACGGAGGAAATTGTTCAAGGTTTAGTAAAATTTTTACTATATGGGAATGAATATCAAACGTTTTGTCATTGTGAACAATGTATACTTGATATAACCGCCATTGCATTGAATGCATTAGCACCAAGATATGTAACGTCTTCACAATGGCGTGATACAGTGTTTCGTGAAATGAACACACCTGAACATCTAGAGGAAATTAATAAACAAATAATCCGTGCGATTCATGTCATAGGAAGCAATCCACATCATAGAAGTGAGCCGAATAAATAGCTTCGGCTCATTGTCATTTTCAGCTAACTTTTTATCCCACATTAACGGGCATTAATATTCTCGGCTCAAGAATGGAGGGAATGGATGAGTGTAGGTGGGAGGTCAATATGCATCCGCCCGATTAGTGAGGGGCAACAGGACGTTGGTCACGCAGGTATTGTCACACGATATGGTGAGCCTGCGTTCCTCTCTCAATTAGTGGGGGTGTCTGAATAAAAGTGTCACATCCGTGTGACAACGCCTGTCTTAGCGCATCCTATAGGTTAAAATGCCACTGATTGAAGTTTCACTTTATGTGACATTGTAGTAAACTTAAATTAGCACTTGGAAAGAGAGGGGACAAGATATGCCAACACCTAGTATGGAGGACCACATCGAACAAATTTATTTATTAATTGAAAATAAAGGGTACGCTCGTGTGTCCGACATTGCGGAAGCATTATCTGTTCTACCTTCCTCAGTTACGAAAATGGTCCAAAAATTGGATAAGGACGGATATTTAGTATACGAAAAGTATCGAGGCTTAACATTAACGCCTAAAGGGGTAAAATTAGGGAAAAGACTTGTGCAACGTCATGAGTTATTGGAACAATTTTTACGCCTTATTGGGGTTGATGAAGAACGTATATATGAGGATGTTGAAGGAATTGAGCATCATTTGAGCTGGAATTCAATCGATCGTATTGCGGATTTAGTACAGTTGATGGAAGAACAGCCTGAATTTATGCGGAAACTTGAACAGATGAAAACACAGCATAATGTGTAATGAAAGGAAAGAACAAATGAACGAATTAAAATCAGGTTACATCGTTTCATTAACAGTTTTAGAAGAACAAGGGTCACGTTATGTGTTAACAAATGGTGATAGCGAGATTCCGCTTAATCAGTCTGAGGTAGCAGAGCCTTTAGTAATCGGTGATCAAGTAGACGTATTTTTATTTGCAGATCGTCGCGGAGAGTTACAAGCAACAGCAGCATTGCCGACTATTCGCCAAGGTGAATATGGCTGGGCACGCGTATTAAAAGTAACACGTGAAGGTGCATACACAGATATCGGCACATCACGTGAAGTGCTCGTAAAAGCAGAGGATTTACCAGCATTACAAGAGTTATGGCCACAAGCAGGCGATTATTTGTATATGACATTACGTATTGATCGTAACGGTGATTTATTTGGTCGCTTAATTACAGAAGAAAAAGTGAATGAGCTATACGAAGGTGCGTTTGAAGAGATGCATAATCGAAATATTATGGCTCGCCCTTATCGCTTATTGCCTGTAGGGTCGTTCCTACTTGGTGTAGATGCGCCTTATCGTATTTTCGTTCATAATTCTGAAATGAAAGCAGAGCCACGCTTAGGACAAGAAGTAGCGGTTCGTATTATTGATGTAAAAGAGGATGGCTCATTAAACGGTTCGCTTCTGCCACGTAAGCATGAGCGCTTAAGCGAAGACGCAGAGAAAATTCTTGCGTATTTAGAAGGTGTGGGCGGTAAAATGCCGTTTAGTGATAAATCATCACCAGAAGAAATTCAAGACATGTTTGACATGAGTAAAGGTGCATTTAAACGTGCCCTTGGGACATTAATGAAAGCACGAAAAATTAAACAACAAGATGGTTGGACAGAAATCGTCTAGCAATAAGGCAAAAGGTAGAAAGCGCAGAAAAGCTCTTTTTGAAACCTTTTGCTTTTTTTAGCGTATGTATTATCTGAAAGGGGAGGTTTCTAATATGAAACGCAAATACTTTACGATGTTAATGACATTATTAGTCGCTATAGTAATGATGCTACCAACTCAAGTGTTGGCTGCGACTGGCACAACAAAGGCGATTAATGAAAAATTAGGTGTACCAATTGTTGTGTATGGTGCTAATCTTTCTGAGGCTGAGCGCGAATTGGTGAAGACTGCATTGGGCGTTGAAGAGGAACCAGAATTTGATGAAATTACAGTAGCAGGTGAAGATTTAGTAAAATACATTAAAAATAGTAATGCGAGCTCACGGATGTATTCATCTGCAAAAATTACACGCCAAGAAGAAGGAAAAGGTTTAGTAATTAGTATCGTCACACCGGAAAATATTACACAAGTAACAGCAGAAATGTATGCAAGTGCGATGTTAACAGCGGGTATTCAAGATGCCATCGTTGAAGTCGCTGCGCCAAAAGCAGTAACAGGTCACTCTGCGCTTGTAGGGATTTATAAAGCATATGAAGTAAAAACAGGGGAGACGCTAGATATTGAGCGTACGGATGTAGCGAATGAAGAGCTCTCAGTGGCGACAGAAATTGCGGAGAATTCAGGGATTACAGAAGAACAAGTAGCGAACCTATTAACGGAAATCAAAAAATCAATCGCGGAGCAGGCACCAGCAACAAAAGAAGAAGTACAACGCATTGTGGAAGAACAGTTAACGAAACTAGAAATCAATTTAAGTGAACAAGATCGCCAGTTATTAATCGATTTAATGGACCAAATTCGTAATTTAAATATTGATTTCTCTCAATGGTCTGAGCAGCTATCTGATTTAAGTAAAACGATTGAAGAGAAGTTTGGTGGATTAAGTGATTTAGTACAAGATGAAGGTTTTTGGAACGGTGTTAAAAACTTCTTTACTAATTTAATTGATACAATTGCTGGTTGGTTTGGCTCAAGTAACGATTCAGATACACAAACAGAGTAAAATATACGGTAGTTAGTAGAAGCTTTTGCTAGAGGTCACTATGTTTCTTTTGCTATATTAAAAAGCAGAGGGAGGGATTATAGTGGAATTTAAGTTAAACAAAGCGGGGATGCAACATGCATTTGAATACGAACAGGAAGGGCGCCGTCTAGCAGAAATTACATGGGTGGAAACGAATGGTGCGATGACAATGGATCACACATATGTATCCGATGAATTACGTGGACAAGGTGTAGCCAAAAAATTGTTGGATGAAGCAGCAAACTATGCACGTGAAAACAATTTGAAAATGAAAGCAGTATGTTCGTATGTTGTTGCGGCATTTGAAAAAAGTACGGATTATAATGATGTGAAATTATAGAAAAATGAAGCGGGTGTCTAGAAATTTTTTATTTTCTAGACACCTACTTTTTTAGAAAAAGATTATTAGGAATTATAGTAATTAGTGTTTTTATAATGAATTTAGGGTACAAGATTTTTTAAAAGTAGAGTATTGAAGCTAAAAGTTCGTTCGCTTTCTGTCATTTACTGTGCATTAAAAAACGATTAAATAAATAAAAAATGTTAAAACACTAGCAACACCGGCAAAGCTCATTATCTCTTTCCAATCATATGCAATATCTTTAGTTTCAAACATATTCTCGCCCCTTTGTGTAATGTAAATATATTCATTTATAACCAATAATATTAATATTTAGTTAAAATTTTTAGATTATTTAGATAATAGAAAGTATAATCATTTAGATTACACAAATAATAAAGTGTTGCTTTATGAATCATATCGAAATGGCATATTGATAATATGGATTCCATATTGACAGTATTTACATCTCGAAATCATGTTTAAAAATAATGGTTGGCGGGAAAATATTTCATATACCAATTACATGGAGGGATGAATGATGGCAAAGTTAAAAGGCAAGGGAGTTGTCCTTGCTGGTTTAGTGGCAGGTGTAGTGTCATACTTGAGTAAAAAAGAAAACCGTAATAAGACGGTAGGGTATTTAAGTCAATTGAAAAAGGAAATGGATAATTTCCAAAAGGGTACTAGCGGTATGCAAGGGGCAATGAATGCTACAAAAGAATCGGCAGAAAAGAAAGATATAGGTAAAAATAAAGCAGCAACCTTTATGGCGATGACGGAGAATAGCGAGAAGCATCCAGAGAAGGAAACGCTAGAAGACATTGCCTCAACAGCAGCACAAGCAGCGAATACCGTACTCGAGGGGAATCATATGATTGACGAAGGTGCACAAACGACGGTCTTGCATTACAATGAGGAACAACATCAGCAAAATGAATATCGCTAGAAGTTCTGTGTAAATAAATATTTATAAATGATGAAAGGTTGTGCTGTAAGTAACACTTACAGCACAACCTTTTTGGGTGGATACAGCAATAATATGTATGAATTATGCATTTCCGCATTTTATATAACGCTTGTAGTCCCTAATGGAAAAGTTTGAGAGTAAAACATAATAAAAAACTCGGCAAACCTAGGTTTGCCGAGAGAATGAACATTAAGCGTTTGTCGTTTCTTTTTTCATTGTTTTGTTTTTAGCAAGGTTTACGTGCCAAGAAAGAGCTTCCTCTAATAGATGAGGCGTGTGGTGGTTACCAGTTGCTTCAACAGCACGGTTGTAGTAATCCCATAATTGTTCTTTGAATTCTGGATGAGCACAGTTTTCGATGATTACTTTTACGCGCTCTTTTGGTGCAAGACCACGTAAGTCAGCGATACCTTGTTCAGTTACAATTACATCAACATCGTGTTCAGTGTGGTCTACGTGAGAAACCATTGGTACGATTGAAGAAATCGCACCACCTTTTGCGTATGATTTCGTTACGAAGATACCAAGGCGAGCATTACGAGCAAAGTCACCAGAACCACCGATACCGTTCATCATACGAGTACCTGAAACGTGTGTTGAGTTTACGTTACCGTAAATGTCTAACTCAAGAGCAGTGTTGATTGCGATTAAGCCCAAACGACGGATAAGCTCTGGGTGGTTAGAAATTTCTTGTGGACGTAAGCAGATTTTGTCTGCATATTGGTCTAAGTTACTGAATACTTTATCTTGTAGTTCTTTTGTAAGCGTAATTGAAGCAGCACCAGCGAATTTAACTTTACCAGCATCGATTAAGTTGAATACCGCATCTTGTAGTACTTCAGAGTATACGATTAACTCTTCGAATTCTGAATCAGCGAAGCCGTCAAGTACAGCGTTTGCTACAGAACCTACACCAGATTGTAATGGTGCTAATGTGTTCGTTAAACGACCAGCTTTGATTTCACCGCGGAAGAAATCTAATAAAAGGTTTGCCATCGTTTGTGTTTCCTCATCTGGAGGAACGATCATTGAAGGTGCGTCTGGCTCTTCTGACACAACGATTGCTTGGATTTTAGCTGGATCTACTTTGATTCCTTTTTCACCAATACGTTGATCTGCGCTAGTCATTGGGATTGGTTCACGTTTACCTTGTTCTGCTGGAATGTAGATATCGTGAATACCGATCATTGACTCTGGGTGAGAAATGTTTAACTCAATGATGATATTTTCAGCGTATTGAGCGAAGATTGGTGAGTTACCAACAGAAGTTGTTGGGATGATGTAACCATCTTCAGTGATTGCGCATGCTTCGATAATAGCATGTTTGATTGGGCCAATAATCCCTTGACGTACTAATTCTGCATTATGTGAAAGGTGAGCATCTACATAAGTAACGTCACCAGTGTTGATTAAGTTACGGATACCTGCATCTGCTTGGAACGGACCGCGTTTGCGGATAACGCCAGCTTCTGCTAAATATTTATCTACTTCAGGTCCTAAAGATGCACCTGTGTAAACATCAATTTGGAATTTTTCATTTTTAGCGCGCTCTACTAATGCCATTGGTACTACTTTTGCATCACCAGCACGAGTAAATCCTGACATACCTACTACACTACCGTCTTCGATTAGTGCAGCTGCTTCTTGTGCAGATACTACTTTATCTGTTAATTGTTTTAAACCTAAACGCTTTTCAACTCGTGGATCCATTTTAAAATCCTCCCCTAAATAAGTTTAATGATGGTTTAAATGAATAGTTAGAAAATTGTGTGAGAATTTTCTGTTTATTTAATCAGGTTGAATTCACAACCGCTTGAAATAATATTATCACCAAATTGTCACAATTTCTTCATGTTGCGCATGAAAGTGCTTAAAAAACGAATGAAAGAGAGAAAAAGAGTATTTTCGACCGAAAATAGGTTTTTTGACATGAGTCGATGAGGTGGGTTTTTAGCAAAAAAATACACAAAGAATTGTGCTTTTAGGCCCAAAGTCTTTGTGTATGCGTAGTAAAATGTGGTAAATTAGAAACCGAGTGAACGACGGAAATAACTTGCGTAACGTTGAGAAACAGGAATGCGTGTACCGTCCTTCATAATCAATAAAAATGTTGAGTGAGAATCTGGTTGGATTTCTTCGATATAATCAATATTTACGATATATGAACGGTGGCAACGAATAAATGAATCTGGAGCTAAGAACAATTCTAAATCACTTAAATTTAAACGGTGGTAGCCTTCACGACTCATTGTTTTAACAAATGTTTTACGAAGTTGTGTCTCTAAATAAATTACTTGATTATGTTTAATTGGGTACCAGCAGTCATCGATTTTAACTGTAATGTAGTTTGTTAAAAACGGTGATGGCTTTTGTGGGAAAATAGCAGTAATAGCACCTTTTGTTTCGCCTTCTTCAACTAATGGTATACTCATACCAAAATAAGGAACACCAAATACATCTGGCTCGATGTATGTACTAATTTTTTGGCCATACGTTAATGCTTTGTGGGCAGCTGATCCTTCTTTAATTGGATCACCTGGTTTGATTTTTAAGTCTACTTTTTTGCTTGGCTGATAGTATAAATATTCATTTACATCAGAAATTGCAATAGACGTATTTTCAGGGAAAAATTCTTTAATAACGTCCATAATTTCTTCAATTTGTCTTGGATCCACGTTATAAACACCTCTTTTAAGCAATTTTACATAATTATTTTATATTTTACTACATTTTTGTAGAAATTAAATAGAGAAGATTTAGGAATAATGAACGGAAATTTATTCATTTTTAAAATTTATAAAGAAAAAAATATATAAATGACAAAGTAAGAAAGTAAATTTCGGATTGCTTCCTTATTATTAACTGGTATGCTTAATATTATATCATGTCTTTACAGATAATTAGTAGTAAGATTACGTCTTCTTTTAGCGATGGGATTTTTGTACTATTCATTATACCAAATTTAAGTTGAAAAAAAATCGCAAAATATGGTAATATTCACTGTAGTTAGTAAATAAAGTGCGTATTGAGAATTTATCGTTATATTAAGTATTTAACATCTAATAAAGAAATATATAGAAGATGTTTCTTTTTTAGACGTAAGAAACTTTATGTTATAAACATATGGACCGGAAGGCGGCGACTACAGCGGGAAGCGTACGCCTATAATTAAATGTGCAGTTAAGTACATATTTTGGTGAAAGGTCTAAAAAATATTTATTTTCTACTATACATTTTTAGTTTTAATAAGTTATATTTTGTAAAAAAAATATACCTTTAGAACTTAGAAGGAAAGATGGAGGTAATCTATGCAATTACATCAACATTCAATATCTGAAACAATTTCCAAAAGATACTTCCAAGAAATCGATAATATCAATCAATATCAAGGGATTGAGGAGTTCTTTACTATTGAATCAAAGTTGTTGTTTGAGATTTATCATTTAGAAGCAGCAAAAGCGAAGAAATCTTTACATGAAATTATCGATATTTTATCGATTCGTTTTGGAAAACAGGTAATTAAAGTTGTACGCCATTATTTTATCATTTTGTCATCTATTGTTGCGCGTAAGCTTCTAGATAATCAAGTTCCTATGAAAAAAGCTTTTGCGTTTAATTTAGCTTGTGCTGATATGATTGAAAATCAGATGAAAGATGCAGAGTTTTTGCAATTTGCAGATGACTTAATCGACTTCTATGTTTATTTTATTGCTGACCGCAGACAGCCAACATTCCGTCACCAAACGGTAAACAAAGTGATTATGTATATTAATGATGAATTAGAAAATGATTTAACAGTAGAAAGTATTGCGGCAAATTTCCATATTAGTACAAGCCATTTATCACGTATTTTCCGTGAGCATGTCGGGATTACATTAGTTGAGTATTTAAATGTACGTCGTGTAGAAGAATCACAGTATTATTTGCGTCATACGAATAAAAGTATTACTTCGATTTCAGAGCAGTTCCATTTCTGTAATCAAAGTTACTTTACTCGTATTTTCAAGAAATATACAGGTGTTACACCGAAACATTTCCGTGATGAATTGCATCATGAATTTTATCGCTTTGAAATTGGCGAACCAGAATACGAAAAAGTATAAGCAAGAGGTCCTGTTACATGGAGCAGGGCCTTTTAATTTGTCTATAAGAAACGTTCATAAGTTTGCGTAGGCAACCTTGATATGTAAATTTCCCAAAAGAATAGCATGTAAAAATGATGTGTAAGCGTCCTTTGTATGATGTGCTTGAACGAGTAGTTTGATTCAGTTCTCAGGTTGAATCAACTTGTGTGATGTTGGTACAAGCTAAATTTTTTTTTTTCGTGTATATTGGCGCCTAAAGCTACATTCCTGTATACTTCAACTGTAATCAAAAGAAGAAGGTGACAATGATGAAGCATTTAAAGCTAAGTGGTCTACTCCTAACGGTATTGTTTATGTTAACGGGATGTCAATCTGTCGAAAATGAAGAAGGCTTTTTTTATAGTATTTTTGTAAGGCCGATGGATGCATTGCTTGATTTTTTAGGTAACACTGTATTTAACGGCAGCTACGGATTAGCGATTATCGCTATTACGGTTGCCATTCGTTTAGTCTTAATGCCTTTCATGTTGAAAAATTATCGTAAGCAAGCTCATATGAAGGTAAAAATGGATGTTGTGAAACCTTTAATGGAAGATGTCCAAGCACGTATGAAGGCTGCAAAAACAAAAGAGGAGCAACTTGCTATTCAGCAAGAAATGATTGCCTTATATCGAGAGCATAATATTAACCCGTTAAATATGGGATGTTTACCGATTGTCATTCAAATGCCGATTATTATGGGGTTATATTTTGCGATTCTTTATTCCGCAGATGTAAAGACGCATGAATTTTTATGGTTTAATTTAGGATCTCCAGATATTTTAATGACAGTAATTGCTGGAGTGATTTATCTTGTGCAAGCACAAGTATCATTATGGACAGTTCCAGAGGCGCAAAAGCAGCAGATGAAATGGATGATTTATATTTCACCGATTATGATTGTTGTTATTTCATTTACATCGATGGCTGCATTACCACTGTATTGGTCCGTTGGTGGCTTTATCTTAATTGTACAAACATATTTAGGACGTAAGTTTTTCTCGGACATTCCAGAGAATAAATAAGGGGCTTCAACTATGAATGAAAAAAGCGTTTCGCTTATCTTAGTAGCAATTTCAAGTTTGCTTGCTTTATATTTTGGGGTTACTGGTAACTTTCAAGTAGCTGTTCTGTTTTTAACTATCATGTTTACGTTAACAAATTTCTTTCGCTATCGAAGCTTTAAGCAACAAGGATTAGAAAAGGAATCAAAGTGGATGCGTAGCATGGCAATGTTCTTTGCAATCGCAACACTAATTGTTTTATATATCATTATTACGGGATAAACATAGGGGGTGTCTAGAAATTAAAAACTTTCAGAACACCCCCTTCACTCCTTCATAATGATCCATTTAGAAATATTGCTCCTGCGGTGGTCGCATCAACATGCCGCCATCCTCGTTGGAAAGGTGCCGTCTCGAAATGTCTTTTCAGACGGCCCTTTTTCTAAAAGTCACTAGAATAAAAAAATGATAGAATAAGTGTATTGTTGAAGAAAGTAGGCGTACTATGAGGAAGTCAAGAATAGATCGACATAAAAATAATAAGCCGATAATGGTTGTTAGTAGTATCGTAATATTTTTGGTCGTTATCGTGGTCGGTATATATGCTTATAAAGACACACTGTTTCCGTCTAAAGCAGGAGAACAGAGTGTTGACACACCACCTGCTGTAGCGCAGCCAAATGAAATGGAAGAGAATGAGGAACAGCCGACTACACAGCAGGAGGAACCACCAGAAGTAATTGAAGTAGATGCAGGTGGGTATCGTATTGAAGCAACGGAAGTAATCGAGCCGACATATGTGGATGGGGTTTTACTTGCTAATAAAAAGCATCCATTACCAAAAGATTTTAATCCGGGTGAAAGCCCTGAAGCCCGCGCTGCTTTTGAACAAATGGCGATGGCTGCAAAAGAGGTAGGTCTTGAGCTGGTTGCATTTAGTGGATTTCGTTCCTATGATTATCAAACAACACTGTATACAAATTACGTAAACCGTGATGGGAAAGAGGCGGCGGATCGCTACAGTGCACGCCCAGGATACTCAGAACACCAAACAGGTTTAGCATTTGATATTGGTGAAAATAGCCGTCAAGATTTATGGTTAACAGCCGAATTTGGTGAGACACCTGCTGGAAAATGGTTAGTAGACAATGCACATAAATATGGGTTTATCCTACGTTTTCCAGAGGGGAAAGAAGATGTAACGGGCTTTATGTATGAATCATGGCATTTTCGTTATTTAGGCGTCGAAGCAGCGACGAAAGTAAAAAAGTCAGGTTTAACACTAGAAGAATATTTAGGTGTAGAATAGTAAATGGCGAATCCGATTTTTGGATTCGCCATTTTTTATAAAATCGGTGATAATAACCTGGAAATGGATTCTTTAAATTTTACACGAAGTGGTCGATTTTCGTAAGTTTCCATTGTAAGCTCCGTACAATCCAAAATATCTTTTTCAAAAATTTCTGCTAAGTTATGAGAAATAGCATGATTATAAATGAATGCATTGATTTCAAAATTTAAACTAAAACTGCGAACATCAATATTGGCTGTGCCGACTGTTGATATGGCATCATCGACAACAATCATTTTGGCATGAATAAAGCCTTTATCGTAATGGTAAATTTTCGCCCCGGTATTTAGTAACTGCCCAGCATACGAGTAAGTCGCCCAATACACAAATGGATGATCGGGTTTGTTTGGAATCATAATGCGAACATCAATACCTGAAAGTGACGCAATTTTTAAGGCATCTAAAAAGGCGTCATCTGGGATAAAATAAGGTGATTGGATATAGATATATTTCTTGGCGCTCATAATCATTTTAATATAGCTATTTTTAATTGTAGCGTATTCTGTATCAGGTCCACTTGAAACGATTTGTATCGCAATATCGCCCTTTTTCGGGATAGCAGGAAAATAACGCTCGGAATAGTTAATGCAATAATGCACAGTTGCTTGATTCCAGTCGAGTAGAAAGCGTGTCTGTAATGGGTGTACAGAACTTCCTTCGACCCGCATATGTGTATCACGCCAATAGCCAAATCGCGACTTCAAGCCTAAATATTCATCGCCAACATTAAATCCGCCAATATAGCCGATCCTTCCATCGATTACAACGATTTTACGGTGGTTACGAAAGTTTAAACGCGGGTTGATTAGTGGGAAAATAGATGGGAAAAATATTTCAACCTCTCCGCCGACTTCCGTTAATTCTTTGAAGTGACGTTTTTTGATACCGCGAGAACCCATTTCATCATATAAAATACGAACTTTTACCCCTTGTTTCGCCTTTTTAATTAAGGCATTTAAGATACGCTGTCCTAAATTATCAAGCTTAAAAATATAATATTGTATATGGATATGATCTTTTGCCTCTAAAATATCTTGAAGCAATGCCTCGAATTTATCACTCCCGTCATCGAATAACTGTATCGCATTGTCTTGTGTTAGAACCGCGTTGTTTGTAATTAAATTCATGTAGATGAGCTCTTTAAAATCATTTATATGCTCTTCACGGAATTCCAGTTTCTCTTCTTTTAATGCCTCGATTTGATAACTAATGAGTTTTTCGATGCCGATATCTTTTCGACCTTCCCACCGGAATAAATGTTTTTTTCGTAGTTGTCGCCCAAGAAGTAGATACAAAATGAATCCGAATAATGGAATAAAAAACAAAACGAGAATCCATGCCCAAGTGGAAGAAGCATCTTTTCTCTCTAAAAAAATAATCGTCATAGCAAATAAAATATTGAGCATGGCAACCAATAGAGCGAGGATGCTAGTTTCGAATGAAAAAGTCATTTGATTACCTTCTTTCATATTCTCTCATCTTCTTATAGTAACGTATTTTTTCGGCTAAATGTATGTATTTCCACTATAAAAAATAAAACCTCTCAGCGATGCGAGCATGCTACGCCAAAAGGTTTGAATTAGTAGTCTTCCATATACAATAAAACGTCTGAAAAGTCACGTTTTTCTAATTGATCATGATTAATGAAAAACTTTAGCACACCTGAATCTCCCCACATAATCCCCATTTCATCGTCTGAAACAATTTGAAGAAGGAGTGTATCGTATTTTCTGAGTGATACCGTAGTAGCACGGATGTCCTCATCAATAAAATAAGGGTAGCCACCCATTTTATGGTCTGCACTTGAAAAATAATGAAAGTAAATATCGCTAAAACGTTGCTGTTCTGTTTGTGTAAATTGTTCAACAAGATTTGGGGGAATATACTCGTTTAAACGATAGTCTGTTGCAGAAACCGGTTCAATTTCTCTTGAAAAAGAGAGCGATAACTCTTTTTTAAAAGGAAATTGATGCATTGAGACTCCCTGTAAATAAGTAAAGTCCTCTATCATTTCATGTGTTACTGTGATAGGGAAGTAACGTATCTTAAAATAATTTTGCGGTAAAATATTTCCCGTTTTAAGCGTTTGTTCGTAGCTCCATGACGATATAAAAAATTGCAATACACCTTTTGTCGGAAATGGTGAAGGGAAAGAATCCTCTGAAAAATTAATTTGTGCAAGGAGCAGCATATATTCTCCTGTTGCATCTCTTGGATGAGTGGCCCCTTTTGGTAAATAAGGCATTCCACCGAGCTTGCTATTCATTAGATTAGTTGTTTTTGTATTAGGCATGCATCGCATATATTCCATAGCAGATTGTTCTAGCATTAACCGAAAGCGTTGCAATTGCTTTGGTATTAAAATTGACTTTGCCATCATAAAGACTCCTTCAACTAATATGTGTGTCAAAACCTCACATAAGCTCTCAGCGGTATATTTTAACGATTACCCCTTATAAGTCTGATAAAACGTAGCTATATAATAGGGATATAAAAAAGAATGTTGATTTTAAATAGTTAAAATGTTGCATCTTTCATTGTGAGACAATGCTTTTAACAAAAATTATATGCTTTTATAAAATATTTTATACATATAGCCAAATAGCATTAAATCGAGCTAAATCGCATCATTATAGTATGTAACTTATAATGAGTAAACCTTGAAGCATATATTACCATTTAAGTAACCGTTGCTTTCCACTGCGGCACTCGCTTTCCACGGGCGAGATCAAGCCTCCTCGTCGCTCATACTTCGGTGCTCCTGTCGCTGCGCTTTCGTCGCAAATAAATTTCCTGCGGGGTCTTGGGGTCAACATGATGTTGGTCACGAAGGCGTTGTCACACGATGTGACGGTTTTAGCCTTCGTTCTTTTATCGCTTTTCCCGTAGGAAGCTTTGCACCTGCCGCTTCACTTCCGGTGCAGAAAAACATTGCTCTGTAGCGAAAGGCGCATGCCGTCAGCTACACTCTCGTACCTCCGCTACACGCAACTATGGTTCAATACATAATTAGTTGCTAAAAATAAAGAAAGATTCTCATTCATTACGGTAGAGGGTGGGGCAATTATACTTGCAAATAGAAAGAAATTAATTTCTTTTAGAAAAGAGAACTGTTTTTTTAGCATATCGAGAAGTATTCACTTTTTGCCGTAGCGCGTCATAGCCACAGGAGCCGGAACAGGAGATCCAAACAGGCCACGCCTGTTTTAGCTCCTGTGTAGGCTGTGGCAAAGCGCGGAGGCTACGATTACGCTTTCATTTAATATCTTTTACTATTTAACTGGTATTTTTTAGGGTATATTTTTACTCATTACAGTATACAAATAAAATGTTTAATCTTGCTTAAAATAGGAAATGATAATTATGTGTTCGATTTACTTGACTTTTAGAACTTGTAACATAATTGAAAAACTTTTTTGCATACAATAATGATATGATAAGTTCAGTCATAAAAGTCAGACATCTAATATTTAATATGAAACTTTTTTACAAGCAAGGACGTTAAAGTATATAAGGAAAGATTGAGGTGGGACAGATGACGAAGGAAATCGATTTGAAAGAAGTCGTAAAAAACTTATCTACATTAGGCGTGAAAGCAACTGTTACGAAATCGCGTCTAGAACTTTTAAAAGTTTTAACACCACCAACGCAAACTCCACAAACACAAAATGCGTAAAATAAAGCTGCCTTCATTTCAATGGAGGCAGCTTGTTTTTTGGTTGGGGAGTGTGTATATGAACATTCTTTTTTAATCTTCATCATCGTGTGCGGAGAACATATACGTACGATAATGGAATCGCATACTAAATACTAGACCGATTGCGAGTGCATTCCCCATGAGTGAACTACCACCGTAACTAATAAATGGTAGTGGAATCCCTGTAATTGGGAGTAATTGAATCGTCATGCCGATATTTTCGAATACATGGAACGTGATCATCGCAATAATCCCTGCACATACATACGTACTAAATGGGTCTTTTAGTAAAAGTGTTGTCCGCGTTAAATGATAAATTAATAAGAAATATAAGCAAATGACGACACTTGCGCCGACAAATCCCCATTCTTCTCCGATAACGGTAAAGATAAAATCGGTATGACCTTCCGCAACATAAACTTCACGACCGAATAAGCCTTTACCGAAAATTTCACCAGATCCAATCGCATTCAGTGAGGTAATAAGGTGATAGCCTTCATTTGCCGAGTAAGAGTAAGGGTCAAGCCAAGAGTAAATACGCGCAAATTGATACGCTTTAAAGCCGAATGCTTCTTCGAGGAAGTCTTGCATATAAAGCGCCATCCATAATAAAGAGCCCCCAACTGCTACTGCACCACCGAAAATGGGTAAAATGATTTTCCACGATACCCCTCCTACAATAACTAGGGCGGCTGTGATTGCTAAAAATACAAGAGATGAACCAAGGTCAGGTTGTGTCATAATAAAGCCGAGTGGTACGAGTAATGTTACAGCGATTTTTCCAAGTAAAATAAAGTCTGATTTAATCGTTTTGACTTGGTATTGTTCATGATGTTTACTAATTAAATAAGCGGATGCTAAAATATAGAAGGTTTTCATGAATTCTGACGGCTGGATATTGCCCACCGGGGTTGAGAACCAACTTTTTGCGCCGTTTACACGTACCGCAAAAGTACCTTCTGGAATAACAAAGAGCGCAATTAATAAGAATACACCAAAACCGTACAATACCCATGCCATTTTTTTGTATTGGTCGGGCTCAAAATACATAACGAATGCGACAATGATCGCACCAATGACATACCAGCGAATTTGCAACGGTACGAAGTTAATGCCATATTGCCCAGAAGTTTGCGCAGAGCCAATCGCGAGCAAGCTGACAGCAAGAAACATCATTAGTATAAAAAAGAGCGTCCAATCGAAACGTTTCGTGAAATGTCTATTATTATCCATGAATGCCACCTTATTTAAAATCATTGGCAGATAAGAGGGTATCATTTTCTAATCTGCATAAGAAAAGACATCAACTCGTGTGATGTGGGTGTGAGTTGTGTTTTTCGAAGAGTGAATGTAATACATACTAACAATTTACTTTAACATATTCTACTGAAAAATACTTGTAACTGATAGAAACAAAAGATATGACGAAGAAAAATATAAATTGTTTCAAAAAACGATAATACATCATATAATATTCATATTATTCGTTTGAAGGAGTGGGCGTGTGATGGCAAAGAAAATGAAAAGTGCGGACGATTTTATTCATCATTTATATATACATATGAATGATGTAGATCAATTCGTCATTTATAGTGGCCTTTCATTGAGGCAATTTTTTTCGTCTATTGAACCGATGAAAAATATATTGCTGCTAAAGCACAATTATGAGGATGGCTCCTTTAACATGCATACACAGTTTGATTATATTGCTACGGAAGATATGACGCCCTTTCTGAAACGATTACCGGATATAAAGGGGGATTTTTGTTGGATTGATTTTTCGAGTGAGAAAAACGTCAATCAATTATCGCCAGTAGAGCAAGCAGAGCTCTTATATTTTGGTCATAAACGTGAACCGCTCGCATCACCGTTTTTTAGCAAGTTACAAAATCGATATGCGTATTATGCATCTCCGAATGATAAAATGACAAAAGTATACTTTCGATTCTTAGGTGATAGTGAATTATTAACAGCGAATTTATTTAATAAAATGATTCATGAAAAAGAGGGAACAGGTGGCTTTTGGCGTCGTAAATCAAAGCAAGCAATTCCAACAATCGATCCGATTGTTTTGCGTGCATGCAGACACTTCGTGAAAGAAGGTGCATTGCTTTCATTATTTAAAATGGAAAAGTCATCGCAATACGGTATTGAAATTCGTACATTATCCGATTACAATTTCCCAGATGAAGTATGGGTTGACTTAAATGAAATTTTAAAGCAAAACTACGATGAACTAATAAAAATTAGCTAAGGTTGTCTCGACATTGCTTCGTGGCAACCTTTTTTCAAGTAAGGAATTTAGTTTATAGCGAGTTTTACTTCATGATAAACTAAGGATACTTAAGGAGGTCAACGGTATGAAAAAGAAAATCGGTTTATTATATGGGGGTAAGTCTGCGGAGCATGAAGTATCGCTTTCAACTGCGAAGGCAGTGACACAAGCTTTGGATTTTGGGCAGTATGAAGTACATCCGATTTTTATTACATTGGATGGTGAATGGCTTACAGGACCTCAGTTAACAGCTCCCGTTGAAACGATTGAACAATTACAATTTACATCTAATAATGCCCCAAACAATATTACGAAATTTATCGAGGCGCATAATAAATATCAATTCGATGTGATTTTCCCATTGCTACATGGTACAAATGGTGAAGATGGTACCGTACAAGGGTTACTAGAAGTAATAAATGTACCGTATGTTGGAAATGGGGTTTTAGCATCTTCAGCAGGTATGGATAAAGTAGTCATGAAACAATTATTTGAAATTGCTGGTCTGACGCAAACGCCGTACGTATACTTTATCCGAAACGAGTGGGAAAAAGACAGCGATGTGATTTTGGTGAAATGTGAAAGCTTACAGTTCCCGCTATTTGTAAAACCCGCTAACTTAGGGTCAAGTGTGGGCATTAGCAAAGCGACAAATCGCACAGAGTTAGTGACCGCTATTGAGTTTGCACTACAATACGATCGTAAAATTATTGTAGAGCAAGGGGTTGTTGGTCGTGAAATCGAAATGGGTGTATTAGGGAACGACGAGCCGCAAACATCTGTAGTAGGTGAAATTAAACCAATGACAGATTTCTATGACTATGATTCGAAATACAAAGATGGGAATACAGCATTAATTATTCCTGCAGAAGTATCAGAAGCAGTTGTAAAGAAAATGAATGAAATGGCTTGCGCGGCGTTTAAGATTTTAGATGCATCAGGCTTAGTCCGTGCAGACTTTTTCGTGACAGCTAATGATGAGGTATTCATTAATGAAGTAAATACAATGCCTGGTTTCACGCCGTTTAGTATGTATCCACTACTATGGCAAAATACCGGTGTGAGTTACCCGGCATTAATTGATCAGTTAATCGGGCTAGCGTTAGAACGTCATGCGGAAAAACAAAAGCTTCAGTATAATAAGGATTGAGAACGATGAGAAAAACATTAGCACAAATTGCAACATGGTTAAAAATTCATGAGCAAGACTATAGTGATACAGTTGTAACAGGTATTTCCATTGATACGCGTACCATTCAGCCGGGCGATCTTTTCGTACCGTTCCGCGGTGAATTAGTAAATGGACATAAATTTGTTGAGCAAGCATTTGAAAGAGGTGCTGCTGCTTCGTTATGGCTACATGATGAGCCAAATCCCCCAGTAGGTAAACCGCTTATTTTTGTTGAGGATGCGGAGGTAGCGCTTCAACAAATGGCGATTGCTTATCGGAGTGAGCATAAGGCGACCTTTATCGGCATTACGGGCTCAAACGGTAAAACATCTTCGAAAGATATTTTGGCAGGCGCGTTATCCCCTTACTTTAAAGTGCAAAAAACAATTGGAAATTTCAACAATCAGCTCGGTTTACCGATTACGATTTTACAGTTGGATGAAGATACAGATGTTTCCGTCCTTGAAATGGGGATGAGTGGTTTCGGTGAAATCGAGTTTCTGACACGCATTGCACGTCCGCACTTAGCGATTATTACGAATATTGGCGAGGCGCATATGCAAGATTTAGGGTCTCGAGCGGGGATTGCGCAGGCGAAATATGAAATTACAAAAGGCTTACTAGAGGAAGGGGTACTCTTCTTTGATGGGGATGAGCCGCTTTTACGTAAGTTAGTAGCAGAAGACCCTGACACGGAAACGATGTCATTTGGTTTTGGCGAAGACAATACACTCATTGCATCGAATATTGAAACGGTGGAAACCGGTAGTCGCTTTCATGTGAAAGGGTTAATGGAAGGAACATTTGAAATTTCCGTACTTGGGGAGCATCAAGTGAAAAATGCATTAAGTGCGATGCTTGTAAGTAAAGCACTTGGGTTAACGGATGAACAAATTCGTCTGTCGTTAAAACAAGTTACATTAACCGATATGCGTATGCAGCTTGTGCGGGTAGAGAATGGTCCGTTATTTATTAACGATGCGTATAATGCAGCGCCCACATCGATGCGTGCAGCGATTCAGTTTGTGAAATCAACCAACATGCGTCCTGAAAAATGGCTTGTGCTGGGTGATATGTTGGAGCTTGGGAATGATGAACGTGCTTTCCATGAGCAAATGGCACAGGAAGTAGATGGCTCGATTGCGCGGATTTGCTTATACGGACCACGTATGAAATGGCTGTATGATCAGTTGATAGCAAATTTCGGTCCGGAACGATTAGTCTATACGGAATCGGACTATGAGCCGATTATTGAAGAAATTAAACAACACGCAGGAGAGCAGTCTTTGATTTTATTGAAAGGCTCTCGCGGGATGCAATTAGAGCGTATTTTAAAAGGCGTTGTGTCAGCATAAAGCTGGCGCAACGCTTTTTTATAAGAAATTTTGGCTGTTTGCCCGTGTTTAACTATATTTCTTTTTGCACTCCTAACACAACGGTTTACTTCAAAATCAGCCTGCATTTTGCTAATAAATCGTTCCGTTTGTTTGCTTTTTGGCTAAAAAATTCCTGTTTTCATTCGGAAAAGGAGGTGCTACTAATAGCTAATGTGATAAAAAAGCGGGAAATTTATTAAACAAGTAGCTAGTGTGAAGGGCGAAAAAAGTACTTTTATTTAGATGAAAATCGAAAATAATCAAGCTTTTTCGAAACTTGCATCGTCATCTCAAATAGTTAATACATTCCTTTATTACATATTAATGGCTCTTCACCATAAGTCGGGGATGACAAAATCAATGCCCTGTTTCCAATCGTAATCGAAGGAAAAGGTGAGCATCATTTTGATAACCAAATCCACGTCTTTTGATGAGTTTGATTTTATTATTTGTGCCTTCCATGATGCCATTCGAGAAGGGTAAATAAATGGTATTAATCATCGCTTCTTCTCGTGCGAGTACTGTTTTGGCAATTTTCGCAACGACACTACACGTGTGAAATTGGTATCGTTTTAACCAATCCTTTAATCTCTTTTTCGCTTGTGTCATGGTCGTCGCTTTTAACACATAGCGGATGTGATTAAGCGCCTGATAAATGTGCTTTGTGTGGTTATCTTCAAGATGCCATTCCTGCACAAAATCACGTTCTTCTGCCGTTAATTGTTCGGGCTTTCGAGCTAAACAACGGTCAATAAAACGCGACTTATGATGCTTTTTCGCTTCACCCAAATAGCGTCGTCTTCGTTGTTGGGCATCCGTGAAAAACTGAATCAAATGAAAACGATCCAACACATGAATGGCAGCTGGATAGACGGCTTGAATAGCGCCTGCCATGGCAGGCGCAAAATCACTAATGACTGTTCGAATTTGACCTGTCACTTTCTTTAAAACGGCTTCAATCGCTGCTTGATCTCGGTGCGGAACAATGGCTAAAATCCGCCCTGTTTCAGCGTTTAAAACACTGGTCGCATAGTTGTGTCCTTTGCGTAAAGCGAACTCATCCACACAAATATGTTTGGCCGTTTCTTCGACTAATTGATCCGGTGCATACGTGTAAAACCAGCGTTCAACCGTTGTATACGGCAGCCCGTATTCACGTGCTACATCAGCGATGGAACGACCATGACAACGGTTCGTAATTTCACGACGAAATGACGCTGTAGAAGAACGGACAAGTCCTAATCCATAGTCAAACGAAAAGGTAAAACCACAACTTTTACAGCGCTGGCGTGGTAAACATAATTCAATCCAAAGCACACCAATATGCCAAGCATAACCGTGACGAAAGCGATGCAGCGTACGGTCATGACAAGCGGTAGCTCCTGCACAAATGGGGCAAGCAATCTTTTGGCGTGTAGCTGTGACAGGAAACACATTAGGCTCCTCATCAGATGGTAGAGCGATTTCAAAAAAGATGGTAACGGTAGAATCCATTTGATAAACTTGGAGTACAAAGCGAAAACTCCTCTCGTGGTTTGTCTCGACAACAATTACGATACGTGAGTTTTCGCTTTTATTCTATCTTTTAATGTAAAATTTTTGAATTAATACAAATTCAACCCCTAGTTACGGTGTTGAACCATATTAATGTATAAAATACAGTAAATAACAATCTGTTTTGGTAAGAATAAATAATTTTTTTAATAGAAAAAATGATTCATTCATTGTAAAAACGGTCAAAGCTTCATTGGGGGATTTTGATATACGACTTAATTGAGGATAAGTGTCATTTAGGTAAATAGACATGATTTGGCACTTATTTTAAATTAAGTTGTATCTCGATTTCGCTAGGTGACACGATCCAGGCATCAAAATAATCGATTTCAATTGGTAGAGGTAAAATATTTGTTCTTGCTTTCAAGTAAACCAAATAGCCACAGAGGAAAAATAGCAGTATGTGTTTAATTTTTAGTATAGCCAACCATGTTAAACGGAGGCGTTTTCTTTTTTTGAAATTTAGAATTGCAATGCCTCTCTTTCCGTAGCAACATAGGTAAGAGCGATGAAGGCAATACTTAAAATAGTAAGTACATTTATTTTCAGTGTAACGGCTTGTTTTTTATAAAAAATCCTTTCTGGCAAGTTTTTTTGAATAGTATATCAAGAGAGGTTTTCACTATAGCGTTTTTGGTAAGTACCAAATTAAATAGCGTAATGATTGAAATCGAAGTAATGGAGGGAGCATATGACAGTAGGTGTCCTTTTTTTGCATGGTTTTTCCGGTGGACCTTATGAAATACAACCTTTTGCAGATTACATAAAAGAACACACAACATGGATCATTGAAACCCCGACTTTTTTAGGCCATGGTGATGCAGATGCGCTTGCGATGGAAGGGTATAAAGCAGAGCATTGGTTAATGGATGCAGAGATTGCGTATCGTAAACTTGCTAAGCAGGTCGATGAAATTATTATTGTGGGCTTTTCAATGGGTGGTGTAATTGCCATGTATTTAGCGAAGCGTTACCTTGTAAAAAAGCTTGTGCTACTTAGTGCAGCTGCGAAATATGTGAGCCCGAGTCAGTTAGTGAAGGATATTCGTACAATGGCAGATGATGCATTTCATAGAAAGCTTAGAGAAAATGAATTGTTTCTACGTTATCAACATAAATTCCAAAATGTTCCATTGTCAGCAACCGTTCAATTTATGAAAATTGTGAGGAAAACGGAGCCGTATATCGGGCATATTACATGTCCTGTATTTATCGTACAAGGAGCGCTGGATGGGATTGTGCCAAGTATAACAGCCCAGATGTTATATGATAAAATTCCGACAAAGCGAAAAGCGTTGTATATTTCGGAATGTGGGAAGCATCATATATGCTATAGCAATGATTGTGATGAATGGTTCAGTAAAGCGCTAAAGTTTTTATTAGGGCTATAAAAATCAGATTATTATGACTCGAGCTTTATCGTTGCATCAAGTACTTGTGCATGTTAGACTATGGAGAGCAATGGATACATTTTGTGCGAAGACTCTTCATATACGCTTGAAGAGTGCTTTTTTTTGAATTTAACGGTTTTATTCTATTTTATTTTCATACTCACGGAACAATAGAACGATATAGAATTGAACCGCTCGGCAAAGACCGGGCTTTCCTTTTCATATAAGAGAGCTCTGCAATTAGCAGAGAGAATTTTTTAAGTAACGGAAACGTTCCACATAGAGGCTCGATTTTGCCGACATACTTCATCTGAAAATGTAACCATTTGTCAACTTATAAGGAAAAAAGGAGATTGAAGAGTTTGACAAATTTTTCAGAATTAAACATTAGCGAATCTACACTACGTTCAGTAAAACGTATGGGGTTTGAAGAAGCGACACCAATCCAAGAAGGTACTATTACATTTGCCATGGAAGGCCGTGACGTATTAGGTCAAGCGCAAACAGGTACTGGTAAAACTGCCGCATTTGGTATTCCTCTAATTGAGAAAATTGACCCTAAAAATCCAAACATCCAAGCATTAGTAATCGCGCCAACTCGTGAATTAGCGATTCAAGTATCGGAAGAACTATATAAAATCGGTTATGATAAGCGCGTTAAATTATTATCAGTATATGGTGGACAAGAAATCGGACGCCAAATTCGTGCGCTAAAAAATAAACCACAAATTATCGTTGGTACACCAGGTCGTATTATTGACCATATTAACCGTCGTACATTAAAACTTGACGATGTACAAACATTAGTATTAGACGAAGCAGATGAAATGTTAAACATGGGCTTCATCGATGATATCAACTCGATTTTAGAAAACGTACCATCAACTCGCCAAACATTACTATTCTCTGCAACAATGCCTCCTGCAATCCGTAAAATTGCTGAGACATTCATGCGTGATCCAGAAGTAGTAAAAATTAAAGCGAAAGAATTAACAATGGAAAACATTGAGCAGTTCTTTGTAAAAGCACAAGAACGTGAAAAATTTGATGTCCTATCTCGTTTATTAGACGTTCAAAAACCGGAGTTAGCTATTATCTTTGGTCGTACAAAACGCCGCGTAGATGAGTTATCTCAAGCGTTAACTTTACGTGGTTACCTTGCAGAAGGTATTCATGGTGATTTAAGCCAAGCGAAACGTTTATCGGTTTTACGTCAATTTAAGGAAAACAAAATTGACATTTTAATCGCAACAGACGTAGCAGCACGTGGTCTTGATATTTCAGGTGTAACGCACGTGTATAACTTCGATATTCCACAAGATCCAGAATCGTACGTTCACCGTATCGGTCGTACAGGTCGTGCTGGAAACACTGGTTTAGCAGTGACATTCGTAACACCACGTGAAATGGGTTACTTACGTATTGTGGAAGAAACAACGAAAAAACGCATGACACCACTTCGTCCACCAAGCACAGAAGAAGCACTTGCTGGGCAACAAGAAGTAGCAATGCAAACATTAGTAGAATTAGTTCAAAATAATGATTTAGGCAAATATCGTGATTTAGCAGCTCAAATTTTAGAAAATAACGATGCTATTGATGTAGTAGCAGCTGCCATTAAAACAATGACAAAAGAGCCTGATGCAACGCCTGTAACAATTACAGAAGAGCGTCCATTACCAATGCGTCGCGAGCGTTCTCAAGGTGGCGGAGGCCGTGGTCGTAATGATCGTGGTGGACGCGGAGGCGGAGGAGACCGCCGTCGTAATGACCGCGACCGTAATCGTGGTGGTGAGCGCGGAGGCGATCGTCGTCGCAGCAATGACCGCGACCGTAATCGTGGAGATCGCCGCCCACGTCGTCGTGAAGAAAAATAATATTGATATGAACCGTTCCTTTCGAGGGACGGTTTTTTTCTGGCTACTTATATTAATCACTAGCTAGCCATTCTGCATTAGGGCATATAAGTTAAGTATATATTTGGGTTAATGCCCTTATTTTTAGAAATGAAACAAATCCAGCGTTCAATCGTATAAAATACAAAGAAGAAAGAGGTGGGAAAGATGAGGGAGCAACCGAAATATAAAATCCCCCAAAGAGGGGTAACGGTCTGGCGTATTTACGGACTATTCCAAACGCTATTGCTCGCAATACTTGCGGGTGTTGCAACATTTTTAACGTATACATTTGAATGGCCCCTTTATATTTACCCGATTGCTTGGGGGATTGTTATACTTGCTATTATTTTGTTCATTTGGATTTTCCCTAACATTCGCTATAATATTTGGCGCTACGAGGTACGTGAACAGGAAATCGAAATTCAAAGTGGTTTATTCGTCGTGACGCGGACGTTAATCCCGATGGTACGTGTACAACATGTGGACACAGAACAAGGACCGATTTTAAAACGGTATCGTTTATCGAATATTTCCATTTCATCTGCAGCAACGACGCATACCATTCCGTTTTTGGAAACGCATGAAGCAGATGCACTGCGCGCGCGCATTTCAGAATTAGCAAGGGTGGCGGAAGAAGATGTTTAAATTAAAACTACATCCTGTTTCTGCCCTGATTAACTGTGTCAAAGCGTTAAAGGATATGGCAATACCGATTGTTATTATTTTTGTAGCCAATGGTTTTAATTTTACGTTGAATTTCCGGGATGAAAGATTTTTTAGCCAAATGATTCCGCTCTTTATTTTAGTAGTAGCGCTTATTTTTACGTTTGTATCAGGGATATTAAAATGGTGGACATTCCGCTATTGGTTTGAAGATAGTGAGCTGCGTGTGGAATACGGATTATTTGTCAAAAAGAAGCGCTATATTCCGTTTGATCGTATTCAAAGCTTAAATTATAAAGAAGGTATTTTTCACCGGATATTTGGACTTGTGCAAGTATTAGTTGAAACAGCAGGCAGTAAAGATGGGAAGCCAGAAGCACAGCTCACAGCCATTACACGTGCAGCAGCTGATCAGATCGAACAGGAAATGAATAAGGCAAAAATGCGCGGACGTGTAGAAACGGAAGTAACGGATGGGATGATCCAACCACAAGGGCGTGTCATTCATAAAATGTCGCCCAAAGATTTAATTGTATTAGCGACAACCTCTAGTGGGATTGGTGTCGTAATATTTGGGGTATTCGCTGTGATTTCGCAATTTGCGGAATATATCCCGTTTGAATGGATTTATGATGAATTTTCACATCTTGTGAAGTACAGCATTGCACTCATCATCGGGCTTATTTTTATCGGGGTATTAGGTGCATGGATTATATCTGTTGCGCTTACGCTTTTAAATTATTTTGATTTTACGGTAACAGAAGAAAACGACCGGCTTGTCATTACGCGCGGTTTGCTTGAAAAGAAGCGGATTACGATTCCGCTGAATCGTGTACAGGCGATTAAAATTGTTGAAAATCCACTTCGTCAGCCATTCGGTCTTGCAACGGTGCAAGTAGAAAGTGCCGGTGGGGGCTTTGCAGAAGGGAAAGATAAAAAAATCGTGTTGTTCCCACTTATTTCGAAAAAACAGGCGATGGAACCACTTGCTGCCTTGTTCCCGCAATTTCAGTTCCAACTAGAGGAACAGCAGATGATTCGCCCGCCACGACGTGCACGCCCATTTTTCTATCGCATCGATTTCCTATGGTTAATACCTTTAATGATTGTACCGTCTTATGTATTTTATCCTTATGGGTTATTATCGTTGTTACTCGTCATTCCGGTTATACTATTAGGGATATGGCAGCATAAAACCGCTCGTTTTCAGGTGCATGGCTCACAGCTAACAATCATCTATCGTCAAATTAGTCGAGTCACCTTCTGCGTAGAGAAGAGCCGCATTCAAGTGACGGAGCAAAGGCAAAGCTATTTCCAAAAACGCAAGCAAGTAGCGACAGGGCAAGTAGTCGTTATGTCAGGGATGACGGGTGCGAAGGCAAATGCCTATCATATGGAACAGCGAGATATTGAGGCTTTAATGCACTGGTATGAATACAAAAAAACTTCCGAAGAGTAATCTCGGAAGTTTTTTTATGCGTGATTGCGCCATACGACAGTCGGTTTTCGTTTAAAGAAAAATAAACCGAGTACGAAGCCAGTTGCTAAGCCGCCAATATGACTCGCAGCATTCACGTTAGATTGTAAGAATGTTAAAATGACACTAATGACGATAAGGGGTAACATAATTTGTCTAAGCTGAGGCATTGCATGACGATAGCGGTATAAAATAGCACCAAATGCGCCGAAAATACCGAAAAGCGCGCCACTAGCCCCCACTGTTTTATAGATAGCGTCTTGTGTTAATACTGTCGCTAAGCCCCCGCCGATACCAGATAAAAAGTAAATTGCTAGGAAGCGTGTTTTCCCTGCCATTTTCTCTAATTCTGGACCAAATAAAAATAAAGAGAACATATTAAATAAAACATGCATAAAGCCGCCGTGTAAAAACATTGCTGTAATAATGCGCCACCACTCACCTTGTATGATTGCACCATTGATACTCATGCCAAAGTAAAAAACTTCATCGCCTAACTTTGGGATTAATGTCAAAATGTAAATCGCTAAATTAATCGTTAGCAGTGTAGAGACGACAGGGTAACTATGAATGTACTGTTTGAAATTTTCGTTACGTATAAACATGATTCCACCTCGATTTAATAGTATTATACATGGGTTGGTAAGTAGATTGAAAGGATGAGGTACTAAATGATTGTAGGAATTGGACTTGATTTAGTAGAACTAGAGAGAATAGAAAAGGCCCTTATGCGGTCATACAAGTTTGCAGAACGTATTTTAACTGAAAAAGAACGTGCCATTTTCGACACACTTTCGAAGTCACGGCGAATTGAATTTTTAGCGGGGCGTTTTGCAGCAAAAGAAGCCTATTCTAAAGCAAAAGGGACAGGCATTGGAAAAGGCTGTGAATTGCATCAAATTGAAATTTTAAAAGATGAGGTAGGCAAGCCTGTTCTTTATTTTGACGGCGTACTTGTTAATGGTTTTATTAGCATTACACATACAAAACAAGTAGCGGCTGCCCAAGTTGTCTTGATGAAATAGTACATAAAATGCTAAAACACGCCATACAATTACGGTAAGGAACATGGAGAAAGGGTGGAGCGTTGCGATTTCGTCTTATTAGTGTACTAGTTATAATGAGTTTCTTGTTAGTGGCATGTGGAGGTTCATCACAGGAGAAGGTTGTTGGGAAATTAGGTGAAGAATGGGGCGACGGAAAAGGGTACGAGCTTACGGCGACAATGGAAATGAAAACAGGAGGGGAGCCGCGCACATATGATGTCAATGTGTGGCATACAAAGCCTGATTTTTATCGTGTGACGGTAACGGAACAGAATGACAATGTCACGCAAATGATTGTGCGGAATGAAGAAGGCGTCTTTGTTGTGACACCAGCACTACGGAAAACGTATAAATTCCAAAGCGAGTGGCCGAAGCAAAATAGCCAAGCCTACCTCATTGGTGCGCTTGCACAAGACATTGCTGAGGACAAGGAAGCGGTCATGACAGAGAAAGACGGCGAGTACATCTTTGAAACAGCGACACGCAATGCAGAGAAAACAGGTCTACCGCTACAAAAAATTATTGTTGATAAGAAAACGATGCTACCAAAATCCGTTGTCATTATGGATGACAGCAAAGAGGAAAAAATCATGATTGATTTCAAAGAAATTGATTTATCCGTTGCGCATAAAAAAGAAGAGTATGCAGTTGAAAAATTCTCAGAAAATGAGGAAAATGAGGTAGCGGCTGCCGATATAGAAGATAAAGAGCTCCAAACGCATTATCCATCTGTTCAGTGGGAAAATACGAAGCTTGCGGATGAGACAGTCATTCAAGAAGATGGAGTAGAGCGTGTTGTTTTGACGTTTGAAGGTGAGAAGGCCTATACATTAATGCAACAGCCAGCAGCATCAGGGAACTCGGTCTTGCCTGTATTTGCACCAGGTGATTTAGCGGATTTAGGATTTACAATTGGGGCGATTACAGATACATCTATTAGTTGGGAAAAGGACGGCGTATCATTCTTCCTTGCCTCAACGAAACTGACAAGAGAAGAGATGATGGAAGTAGCAGCTTCCATGACAGTAGGAAATGTAAAATAGCAAGTACTTTGTTGGGCGGAAATAGACGTACAACAATATAAAATCTAGTTGATAAATGACAAAAGAGGGTATAAGACAAATGGAACAGACACACTATTACCGTCCGACAAAGGCGATTATTGATTTACAAGCAATTCGTGACAATGTACAAAATTTGCGTCGTCACTTGCAAGATCATGTACAAATTATTGCTGTCGTCAAAGCGAATGCTTACGGACACGGAGATGTAGAAGTCGCACGTGCGGCATTACAAGCAGGGGCAACCATTTTAGCAGTTGCAACACCCGACGAAGCAGTACACATACGCAACCATTTTCCGGAAACGGATATTTTAGTGCTAGGTGCAACACCCGTATCGTTTGCACCGTACGCAAGTGAACAGCGTATTATGCTAACGGTATTTTCACCGGAATGGGTCAAGCAATTAAAAGTAGCACCAGAACTTTCCAAGCCTCTGCTACTACATATGAAAGTGGATTCAGGAATGGGCCGAATTGGTGTCACATCGAAAGCGCAGTTACTTGAGTTATATGAGGAAATCCAAGCAACACCGCATGTTGTAGTGGATGGTGTTTTTACGCATTTTGCAACAGCTGATGAGGAAGAGACACAATACTTCGATCACCAAGTGAGTCTGTTTAAGGAGCTCATTGCGGCATTGCCAGTTAAACCGAGACTTGTACATGCAGCGAATACGGCGACGGCTTTAATTAAAGACACAACGCTACAGTTTGATGCGGTTCGTTACGGTATTTCGTTATACGGTTTGGCGCCATCTGGTTATGTTGCGCATATCTTACCGTTTCCGATTCATCAAGCGCTTTCATTAGAAACAGAGCTTGTCCATGTGAAGCAATTAAAAGCAGGGCAATTGGTTGGCTATGGTGCAACGTACACGGCAACAGAAGATTGCTTTATTGGTACGCTACCAATCGGTTATGCAGATGGGATGATTCGCAAATTAGGCGGACAAACCGTTCTTGTCAGAGGAGAGCGTTGTCCAATTGTCGGGAGAATTTGCATGGATCAATGTATGATTTTATTACCACGTGCATATAATGTTGGAGAACGAGTAACATTGTTAGGTGCACAAGAAAACGATTTTATTTCAATTGATGAGTGGGCGACAAAATGCGACACAATTAACTACGAAGTGCCATGTATCATCACTTCACGCGTTCCAAGGATGTATAATAACAAATAAAAAGCACGAAATTCTACTAGAAACCGCGCGGCTAATTACAAGGATTGTCAGATTTTTTGTATTCTTGTCTTTTCATTGCCAATGTTCGATGTTAAAATGAACTTGTAATGTAGAAGTGTACGTATGGTTTTGGGTGGAGGTGCTTTCTGTGTACGCGAAAAAATTGGAAACGCAAGATTTAATGGTAAAACAAACGAATGATTTTTTTACAGAATTCAAACATATGTTTGAATTGATTTATTTTAGCGAAAATGAGGTCACGTACATGTCGACTGAAAATTTTTCGAAGCATACACAACCAAATCATATACGGGAAGCTTTAATGAAGGGCTATGTGGAAATGTCACACATCAATCTGGCAATTTGTAGGGAATGTCTACATGCAGAGTATGAGGCAGAGCATATGGTAGAGCGTCTCGTTAGCGGGGGATGACAATTTGATTGTAAAACGTGGGGACGTTTTTTTTGCAGATCTTTCACCTGTTGTAGGTTCTGAACAAGGTGGTACAAGACCTGTCTTAATTATTCAAAACGATATCGGAAATCGATTTAGCCCGACGGTTATCATCGCTGCAATTACTGCGCAAATTCAAAAAGCAAAATTACCTACGCATGTGGAAATTGATGCGAAAAAGTATGGTTTCGAGCGCGACTCGGTAATTTTGCTTGAACAATTGCGTACAATCGATAAATCGCGGTTAACAGACCGGATTACGCAGTTAGATGAAGCGCTCATGGAGAAAGTAGATATTGCATTAGCGATTAGCTTAGGGCTAGTAAAATTTTAATACATAAAAGTAAAGAGCATCGAAACAGCGCAATGTTTCGTCGCTCTTTTTTGTTTTAATATAGAGAGGTATATAAATGACATGATAGAACCTACGACGAGTGAATAGTAGGTTCTTTTTTAGTGGTGATGGTAAAATGAAGTCATGAAAAATGAAAGGTAGTGGAATGATGGAACAAAAGAAAATGTTGCAGCTCATTGCAACAGATGCGAATGTAAAACCGCATCAGGCGGAAGCTGTTATTAAGCTACTGGAAGACGGCAATACTGTACCGTTTATCGCGCGCTATCGTAAAGAAGCGACGGGTTCTCTTGATGAGGTGCAAATTAAAGCGATTGAAGACCGCTACCATTACATACAACAGCTTGAACAACGGAAGGAAGAAGTATTACGGTTAATTGATGAGCAAGGGAAGCTAACAGAAGAACTATCGGTTGCTATTCAAACGGCAACAGTTTTGCAACGTGTGGAAGATTTATATCGTCCGTACAAACAAAAGCGTCGTACAAAAGCGACGATTGCCAAAGAGCGTGGACTGGAACCACTGGCCGATGCGTTAATGAAGTTCCCTAAAGGCACGATAGAACAGATTGCTGCTAAGTATATGGATGCTGAGAAAGGCGTCGAATCAGCGGAAGCTGCTTTAGCAGGTGCGCGAGATATTTTAGCAGAACGCTTTGCCGATGATGCATCCATTCGTGAACAGTTACGCAAGCTCTCTCGTCGTGAAGGAAAAGTTGTAACCGTTGGAAAGAATGCAGAAAAAGACGAAAAGCAAGTATTCGAAATGTACTATGAATACGAAGAGCCAGTCAGTCGTATCGTACCACATCGTATTTTAGCGATTAACCGTGGTGAAAAAGAGGACATTTTACGTGTATCCGTTGCGGTACCAGTAGAGCGTGCGATACAAGCGATGGAGCATAAGTGGATTCCCCAAAAATTCATGGGTGATGCAGTGGCACAAGTAAAGGAAGCGATTGCCGATAGCTATAAGCGATTAATTGAGCCGTCGATTGAACGTGAAATTCGTGCCGAATTAACAGAAAAGGCGGAAGCACAAGCCATTCATATTTTCTCGGAAAATTTACGGAATCTTTTATTACAACCGCCCATTCGTGGCAACATGGTACTCGGCGTTGACC
This sequence comes from Lysinibacillus sp. LZ02, assembly GCF_050613145.1. Classification (GTDB taxonomy): domain Bacteria; phylum Bacillota; class Bacilli; order Bacillales_A; family Planococcaceae; genus Lysinibacillus_B. Next base: position 3,831,132 of record NZ_CP192507.1, on the reverse strand, counting down.
CGGCTTACCGCACAGGTTGTAAATTAGCTGTTATCGATGAAACAGGGAAAATGCTGGAGGTAACAGCAATATATCCACACCCACCAAAACCTGATGTTGCAAAGTCGAAAGAAACGGTCAAAGCGTTATTGAAAAAGTATCCGATTACAATGATTGCGATTGGCAATGGCACTGCTTCTAGAGAAACAGAGCAGTTTATAGCGGATACATTAAAAGAGGTAGAAGGTGATATTGCATACGTGATCGTCAATGAAGCAGGTGCTTCTGTGTACTCCGCTTCAGATGTTGCCCGGGCAGAGTTTCCGGATTTACAAGTAGAGCAACGGAGTGCGGTGTCGATTGCGCGCCGTTTACAAGATCCGCTTTCTGAGCTAGTGAAAATCGATCCGAAAGCGGTCGGTGTAGGCCAGTATCAGCATGACGTTTCACAAAAGCAATTAGCAGAATCGTTAGCATTTATTGTTGAAACGGCTGTCAACCAAGTGGGTGTGGATGTGAATACAGCATCTGCTTCCCTATTACAATACATTTCAGGGTTATCAAAAACAGTAGCCGAAAATATCGTCAATGCACGTGCAGAAGGTGGGAAGTTTACGTCTCGTGCACAATTGAAGAAAATTCCGCGCCTTGGTGCCAAAACATATGAGCAGGCGATTGGTTTTTTACGTATACCAGAAGCAAAAAATCCACTTGATGCAACAGGGATTCACCCTGAAAGCTATCAATTAGCAGAGCAAATTTTACAAATTGCCGGTGTGACGAAAAAGGATGTCGGCTCTAAAAAGGCAGAAGAGGCCATTGCTACGTTATCGCTTGCCCGTTTAAGTGAGCAACTAGGGGTTGGTGAAGTAACTATTCAAGACATCGTTGACACGTTAATGAAACCGTCCCGTGATCCACGAGATGCCTTCCCGCAACCATTACTAAAAACAGATGTACTACAAATGGAGGATTTACAAGTCGGTATGGAACTACAAGGGACAGTACGGAATGTAGTGGACTTTGGAGCATTCGTTGATATTGGTGTGAAACAAGATGGACTTGTTCACATTTCGAAAATGAGAAAACAGCGCGTGAAACATCCGCTTGATATTGTTTCGTTAGGTGATATCGTGACCGTATGGGTAGAAGGCGTTGAAGTGAAAAAAGGCCGAATTTCCCTAACAATGCTACCACCAGCTGCGCAAAATGATTAAAATAGAAAGTGTACGGGGATTCCTTGTACACTTTTTTGTATGGAGAAGAAGTATATTTACAGATGTATTAAACGAACATACAGCTTTGAAATGATTGAGGAAGTATTTTTGTGATTTGGAGGTGAATGATATGACAGATGAACAAGTACAACAATTAGTGGAACAATTATCGCTTGCTTATTTTAAAGTCCCATTTTTACATCGAGCGTATTTTAATAGTCGTTTAAAAACGACAGGTGGCCGTTATTTACTACAGTCACATAATATTGAACTTAATAAGAAACTCTATGATCATTTTGGTGAGGAAGAACTGCGTGGGATTATTTTGCATGAACTATGTCACTATCACTTGCATATAAGAGGGATGGGCTATAAGCATCGCGATAAGGATTTTCGTGAGTTATTAAAAAAAGTGGGCGCCCCTCGTTTTTGTTCTACTATAGAAGAAAATCAAAAAAAGAAGCGCAGACAGACAATTCATACGTATATTTGTGTAGGGTGTCAGCAATTATATAGAAGAAAGCGCAAAATGGATGTAAGCAAGTATTGTTGTAGTAAATGCAGAAGTGCAATTACCTACGTGGAAAGTGAAATAATCGGGTAGAACGGGTGTCTAAGAAGGAGCAAATAGACTTGTTTTGTAGTGAAGAAACCTTATATAACAAGGGTTTGTGAGCTTTCTTAAAAAAACTTCAAAAAAAGTTTATAAAAAGTGTTGACGTTTAGGATAGACCTGTCTATAATAATAAAAGTCGACAGCGTGATGCGAACGACAACGAACAACATTCCGAAGTAGCTCAGTGGTAGAGCAACCGGCTGTTAACCGGTTGGTCGTAGGTTCGAGTCCTACCTTCGGAGCCATGGCCCGTTGGTCAAGTGGTTAAGACACCGCCCTTTCACGGCGGTAACACGGGTTCGAATCCCGTACGGGTCACCACTTATAAAAGAAGATAAAATATTTAGGTCCCGTGGTGTAGCGGTTAACATGCCTGCCTGTCACGCAGGAGATCGCCGGTTCGATCCCGGTCGGGACCGCCATTTGTTGGGGTATAGCCAAGCGGTAAGGCAACGGATTTTGATTCCGTCATGCCTAGGTTCGAATCCTAGTACCCCAGCCATTTCCGAGCCATTAGCTCAGTCGGTAGAGCATCTGACTTTTAATCAGAGGGTCGAAGGTTCGAGTCCTTCATGGCTCACCATTTTTAATCTTGACATACTTACTTGCGTTGTATATAATAGTAAAGTCGCAAGATTGAATGCGGTCGTGGCGGAATGGCAGACGCGCTAGGTTGAGGGCCTAGTGGGGGCAACCCCGTGGAGGTTCAAGTCCTCTCGGCCGCACCAAGTGAATTAATAAATATGCGCCCGTAGCTCAATTGGATAGAGCGTCTGACTACGGATCAGAAGGTTATGGGTTCGACTCCTGTCGGGCGCGCCATATAAATAAAAATATGCGGGTGTAGTTTAATGGTAAAACCTCAGCCTTCCAAGCTGATGTCGTGAGTTCGATTCTCATCACCCGCTCCATGAACTTTGAAAACTGAACAAGCAAAACGTTAACAATAAATGTTTCTGAATAAGAAACAAAATTTTGGACATCAAACATGATGCCAGCAAATTTGAGCTTACTCAAATTCTTTTATGGAGAGTTTGATCCTGGCTCAGGACGAACGCTGGCGGCGTGCCTAATACATGCAAGTCGAGCGGACTTTCATTTGATGCTTGCATCAGTTGAAAGTTAGCGGCGGACGGGTGAGTAACACGTGGGCAACCTGCCCTGTAGTTTGGGATAACTCCGGGAAACCGGGGCTAATACCGAATAATACTTTTTAACTCATGTTAGAAAGTTGAAAGATGGTTCTGCTATCGCTACAGGATGGGCCCGCGGCGCATTAGCTAGTTGGTGAGGTAACGGCTCACCAAGGCGACGATGCGTAGCCGACCTGAGAGGGTGATCGGCCACACTGGGACTGAGACACGGCCCAGACTCCTACGGGAGGCAGCAGTAGGGAATCTTCCACAATGGGCGAAAGCCTGATGGAGCAACGCCGCGTGAGTGAAGAAGGATTTCGGTTCGTAAAACTCTGTTGTAAGGGAAGAACAAGTACAGTAGTAACTGGCTGTACCTTGACGGTACCTTATTAGAAAGCCACGGCTAACTACGTGCCAGCAGCCGCGGTAATACGTAGGTGGCAAGCGTTGTCCGGAATTATTGGGCGTAAAGCGCGCGCAGGCGGTCCTTTAAGTCTGATGTGAAAGCCCACGGCTCAACCGTGGAGGGTCATTGGAAACTGGGGGACTTGAGTGCAGAAGAGGAAAGTGGAATTCCAAGTGTAGCGGTGAAATGCGTAGAGATTTGGAGGAACACCAGTGGCGAAGGCGACTTTCTGGTCTGTAACTGACGCTGAGGCGCGAAAGCGTGGGGAGCAAACAGGATTAGATACCCTGGTAGTCCACGCCGTAAACGATGAGTGCTAAGTGTTAGGGGGTTTCCGCCCCTTAGTGCTGCAGCTAACGCATTAAGCACTCCGCCTGGGGAGTACGGTCGCAAGACTGAAACTCAAAGGAATTGACGGGGGCCCGCACAAGCGGTGGAGCATGTGGTTTAATTCGAAGCAACGCGAAGAACCTTACCAGGTCTTGACATCCCGGTGACCACTATGGAGACATAGTTTTCCCTTCGGGGACAACGGTGACAGGTGGTGCATGGTTGTCGTCAGCTCGTGTCGTGAGATGTTGGGTTAAGTCCCGCAACGAGCGCAACCCTTGATCTTAGTTGCCATCATTCAGTTGGGCACTCTAAGGTGACTGCCGGTGACAAACCGGAGGAAGGTGGGGATGACGTCAAATCATCATGCCCCTTATGACCTGGGCTACACACGTGCTACAATGGACGGTACAAACGGTTGCCAACCCGCGAGGGGGAGCTAATCCGATAAAACCGTTCTCAGTTCGGATTGTAGGCTGCAACTCGCCTACATGAAGCCGGAATCGCTAGTAATCGCGGATCAGCATGCCGCGGTGAATACGTTCCCGGGCCTTGTACACACCGCCCGTCACACCACGAGAGTTTGTAACACCCGAAGTCGGTGAGGTAACCTTTTGGAGCCAGCCGCCGAAGGTGGGATAGATGATTGGGGTGAAGTCGTAACAAGGTAGCCGTATCGGAAGGTGCGGCTGGATCACCTCCTTTCTAAGGATATTTTCGGAATACTGACATGGTCAGTAGTTAACGTTTTGCGTTCAGTTTTGAAAGTTTATAACTTTCTAAATACCTTGCTCCTAACGCTTGCGCTATCGTCGCAAAGCTGCATGTAGCAAATACACTGATGTCTGTCACGATGTGATAGAAGTCAGTAGCTTTGTTCTTTGAAAACTGGATAAAACGACATTGAAAGCAAACACAAATTTCTATTTTAAATAGATAAGAGTCAAAACAAGTCAAGTAACATTGACGTGTCAACTTAAAATCTTGAACGTTGTTCAAGTATAACTTGGTTAAGTTATTAAGGGCGCACGGTGGATGCCTTGGCACTAGGAGTCGATGAAGGACGGCACTAACACCGATATGCCTCGAGGAGCTGTAAGTAAGCTTTGATCCGGGGATTTCCGAATGGGGGAACCCACTACGTTTAATGGCGTAGTACCTTTACGTGAATTCATAGCGTACTGGAGACAGACCCAGGGAACTGAAACATCTAAGTACCTGGAGGAAGAGAAAGAAAATTCGATTCCCTGAGTAGCGGCGAGCGAAACGGGAAGAGCCCAAACCAAGAGGCTTGCCTCTTGGGGTTGTAGGACACTCTATAAGGAGTTACAAAGGCATGTATTAGGCGAAGCGACTTGGAAAGGTCCGCCAGAGCAGGTAATAGCCCTGTAGTCGAAAGTACATGCCCTCCAGAGTGGATCCTGAGTACGGCGGAACACGTGAAATTCCGTCGGAATCCGGGAGGACCATCTCCCAAGGCTAAATACTACCTAGTGACCGATAGTGAACCAGTACCGTGAGGGAAAGGTGAAAAGCACCCCGGGAGGGGAGTGAAAGAGAACCTGAAACCGTGTGCCTACAAGTAGTTAGAGCCCGTTAATGGGTGATAGCGTGCCTTTTGTAGAATGAACCGGCGAGTTACGATTACGTGCGAGGTTAAGTTGTGAAGACGGAGCCGCAGCGAAAGCGAGTCTGAATAGGGCGATGTAGTACGTGGTCGTAGACCCGAAACCAGGTGATCTACCCATGTCCAGGGTGAAGGTGAGGTAACACTCACTGGAGGCCCGAACCCACGCACGTTGAAAAGTGCGGGGATGAGGTGTGGGTAGCGGAGAAATTCCAATCGAACTTGGAGATAGCTGGTTCTCTCCGAAATAGCTTTAGGGCTAGCCTCGTGATGAGAATACCGGAGGTAGAGCACTGTTTGGACTAGGGGGGCATCTCGCTTTACCGAATTCAGACAAACTCCGAATGCCGGATATTTATGCACGGGAGTCAGACTGCGAGTGATAAGATCCGTAGTCAAAAGGGAAACAGCCCAGACCACCAGCTAAGGTCCCAAAGTAATCGTTAAGTGGAAAAGGATGTGGCGTTGCTTAGACAACCAGGATGTTGGCTTAGAAGCAGCCATCATTTAAAGAGTGCGTAATAGCTCACTGGTCGAGTGACGCTGCGCCGAAAATGTATCGGGGCTAAACGATTCACCGAAGCTGTGGATTCACACCGTTGGTGTGAGTGGTAGGAGAGCGTTCTAACTGCGCTGAAGTCAGACCGGAAGGACTGGTGGAGCGGTTAGAAGTGAGAATGCCGGTATGAGTAGCGAAAGACAGGTGAGAATCCTGTCCACCGTATGACTAAGGTTTCCTGAGGAAGGCTCGTCCGCTCAGGGTTAGTCGGGACCTAAGCCGAGGCCGACAGGCGTAGGCGATGGACAACAGGTTGATATTCCTGTACTACCTCCCCACCGTTTGAGAAATGGGGGGACGCAGAAGGGTAGGGTAAGCAGAGCGTTGGTTGTCTCTGTTCAAGCAGTAAGGTGTGTACGTAGGCAAATCCGCGTACTAATACATTGAGCTGTGATGACGAGTCCGTATGGACGAAGTTCCTGATCTCACGCTGCCAAGAAAAGCCTCTATCGAGGTGGGAGGTACCCGTACCGCAAACCGACACAGGTAGTCGAGGAGAGAATCCTAAGGTGTGCGAGAGAACTCTCGTTAAGGAACTCGGCAAAATGACCCCGTAACTTCGGGAGAAGGGGTGCTCTGGTAGGGTGAAAGCCCGAGAGAGCCGCAGTGAATAGGCCCAGGCGACTGTTTAGCAAAAACACAGGTCTCTGCAAAACCGTAAGGTGACGTATAGGGGCTGACGCCTGCCCGGTGCTGGAAGGTTAAGAGGAGTGGTTAGCGCAAGCGAAGCTATGAATTGAAGCCCCAGTAAACGGCGGCCGTAACTATAACGGTCCTAAGGTAGCGAAATTCCTTGTCGGGTAAGTTCCGACCCGCACGAAAGGCGTAACGATCTGGGCACTGTCTCAACGAGAGACTCGGTGAAATTATAGTACCTGTGAAGATGCAGGTTACCCGCGACAGGACGGAAAGACCCCGTGGAGCTTTACTGTAGCTTGATATTGAAATTTGGTGCAACTTGTACAGGATAGGTAGGAGCCAGAGAAACCGGAGCGCTAGCTTCGGTGGAGGCGTCGGTGGGATACTACCCTGGTTGTACTGAATTTCTAACCCATGCCCCTTAGCGGGGTAGGAGACAGTGTCAGGCGGACAGTTTGACTGGGGCGGTCGCCTCCTAAAAGGTAACGGAGGCGCCCAAAGGTTCCCTCAGAATGGTTGGAAATCATTCGTAGAGTGTAAAGGCACAAGGGAGCTTGACTGCGAGACCTACAAGTCGAGCAGGGTCGAAAGACGGGCTTAGTGATCCGGTGGTTCCGCATGGAAGGGCCATCGCTCAACGGATAAAAGCTACCCCGGGGATAACAGGCTTATCTCCCCCAAGAGTCCACATCGACGGGGAGGTTTGGCACCTCGATGTCGGCTCATCGCATCCTGGGGCTGTAGTCGGTCCCAAGGGTTGGGCTGTTCGCCCATTAAAGCGGTACGCGAGCTGGGTTCAGAACGTCGTGAGACAGTTCGGTCCCTATCCGTCGTGGGCGTAGGAAATTTGAGAGGAGCTGTCCTTAGTACGAGAGGACCGGGATGGACATACCGCTGGTGTACCAGTTGTCGTGCCAACGGCATCGCTGGGTAGCTATGTATGGACGGGATAAGTGCTGAAAGCATCTAAGCATGAAGCCCCCCTCAAGATGAGATTTCCCATTACGCAAGTAAGTAAGACCCCTGAAAGACGATCAGGTAGATAGGTTCGAGGTGGAAGTGTGGCGACATATGGAGCTGACGAATACTAATCGGTCGAGGACTTAACCACATTTTGTGAATTGCACAATGCACCGTTTATCCAGTTTTGAAAGAACAACTTCTTTCTTAAAAGAGAGCTTCAAGACACAAGTAGTACAAGGAAGCAAATGAGTGAATGAAGGAGCGTACCTATGTACGTGACTGATTGAACGAATGTAGCTGACGCAGTAATACGCCGTGTATTGGAGGTCGACCATAGTCTAGTGATGATGGCAAAGAGGTCACACCCGTTCCCATACCGAACACGGAAGTTAAGCTCTTTAGCGCCGATGGTAGTTGGGGGCTTCCCCCTGTGAGAGTAGGACATCGCTAGGCACAAGAAAGACTCGATGATTTCGGGTCTTTTTTCTTTTTATAGTATATAGGAATTATATAGCGAAGGAGTATTTCTAGTCAGATGTTAACATATAAGAAACAAATCTATAGAGTGTCTTTATAAAAAAGAAGAAATTTTTATCATTTTTTCAAAAAAGATATTGTTAACAAGAAACTCTTCTGCTATAATAAAAAAGTCGAAAAGATATAAAAAATGGTCCCGTGGTGTAGCGGTTAACATGCCTGCCTGTCACGCAGGAGATCGCCGGTTCGATCCCGGTCGGGACCGCCATTTTTGTTTTTATAAGAATTATTCTTATAAAGGCTTTTTTTTTGCCGAAATTTAGCGTGTACCCCTGTTATGGTAGGTACACGCTTTTTTAAATTTTTAGAAAATCACGACCCTCTATTGATGAATGCTCCAGTAAGACTCCTCTTTTTATTTTTTAATCTGTTACATTTAAATCTACTTTTTCCTCTTAAAATGGTTGTAATACTAAAGCTTGAGCTAATATTGCTTCCTTTTATCCCGCATTAACGGGTAGTAATTTATCTGTACCGAAAGCGAAGAGACAGGTATAAGACTCCCACCTCAAGGCTTAAGAGAATCGAGAAGTGTAGGTGGGAGATCAACGACCCATAAAAGCCCGATTGGTGAAGGGCAACAGGACACGTTGGTCACCCAGGCTTTGCCACACGACGTGGCGTTCTTAGCTTGCGTCCATCTCTCAATCAGTGGGAGATGAGGGCCGACTAAAATCCGTCACGTCCGTGTGACGACGTCGGCATTAGCACGTCCTGTGTGTCAAAAACCCCCACTGATTGAAGTTTCACTTTATCAATGAATAACATTTCCCGAAAATAGGTTTTTAAGCATGTAAAAAATTTGAAACGTTTTTACCTAACAGAGCATCTAACATATAGAACGAGAGAAGGCGGTGAAATCCTTGCTTCCATTTTCATTATTAGCAAAAGCAAAAAAAGGGGAACAATGAGGCATTTATAAAGTTATTAGAGGAGGAAAAAATTAAGCTTTATAAAATGGCCTACATTTATATGAAAAATGAAAGTGATGCACTAGATGTAGTACAAGAAACTGTAACCAAGGCTTATGCGAGTATTCAATCCGTTAAGGAAGAGCAGTATTTTTCCACTTGGCTAATGAAGATTTTGATTAATACCGCTCTAGAGCAGCTCAGAAAGAATGGAAAAGTGATCATACTAGGGGAAGAGCAAACGGAACAGGGAATGACAGCAAGCTATGAGGAAAAGCTTGATTTATTGCAAGCTATTACACATCTTGAGGAAAAATATAAGTCGGTTATTCTGTTGAAATATTATCGTGACTTAACGGTGAAAGAGATTGCACAAGTCCTTAACTGTCCTGAAGGAACGGTGAAAACGAATTTGCATCGAGGTTTACAGAAACTACAAAAATATTTTAGCAAAGGGGGCGAAATGTATGGAGAACAATATTAAGAAAGTCATTGAAGATATTGAAGTCCCATTACAGAAATTAGATGAAGCAATCCAAAATGGGATGCAAGCCCCTAAAAAGCGAAGAAATCCTCTAATCTTAACAGCTCTGTTTACTACAGCAACGGTAGGAGTGATTTTAGGGAGTGGCTTTGTATCTCCCAAGGTAGCAAATGTATTAGCCGATGTTCCACTCATCGGTTTTATGTATGAGATTGAAAAGCATGATGAGGGGCTATCGATTGCCCTGTCAGATGACAATAAAGTTGTACTAAATGAAACGGTAACAAGTAATGGTGTATCGATTACCCTTGAAGAAATTGTGTATGACGGGCATCGCTTAAATGTTATTTTTTCTATGCCAACGTATGAGGAAGTTTATCCATTAACGGTGTTAGTGGATGGTGAAATGATTAATACAGGTGAAGGGCTCAGAACATTGGCGGAAGGAGAGGTTTATCGGGGATTATGGGATATCCATTTTGAAGGAGAGCTACCGGATACGTTTGAGTTAACAATCAAAATGCATCAAATTGGGGATACGAAGGGAGAATGGATTTTTACAGCACCAGTTAAAAAAGTAGAAAATGATAGTGTCGTGTTACAGGCTGGACAAACAGGTGTAATCGATGGCATTCCTTATACTGTAGAGAATGTTGTCGTTTCTACAACAAGTACTAAAATTGATGTCATGTTTGAGAAATGGCTGGATGAGTTAGCTTTGAGAGAAGGGGCATTAGCTGTGACGATTACGGACCAAACAGGTACCCCGCTACAAAAATTAGATCAACGTGGGTCTGGTACAGATGACGGCATGGTGTATACGTATTTAGTAGAACCATTAGAAAAGGACGTAACCGAAATTCAACTGAGGCATTATTTTATCCCTTTTACATTTAGAGAAGGAGAGGAAATCATAGAGGAGTTAGCAGATACACTTCCTCAAATCATTCCACAAGGGGAAATGGGCGATATTGTCATAACAAACGTAGAACAGCGAGAGACAGAAGCCATTTTGACGTTCCATTCGACAAGTAATTTTTCATTTGATGATTCCTTTATTCCAAATAGGTTAGACATTGTCAATGAAGCCCATGAATCCATAATTACAGAGTATCCAAAGGCAATTGGACCGAATGAGTATGAAATGACCTTTCAACTAGTACCGGGGAAGATATTCGTCCAGGCAATGCCAATCTCGAAAATAGAAATAGAACCATCCGCCATTGTCACAATTCCGGTAAAGTAATTATGCTAAATTAGTACTCGCAACAGAAAAAATACATATCTTGAAAGTACATGTATTTTGGAGGTGCGGGTGATCTTATACAAGCCATTCATACGAATCTTGTTATGGCCTATCATTATGATGAGCTTTGTTTCGTGTTCTTCCATTAAAATAAGTAGTGTGGAAGATTCAAATGCATTTGTTTGGCAAAAATATATGAATGAAGAAGAGTATAAGCAACTAGAGCTAGGTATGTCTTATATGGAAGCCGTAGAAATTGCACGTGGACGTGGGGAGCAACTAGATGACAATACGTACGTGTGGCCAGATGAACTGTTAATGACCCAAGCTTATGAAGTTTATTTTGAAGAAGATCAGTTAGTGTCTAAACTGATTGTTGAAAAAAGAGGGCATTCAACGAGATAAGGATTATAGAAAAGGCGTCTAGTTAAGGGAGGTCTTTTCATTTTCAGCTATCCTTTTAGGTACAACCCTTTGAACATTTATCTGCCTTACAGTAAACTAGAAGTAATGGATTTTGGAGGAGAACGGCATGGAATTTGAAAAGCATATCTATACAATTGAAGAGACGCAAGCGTTGGCACATCGACTAGCGGAGTTACTGGAATCGCAACATACCATTACCCTTGAAGGGGACTTAGGGGCAGGTAAAACAACATTTACACAGGCATTAGCTAAAGGGTTAGGCATTACACGTACAGTGAATAGTCCAACGTTCACGATTATGAAGCAGTATAATGGGCGTTTACCCCTCAATCATTTAGACGTGTATCGTTTGGCAGATAGTGATGAGGATTTAGGGTGGGATGAAATTTTTTATGGTGATGCAGTAACGGTTGTGGAGTGGGCACACTTAATAGCAAGTGAGCTACCAGAAGAACGGTTAGCCATTACCATTACACGTATCAATGATACAGAACGTACATTTACATTTAAACCGATGGGCGAAAAGTACGTCCAGCTTTGTGAGGAGTTATTCAAATGATTTGGTTAGGAATTGATACTGCAAATGCACCGCTTTCTGTCGCCATCGTGGAGGATGGAAAAGTACTAGCAGAAGTTGTCCAAAATATAAAAAGAACGCATTCTGTCGGGGCTATGCCGGCTGTTGAAGAATTATTTGCGAAGGCAAATATAAAGCCAGCACAAATTGATGCCATTGCCGTTTCAGAAGGGCCTGGTTCATATACAGGTGTCCGCATTGGTGTCACGATTGCCAAAACACTTGCATGGACGTTAAAGAAGCCACTTGTTGGTGTATCGAGTCTACAGGCACTCGCAGCGAATGCCAAGCTATTTAATGGTGTGATTTGTCCACTATTTGATGCGCGTCGTCAAAATGTTTATGCGGCTGTTTATCGTGGGGGTACACTTGAAGCGGTGATTTCAGATTATCACGATCATATTGATGGTCTCATCGAAAAGCTACAAGCATTACAGGAGCCTGTATTATTTATTGGTACAGACGTAGCTGTGTTTTGGGATCAATTAAAGGCAGCGCTTGGAGATGCAGCAATTCGTGCATCATACACACTGGATTTACCACGTGCAGCGGAGCTTGTTACGCTTGCACAAACACGTGAAGTACCTGCTGTTGAAGCAGTCCACCATTTTGTCCCGGAGTATCGTCGTATTGCCGAAGCGGAGGCAAACTGGATAGCGGAACAAAAGAAGGTGGAACGATGATTACGTATCGTAAAATGACACCGGTAGACGTTGAAGCGGTATACGCGATTGAACTCGCAACCTTTCCAGCACCATGGACGCTTGATTCATTTCATTATGAAATGCGTGAAAATCAGTTCGCTCATTATCTCATTGCAGAAGATGCATCTGGTATTATTGGCTTTTGTGGCATGTGGTTAGTGATTGATGCGGCACAAATTACAAATGTTGCTGTTGTAGAGCGGATGCGTGGTCGGAAAATTGGAGAAGCCCTCATGCGTGAGGCCATGCGTGTAGCACGCGAGGCTGATATGGACACGATGAGTTTAGAAGTACGCGTCACAAATGAAGTCGCACAAAACCTTTACCGAAAACTTGGATTTCAAGATGGAGGCATTCGGAAAGGCTATTATACAGATAACGGGGAAGATGCCCTAGTAATGTGGGTGAATTTAAATGAGTAAATATATATTAGCAATTGAGACAAGCTGTGATGAAACGGCTGCAAGCATTATTAAAGATGGAACAGAAATTGTGTCAAATGTGGTTTCATCACAAATTGAAAGCCATAAACGTTTTGGCGGGGTTGTACCTGAAATTGCATCTCGTCATCATGTAGAACAAATGACGATTGTGATCGAGGAATGTTTGGCACAGGCAGGGATGGAACCAGCTGATTTAACAGCGGTTGCTGTGACGGAGGGACCGGGTCTTGTTGGTGCGCTACTGATTGGCATTAATGCAGCAAAAGCATTTGCCTTTGCACATAGTTTACCACTGATTCCAGTCCATCATATTGCAGGTCATATTTATGCGAATAATTTAGTGCAGCCGATGGAGTTTCCATTGCTGGCACTAGTCGTATCAGGTGGACATACCGAGCTTGTGTATATGAAGGAACACGGTAGCTTTGAGTTAATTGGTGAGACACGTGATGATGCAGCAGGGGAAGCGTATGATAAAGTTGCACGTGTGTTAAATTTACCGTATCCGGGTGGTCCACATATTGACCGTTTGGCGCATGAAGCAGCGGAGGCAGTGCCATTTCCGCGTGTATGGTTAGAGGAAGGCTCGTATGATTTTAGTTTTAGTGGCTTAAAATCAGCGGTTATTAACTATAAGCATAATATGGATCAGCGCGGTGAAGAGATTATTCCGGCGCATGTTGCAAAAGGTTTCCAAGATAGCGTAGTCGAAGTATTAACGGCTAAAACGCTTCGTGCTGCCCGTGAATATAGTGTCAAGCAAGTGATCGCAGCAGGTGGTGTATCAGCGAATAAAGGATTACGTACTTCGCTTGAAGAGGCATTCGCTAAAGAAGGTATTCCATTTTATGTACCACCATTAAAGCTTTGTACGGACAATGCAGCGATGATTGGCGCAGCTGCGCATTATATGTATGAAGCAGGTGTACGTGGCGGTATGAAAATGAATGGTAAGCCAGGGATGGAATTAGAAAGCTGGATATAATTAGTATTAGATGTTACGAGTCTTTCGTAGCATCTTTTTATTTTAAAAAACGTCTAAATATGTTGTTTTTTGCATAGATTAAACTCAGTTATACAACAATTTCTATAATATTAAATTTTTCTGAAAATTATCCACAGGCTTAGTGGGATTTTGCGAAATGTCAACACGAACATTCGTACTTATGCACAAATTGTGGATAACTTGTGCATAACTTGTGATTTACTGTTGTATTATGTTGATTTTTTATTCAAAATATGTGGAAAAACAAAATATGGAATGTGGATAATGTGGAAAACTTTGTTGATATGTTGATATAAGTGCATTCTTATTGTGAATAAAATTGTGGAAATTTTTTTTGCAATGTGAATAAATGTTGTCGATAATTGGAGAGGTGCATAGGCTATTTGATATACGGAAATAATAAATAGTCATGCAGAAATAATGATAGTAGTAAAATCTCCCCTGTCGTTTATGAAACGAAGGGGAGATTCCATTTAAATATTATCTAATTCTTCATTGAGCTCAAGCCATTCCATTTCAAGTGTTTCATGCGCTTCCTTTGCTGTATCTAGCTTCGTTTGAATATCGAGTGCTTTTTCATGGTTGGAGAAGATAGCGGGATCGCATAATGCTTCTTCCAAGCTGGTGATATCAATATCGAGTGCACTCATCTTTGCTTCGATGTCTTCAATCGTGCGGCGAATTTGACGCTCGCGTTTTTTCGCCTCTTTGTCAATCGTAGAAGTTGATGTTTTCACAGGTGTCGCAATGACATTTGTTTTCGTCGCTTCTGCAGCGGCTTTCATGGCAGCTAGCTCTTCTAATTCTTGCTTTTTCTCTACGTAATAATCATAGTCACCTAAGTATTCAAATGCGCCATCACCTGATAATTCGACTACTTTCGTTGCGATGCGGTTAATAAAGTAACGGTCATGCGATACGAATAGTAACGTACCCGGATAATCAATGAGCGCGTTTTCCAATACTTCTTTGCTATCTAAGTCTAAATGGTTCGTCGGCTCATCTAGTACAAGAAAATTACATTTCTGCATCATGAGTTTTGCTAATGCAAGACGTGCCTTCTCCCCACCTGATAATGAATTGACAGGTTTCGCACCATCATCTCCGCTAAATAAGAAATTGCCAAGCACTGTACGAATATCTTTTTCATTCATAAGTGGCCATTCATCCCATAACTCAGCAAGTACGGTTTTCTTGCTGTGTAGCTTTGCCTGCTCTTGGTCGTAGTAGCCAATCTGGACATTTGTACCATAGCGAATGTCGCCCGTAATCGTTTCTAAATCTTTGACAATCGTTTTGAGTAATGTAGATTTTCCGACACCATTTGGACCAACGAGTGCGATGCGATCTTCGCGGAAAATCCGCATAGTAATGCCAGAAGATACGGGTTTTCCCGGATAGCCGACAGAGAGGTGGTCGACAGATAGTACATCATTTCCGCTTTGGCGTTCAATATTAAAGCCGAAACTTGCACTTTTTTCATCGCTATCTGGAGAGTCCATCCATTCTGTTCGCTCTAACATTTTCCGACGGGACTGTGCCATTTTTGTTGTCGAAGCGCGGGCAATATTTTTTTGGATAAATGCCTCTAGCTTTGCTTTTTCATCTTGTTGGCGCTCATACATTTTCATGTCACGCTCGTAATTTTTTGCCTTGTCCTCTAAGTAAGCACTATAGTTACCGACATATTTTGTGACACGTGTGCGTGATACTTCATACACAATCGATACAACTTGATCTAAAAAGTAGCGGTCATGGGAAACAATTAAAATAGCGCCGTCATAGCCTTTTAAGTAATTTTCAAGCCATGATAATGTTTCGATATCTAAATGGTTTGTCGGCTCATCGAGAATAAGTAAAGTTGGTTTCGATAATAAGAGCTTAGCTAGTGCAAGGCGTGTACGCTGCCCACCAGATAATGAGCGAATGGGCTTCTCATAGTCCGCCGGGAAAAACTGCATACCGTGTAGGACTGCACGTGTATCGGCCTCATATTGATAACCACCTGCCTCTTTAAAATCATGCTGCAACTGGTCATATTCTGCCATCACACGCGCATACACTTCGCTATCTTCATACACAGTAGAGTCTGCCATTTTTTGCTCTAAACCGCGTAGCGTGCTCTCCATTTTGCGCAGTTCCCCAAAGATTGTCATCATTTCATCCCAAATAGAAAGTTCCGAATCAATCCCTGCATGTTGCTCTAAATACCCTACCTTCACATCTTTTGGAATAATAATTTCGCCGCTGTCATATGACATTTGGCCAGCAATTATTTTTAAGAGCGTTGATTTGCCGGCTCCATTTCGACCGACGAGTGCGACGCGGTCACGGTGCTGTACTTCAAGCTTTACCCCGCTTAGCACCTCATCTGTTGCAAATGATTTATATAATTGATTTACTTGTAACACAATCATTTTTTACACCTCAGTTCATGTTTTAAGTTTAAATGATGGGGTAGTTGCATGCAATGATAGGTGCTTTACTAATAGGTAGTTGTTTAGTAAGATTATAACGATTTCCATTTGATTGTAGGAGGAACATGTGTGAACAAAGAAAATAAAATTCCACAGGCAACTACGAAAAGACTTCCTCTTTATTATCGTTTTATTCAAAACTTTGCGCAGGAAGGGAAGAAGCGTATTTCATCTCGAGAGCTGAGTGATGCAATGAAGATTGATTCGGCAACCATTCGCCGAGATTTTTCATATTTCGGTGCACTTGGGAAGAAGGGGTACGGTTATGATGTACAGCATTTATTGTCGTTTTTCCGAGAAACATTGGATCAAGACGAGGCAACAAATGTAGCATTAATCGGAGTTGGTAATTTAGGTAATGCATTTTTGAAATATAATTTCCAGAAAAATCATAATACGAGAATTGTTGTAGCATTTGACTCGAAAGCACCATATGAGGGGACGGAAATTAGTGACATTCCAGTTTTTCATCCAGATCGACTAGAAGAAATGTATGAAGAATATGAGGCGGAGTTAGCGATACTCACTGTATCATCACGCTCTGCACAAACGATGGCAGATCGGTTAGCGAAAATGAATGCAAAAGGCATTTTAAATTTTACGCCGGTTCGACTAACTGTACCAGAGTCGATGAAACTAATGAATATCGATTTATCGGTAGAGTTGCAAGCGCTTATTTATTTAATTCGTAATAGTGACAATTGACGTAAATTTTTCACATTTAATCTATTAGCAAAAAGCGACTTATTACGGTAAAATGATACATATACTAGAGGAGGTGGCTATAGTGGTTGTACATTTAAGTGCGATTACACCTGTAAGCCTAATTATCATCGGTGTTGTAGCTTTATTAATCTTCGGACCAAAAAAACTACCAGAGTTAGGACGAGCGATGGGTTCGACATTACGCGAATTCCGCCATGCAACAAAGGGGTTAACTGAAGACGATGATGATGTAAAAAAGACGGTTATTGAGCATAAAGATAACGATAAAGATAACGTAACTAAGTAATTTAAGGATGTCTGTTATATGAATCCGAAAGAACTCACTGTCGTAGAACATATGGAAGAACTGAGAAGTCGCCTCTTTGTCACAGCGATTTTCTTCGTACTTGCTTTATTTATTGGCTTTTTTACAGCTGAACCAATTATTCAATTTATTCAGTACAGTGAAGAAGCAGAAAATTTAACACTGAATGCTTTTAAAGTAACCGATCCGTTAACGGTATATTTACAAGTAACATTTATCGTGGCAGCTGTAGTAACGTCTCCTATTTTACTCTATCAACTATGGTCGTTTATTACACCTGGGTTACATGAGACAGAGCGTAAAGCAACGTTAAAATATATTCCGTATTCGTTTTTTCTATTTATCGGTGGTATTGCATTCTCCTATTTTGTTTTATTCCCGTTTGTAATGAAATTTATGATGGGGTTATCACAAGATTTGGAGATTCAACAAACAATCGGTATTAACGAATACTTCTCGTTTTTATTTAAGCTACTCATTCCATTTGGATTCTTGTTCCAATTGCCTGTTGTCACAATGTTTTTATCGCGTATTGGTCTTTTAAGTCCGATATTAATGGTGAAATTCCGTAAGTATTCGTATTTCGTATTACTTGTGATTTCGGTTCTGTTAGCACCACCGGACTTTGTGTCCAACGTGATTATTGCGATTCCATTATTTTTATTGTACGAAATTAGTATTATGATTTCGCGTATTGGCTATAGAAAATACGAAATAGCGGAAGCAAAACGAATAAAAGAGCAAGAAGAACGCGAACGCGAGTTAAAAGTAGAAGAGCTTTTAACCGAGCAAAGAAGACAAATCGAAGAGATGCAAAAATAATAAGGATACCTACTTAGTTAGGTATTCCTTATTTTTTTTCAAATAATAATTGTTAGAAAATTGAAATTTTAAGCAGGTGAGATAGATGATAGATATTCAACTAATTGCTAATCGGCTATTAAAAGAGCTTAGTCCACTCATGGAGGCACCGCTGATTATTAGTGATCATAATGGATTTATTGTTGCAGCAACAGATGAAAGTAGAATGAATCAGTTTCATGAAGGGGTGTTGACCGTCATTCGTGACCGTACGACACTGTATATTTCCAATACACAGGCTCATTCTTTTCAGGGGGCGAGGGGAGAAGTATTAACGCTCTTGTCGATCGATGAAATCCCGCTTGGTGTGCTAGGGATAGAAGGACCAATCGTACAAGTGGAACCTTATATTAAGATTGCAACAAAAGTGGCAGAAATGTTGATTGAACGGGCATTAATGAGTGAAGATTATGATCCTGAAGCACAGTTATTAGAGCTATTTCTAACAGAATTGCTCGGTGGACAGTTGACGAAGGAAGCAATGCAGCAACAACTGAAAAAGTTAAATGTAGAAGATATTTATGATCGAGTGGCTCTTATTGAATTAGATGTAAAGACAGAAGCGGTCGTCATTCGCCATTTAATACATATTCAAATCATTCACCCAAAATTAATTATGGCAAGGTGGAATGTGAATCAAATTGTATTGCTGATTCCGAAAGTATCTCGCGGCCCATTGCAAGATGCATTGCAATTAATCCATCAAAAGCTTGCGAAGTTAACACAATCTCATGTGAAAATGGGCATTGGAAATCGTCATCCATTTCATTTGTTATCGCTGTCATATCAAGAAGCGAATAGCGCATTAACGATTTGTACGAAGGAAAGAGCGATTGTATTTGAAGAAGATTTAAAGCTGGAGTTATTGTTGGTCGAAAGTACAAAAAAACATCGAGAAGAATATATAGCACGTGTGCTGGGCCCCATCATGCATGAGCCAGAGCTGATGATGAATTTAGACATATGGATGAGTAATGATCAATCACTAAAAGAAGTAGCAGAACAACTACATATTCACAAAAATACATTAAAGTATCGAATCAAGAAAATTGAACAATTACTTAACGTGAACTTGCATAATACAGCAGACCAAGCGACTTTATATATCGCGCTTTTACTGTATAAGCATCAATACATAACAAAATAAACGATTTGTCTAAAAGAACAAAAAATACGTATCTACCCTAAAAAAGTATGTCCTTAAAAACATATAATTTAATTTTTCAGAATAATAAAATAATCTTTGTTTGAAAGTACAGTGTTATGGTACAGATGGAATTATATGACTTTCAACTTCAGAATTTAAAAAATTGTGTTATAACAGAAATGGATTTAGGGGGATATAAATGATGAAATTTAAAAAGAGAAAATGGGCTTTAATTCCGACGTTAGCATTATCCGTATTACTAGCAGCTTGTGGAGGCGACGAAAAGGAAAAGAGCACAACAGACACTGGAGAAGGAGAATATAACTTAAAAATGTCCGTAACAGTAGCCGATACAACAGCTTGGTTTGCTGGGGCACAAAAATTAGCGGATGATATTGAAGAGGAAACGGATGGTCGTATTACAATCGATGTTTTTGCCAATGAACAATTATCAGGTGGGGATTCGGCGAAAGCGGTGGAAGGCTTAGCAAAAGGCTCGATTGACTTAACGTTTAATTCAACAATCATTTACTCTATTTTAGATGAGCGCTTTGGTGTAGTGAGTGCACCATTCTTATTTGAATCATTAGACGACGTAGATGCTGCATTCGCTGGAGACGGTGGGAATCTGCTATCAGATATTTTATTAGAGAAAAATGTTGTCGCTTTAGGTTTTGGGGAAAATGGATTCCGTCAAGTAACGAATAATAAAGGGCCAATTGCATCGCCAGCAGATTTCAAAGGCATGAAAATGCGTATTCCTGGTATTACGATGTATACAGATTTATTCCGTGGATATGGTGCGGATCCAGCCACAATGACTTGGTCTGAAGTATTCACAGCACTGCAACAAGGAACAATTGATGGGCAAGAAAACCCAATCGATGTGATCTATTCATCAAAAATTGATGAAGTACAAGATTATTTAACATTATGGAACTATTCTTATGATCCACTTGTATTAGGGATTAACAAAGATTTATATGAGTCTATGAGTAAAGAAGACCAAGAATTATTTGATCGTTTAGGGAAAGAAGCAGCGGCTTACCAAGTACAGCTGAACCGTGAGCGTGCAGCAGAACAACTGGAAGAGTTAAAAGAAAAAGGTATGGAAGTCAATGAATTAACAGACGAGCAATTACAGGCATTTAAGGATGCTTCGCAAGCAGTTTATGATAAATATACAGCTATTTGGGGTGAAGACTTACTTAAAGCGTTTCAAGCTGAGTAAGGAGTTACAAATATGAAAGTGCTAGATTATCTTGAGGAAATTATTTTGTTTATTGCCTTTGCAGCGATGACAGTCATTACGTTCTTAAACGTAGTATCAAGAAATCTAGCAGGTATTTCCATTTCCTTTACAGAGGAAATTACGATTAACCTGCTAGTATTAATTACATTCCTTGGAGCAGCGGTTGGGGTGCGTAAATATGCGCACCTCGGCTTTACACTTTTGTTTGATAAAGGGAACAAAGCCATTCGCTTATTTATCGTCTTCTTTACAGGTATGATGGGCTTCATCTTATTTGGCATTCTTTTCTGGTACGGAGTGGAAATGGTTCAATTCCAAATCAAGATGGATCAAAAAACACCAGCACTTGGCATGCCACAATGGATTTTATCGTTAGCGCTACCGTTTGGGGCATTTATGTGTGTCGTACGTACCGTACAAGTCGTAATTGAGGAAGCCAAAAATGTATCTCGTGGTGAAAAAACGGTAGAAGGAGATGACCAAACAGTATGACTGCTTTAATTTTGTTTGGAGTATTTATTCTCCTTGTAATGCTGCGTACACCGATAGCGATTGCGCTTGGTATTTCTTCAATGGTCATTCTCTTTATGAATAATGGCATGAGTAGCTTTGAGGTATTAACCGATTTAATGTATACGAGTGTCGCGAAGTTCACGTTACTAGCGATTCCATTCTTCATTTTAGCTGGGGTGATTATGGAGCATATCGGGGTTTCGAAACGTCTCATCGACTTTGCTCAAGCTTTAGTAGGTCATCGTAAAAGTGGAATTGCCTTAGTCACAGTCATTGTGGCCGTTTTCTTTGCCGCGATTTCAGGTTCAGGTCCTGCTACAGTTGCTGCAATTGGAGGTATTTTAATTCCGGCGATGGTTAAAAACGGTTACCGTAAAGAAACAGCAGGTGGTTTAGTCGCTTCTGCTGGTGCCATTGGGATTGTAATCCCGCCATCGATTGCCTTTATTATTTTTGCGTTAGTAGCGGGAAGTCAAATGCCTATTACGATTAACCGTCTGTTTATGGCAGGGATTATCCCAGGTATTTTAATAGGGGTTGCGCTGTATATCGCCGCAGTCTATGTACGTGCTCGCGATCTGAAAAAGGGCTTATTTGTGCCTAGTGAAACAGAAGTTGTACATAAGCCTACAGGGAAAGAGCGTTGGCAGGCATTTTTAAAAGCACTACCAGGTTTAATGATTCCGATCATTATTTTAGGTGGGATTTACGGTGGTATTTTTACACCAACAGAATCAGCAGTAGTCGCCGTTGTGTATAGTTTAATCGTTGGTTTATTTATTTCACCAAAGGGTTATGGCAAGCAACTATTTGTCATCTTTAAAGAAGCGTCGATTCAAACCGCGGTTGTAATGTTAATCGTCAGTGCGGCATCTGTCTTTGCGTATATTGTGACGACAGAGCAAATCGCACAAATGCTATCAGATACATTACTAGGTTTTACAGATAATAAGATTATTATTTTACTATTAGTAAATGTTATCTTATTAATTGCGGGGGCATTTATTGATGCGATTTCCGCGTACTATATTTTCGTGCCGATTTTATTACCAATTATGACAATGCTCGAAGTAGATCCAACTGTGTTTGGTGTGTTTATGACCATCAACTTAGCGATTGGTTTATTTACACCACCAGTAGGATTAAACTTATATGTCGCAGCGGGTTACTCTAAATCGAATATAATTGAGATTTCGAAAGGGGTTATCCCATTTATCGTTGCGGCCATTTTCATCCTTTTATTAGTAACGTATGTCCCAGTGATTTCGACATTCTTACCAGATTTACTCGGTGTGAAATAGTGTTATTGAATGAAAAAAGTAGACAAGGTCTTTTAGGCTTTGTCTACTTTTTTAGCGATATGTAAACTGTCTAAACAGCAGTCCCTACTGTATATATCTTTGATAATTATCTACTATGGGTAGGTGTTCTGGCAACTCGCTTTCCGTGGGCTTGGCTTTAGTCTCCTCATCGCTTCGCTCTTGCGGGGCCTTCAGCTCAAGCTATTCCCACAGGAGTCTCGTTGCCGCCACACCTTTTTCATTTCTAAAAAATAAAGACATAAAAATAGGGGTTATTTCATTTCTGAATAGCCCCTGTCTTTTTAACTAGGTGAGGAGAATGCTTTTGAGAAACATACAGGTGTATGCCATTTTATTATTCGTCATGATTTGGTGGGGATTAAATGTCACGATGTTAAAGGTGCTAACGACGCATTTGGATCCTTTAATTATGCAAAGTGTGCGTATTCTGTTAGCCGGCATGACGATATTTGTGTTGTTGCTTTTATTTCGACAGAAGCTTTATGAGCGGGTGATGCCATGGAAGTTTATTTTCATTGCGACTTTTTTTGGCGTAGTATGTCACCATTCACTTTTAGCGATCGGTGTTGCGCAAACGACGGCCACAAAGACGACGCTCATTTGCGGGTTAAGTCCCTTACTAACCGCATTGCTAGCCATTCTGTTCCGTGCCTCCACCTTTACGACATTTAAAACAGTCGGTTTTTTATTAGGTTTTACAGGAATTGGTATAGCGGTTATAGAAGACCCTACTAATTTAACCTCGTTATCATGGGGAGACTTCTATGTATTCCTATCGATTCTTTTGCAGGCGTTCAGCTTTTTTGCCATTCGAAAAGGCGCACAAAGCATTTCACCTATTTTAATGACAGCTTATATGTTAGTCATTGGTGGGGTGACTCTGATTGGAATGGGGATTGTGTACGATGCAGGGGCGTATCAAGCCTTTTTACAAATTGATGTCACCGTATGGGCGATTTTTATTGCTTCTGCGGTGCTAGCAACAGCGGTAGGGCATAGCTTATATAATATGGCGATTAAGCATATTGGGGCAGCGGAAAGTGCCATCTTCACGAACTTTAATACGCTTTTTGCGTTAATTGGGGCTTATATTTTCTTAGGAGAAAAAATGCACCTACAACAGTATGTTGGTTGTGTATTCATTATTATGGCCGTGATTATAGGAACGGGCGGTCTAGACGCAAAATTAAAAGAATGGATTAAACGGAGACGAGAGAAGGGGCAGTCTGAAGCATGTTGATGTGGCTGCCGCAGGAGCAATAGTTCGGAATGGATTATACTGAAGGAGGTGTACGGGAAGTTTTCTCGTACACCTTTTTCATTTTTATTTAAAAATTTGCTCAAAATATGCAATCGTTTTTGGTTCTTCCCCAAGTGAACGGAGCTGCCATTCGGCTTCTAAAAATATATCGGCCAGTAGTTCATCACTGCCCTGATGCTTTTTCGCATAGGCTACAACATTTACACTTTCATAAAGTGAAACGAGTTGTTTCATCATCGCTTTTGCTTCAAATGTTTGCATCATTTCGTCCAATTCGATAAATCGTTGTAACAACCGCTTTGTTTCCTCGATCTTTGTCTCAACAATTTTAGTCAAATGACAGGGCGTTAGTAAATGTAAACGTTGCTCCATCATATCGATCAATAACTCATGTGCATTAAATTTTCGTACAAGACGGATTAGCTCAAGTGCTAAAATATTTGCCGTTCCTTCCCATACGGTTAACACTTGTGCATCCCGTAAAAGGCGCGGTGTCACGAAATCTTCAATATAGCCATTACCGCCGTGTAGCTCAATCGCTTCGTGAGAGAAGTGAATCGCTTGCTCTGCCGTTTCTTTTTTCACAAGGGCAATTAGTAGACGGACAATTACTTGCTCTTCTGGTGTGCCGTGTCCTGCTGTCACTTTGTCGTAAAGCTCGATTAAATCAAAGAAGGCGATGAGTTCTGCATGGTGCTTGGCCTTTAATGTGGCAAGTGAGTGTTGAACAGCCGGAAACTGGGTAAGCGGTTGTCCAAATGCTGCACGGGCAGAAGTGTACGTATAAGCTTCCTGCAGAGCACGCTGCATAATGCCAACAGATGCAGTGGCGTTACAAATGCGCGATAAATTCAACGCTTCAAGCATATAGTAAATACCTTTTGAAGGATCCCCTACGACATAAGCTTTTGATTGCTCAAATACGACTTCACCAGATGGCACAGCGCGGACACCTAATTTATCTTTTAAACGACGGATTGTAATGCCGTTTAATGAGCCATCTTCTAAATGCCACGGGACAGCAAATAATGTTAACCCTTTGGAGCCTTGAGGAGCATCTGCCATGCGGGCAAGCACCATCGCCACTCCGCATTGCCCTGCATTGGAAGCGAAATACTTCTCACCATATAAATAATATTCGCCGTCTATGAGTCGGGCCTGTACGACATTCGCGCCCACATCTGAACCGCCTTGCCTTTCCGTCAGAAATGTTGCGCCTTCATAGAGTGGTGCCTCACCAGTTGAACAAACATGCGGCATAAAGCGTTCTTTTACTGCCTCGACTGCATAATGCTCCAATAAATAAGCGGTCGCCATCGTTAACGTAACCGGACAGTAAAAGCCAGGCTCACTTTGTGACAATAAATAGCCTTGTGCAAAACTATAGACATAGTTTCCTTTCTGACCGAGCGCAGGGATTTCTTTATGCACATAGCCGACAATGCCCGTATTGTACGTTTCTTGTACGGTCTGTTTATAGCCTTCATTTACCCATACTTCCGATGTTTCTTCGCCGAATTTGTTGTAACGAATAAGACGTGGTTCGCCCTCACGATCTGTGTGCTTTGCTCGTTCATCGATTGGCCCCGCACAACGCGCCCCGAATGCCGTTAATGCTTCATGTGCATAGTCGAAAAATGTATCGGGGAGTTTATCGCGTAATATTTTTTGGAGCGTTTCGTCTGCTGTATAAAAATTATTTACATATTGCGGCTTTTTTGTGAGTACGTTCATTGTGGAACACCTCCTTGCTCTTTTAATGCATGCTTTAAAATTTTTCCGGATGCATTGCGCGGTAATGCGCCCACTTGCTCGTAAAGTTTGGGAATTTTAAAGTTTGCTAGATGGGAGGCTAAAAAGGATTGTAATGCCTCAATATCCACTGTCTTAGAGCTACTGAAAACAGCTTTTACTGTTTCACCCCATTCAGCATGGGGAACACCAATCACTGCTACTTCTGTAATGCCACCAAATGCTAAAATAGCCTCTTCAATCTCTTTCGGATAAATATTGACGCCCCCAGAAATAATCATGTCTTTTTTCCGATCAATGACCCATATATAACCGTCCTCATCTTGTCGTGCTAAATCGCCTGTACGGAGCCAGCCATTAATGCAAGCGGCTTTGGTTGCTTGTTCATTTTTATAATAGCCTTTCATATTGCCTTCACCACGTAGCACAATTTCGCCAATCTCGCCTTGTGGTACATCTGCTCCGTCCTCATTGACAATGCGTAGTTCTGTTCCTAAAGGGGCACGTTTCCCGATACTGCCGGCCTTCTGTGGATGTTCTTTCGCGTGTAAAATGGAACCACTTGGCCCTGCCTCTGTTAAGCCGTATACACAAACGAGACGGTCTGTGCGGAACTGATCGGCTAGATAGAGCACTTCTTGTTTAGATAACGGGGCACCCCCGTATACCCACCATTGCATCGAAGAAAAATTTGCCTGTGCAATGCGCGGGTTAGAAGCTGTTAATAAGTAGGCAACAGGTGCCCCAAAGAAATGCGTTGTTTTTTCATTTACTACCGTATCGATGAGTAAATCAGGTGTAAATGTCGGTGTTAACACGCTTGTACTCCCGACAACAAATGCCGCCATTAAAAATAAGTGAAGCGGTGCAGAATGACTTAATGGCATCATGAGCAATAGGCGGCTTTCTGGTTTGACTTCCATTTCTACTGCAATCATATGCGCAACGGTTAAAATATTGCGGTACGTAAACAGCACCCCTTTTGGATTACCTGTTGTACCAGAAGTGTATAAAATCGTCGATAAATTGTCTTCGCTTAAAAAGCATTCTATGTCAGTACTATCGCCACTATTTAGCAAGTCCTCGAAGCTATCCCAGTCATTTATTGATTCCCCCGTTTTAATTTTAATGTCACCAATTGTTAAATTCGCCACATTGGCAAAAAGTAGTTCATGTACGATAATGGCTTTTGCATCGGCATGATGCATGACAAATTCGACTTCGTTCAACGTGAACTTGGCATTAATCGGTACAACAATGGCACCAATACGTTGTACAGCAAAGTAACTAATGACAAACTCCAACACGTTCGGCATAAAGATGACCACTTTATCGCTTGGGAACACGCCTTGTTCTAGAAGGGCGTCTGCCAATTGATTCACAAGTTTGTTTAATTCGCTATAGGTCGTGCGTTTCCCCATACTGACAATCGCTTCAGCTTGTGGATATTTCCGTGCATTTCTCGCTAATAAATTGGAACTATTCATCTTTCGTCCTCCTTCAATAGGTTTAACTTTTGTTGAAACTTTTTTTGAAGTGCTAAAATTTCCTCACGTATTTCATGGAGTTCGGCAATACGCTCATTAATTTCCGTTACTTTTTGCTGTCCGTACTCAATCGTTCGTTCTAATTGCTTTACACCCGTTCGATCCATATCAAATAGCAAAATCATTTCTTTAATTTCTTCTAGCGTAAAGCCGTATTTTTTGCCGCGGAAAATGAGCTTTAATTTAGCAAGATCTTGTTTTGAATAAAGGCGACGTCCCGATGCTGTCCGTTTTGGTGCAATCAGGCCTATCTCCTCGTAATAGCGTAATGTTCGAGAAGAAATGTGAAATCGTTTGGCTACATATTGAATCGTATGTTCCACATGGATGACCTCCCCCTTTTCGCTTTAAAGTTTGAATTTTCTTACTATTATACCATTGACGTTAACGTAAACTTAAAGAGGAAAATCGAATAAAAGAGAAGAATATTAATTAAGAGAGAAAAACACCTACTATAAGAGTAGGTGTCTGAGGTTTTATTTTGGTACGGCATCATATAATTGCAAGATTTTTTCGCCATACAATTGGACTACACAAACAAAGCTGTTTAATAAAATGTGCGCCACAATGGATGTGAGTAAACGCTTTGTTTTGTAATAGAGGAAGGCAAAGATTAGGCCGCAAATTGTATACAGAATAATGTGTGTAAAGTCAAAGTGAATTGCTGCAAATACAACCGCACTAATGACAGCCGAAAATAAGAAATTTTGTACTTGGATTAACGAGCCAAATACAACGCGGCGGAAGACGAACTCTTCTAAGATGGGGCCGATTAGTGCAATGACAATAATCATGACGGGCGACAGTTTAGCAATTTCTACAAGCGTTGCTGTATTTTCAGAGCCTGCTTCAATGCCGAGTAACATTTCGATAGAGGCGCCAACGATTTGTCCGACAAACACCATGAAGAACCCGATAATGCCCCAGCCAATTGCTTGTGATGTAGACGCTTTTTCTCCTTCGTATATGTTGAAAAAGCCTTTATCACGTAAGACAAGCAACCAAATAATCACAAGGGAGATGATACCGAAAATAAAGGACCACCAGGCAGTAAGAATTACGCCCTTGTCTTCTAGCGGGGCATCAATTAAACCAAAGACAAAGTCAAGAGCTCCTGGTAAACGTAGGAGCAGTGCGGATAATTGAAAGACGAAAATATACGTCAACAAGATGAATAAAGCGGTTTTTAGAGACTTGCGTTTTTCTATAATTGTTGAATTCAAAACGAATAACTCCTTCTCTCCAAGACTATTATATATAAGTGTTAATTTCATTTTAGAGGATTATAGAAAGAAAACAAAATTTTTTAGCGTTCTTACTTGCAAAAAAAAATGGAATTTATTAATATAAGAATTGTGTTAGCACTCTAAGTTGATGAGTGCTAATAATGACACATAGACATTAATTTGTAGGAGGTTGTTTCACTTGTTAAGACCATTAGGTGATCGTATCATTATCGAACTAGTTGAGGTGGAAGAAAAAACGGCATTTGGTATCGTGCTTCCAGATTCAGCGAAAGAAAAACCGCAAACAGGCAAAGTTGTGGCAGTAGGAACAGGTCGTGTTTTAGATAACGGCACTCGTGTCGAGCTTGACGTAAAAGAAGGCGATGAAATTATCTTCTCTAAATTCGCAGGCACAGAAGTGAAATACGACGGTCAAGAATACTTAATTTTACGCGAAAGCGACATCTTAGCAGTTCTTGCTTAATTTCAAATTTAACTCGTAAATATCAAGCGCCCGTGACTTTCGCCGGCGCTTCGATGCTCAAAAGATTTAGTATAAAAATAGTTTTATCATTTTAGGAGGGTATTTTCACATGGCAAAAGACATTAAGTTCTCAGAAGAAGCACGCTCATTAATGGCGGCTGGTGTTGATAAATTAGCGAATGCGGTAAAGGTAACACTTGGACCAAAAGGCCGCAACGTTGTATTAGAGAAAAAATTCGGTTCTCCATTAATCACAAATGATGGTGTATCGATTGCCAAAGAAATCGAGCTTGAAAACCCATACGAAAACATGGGGGCAAAATTAGTAGCAGAAGTTGCTTCTAAAACAAATGAAATCGCTGGTGACGGTACAACAACGGCAACAGTTCTTGCACAAGCCATGATTCGTGAAGGCCTTAAAAACGTAACAGCTGGTGCAAACCCAGTAGGTATCCGTAAAGGGATCGACAAAGCAGTAGCAGCTGCTTTAACAGAATTACAACAAATTTCTCGTCCAGTCGAAAACAAAGAAGCGATCGCGCAAGTAGCAGCAATCTCTTCAGCTGACGAAGAAATTGGTCAATATATTGCAGATGCAATGGAAAAAGTGGGTAACGATGGTGTTATCACAATCGAAGAGTCAAAAGGCTTCACAACTGAGCTTGATGTTGTAGAAGGTATGCAATTTGACCGCGGTTACCTATCTCACTATATGGTGACAGATACAGATAAAATGGAAGCTGTATTAGACAACCCATATATTTTAATTACGGATAAAAAGATTGCTAACATTCAAGAAGTACTTCCGGTATTAGAGCAAGTGGTACAACAAGGTCGTCCACTACTTATGATTGCTGAAGATGTTGAGGGTGAAGCATTAGCAACATTAGTAGTAAACAAATTACGTGGTACATTCCATGCTGTAGCAGTGAAAGCACCTGGCTTCGGTGATCGTCGTAAAGCAATGCTTGAAGACATCGCGATTTTAACGGGTGGTCAAGTGATTACACAAGACCTTGGTTTAGACTTAAAAACAGCGGATATTACGTCATTAGGTCGCGCTGCAAAAGTAGTTGTATCAAAAGACAACACAACAATCGTTGAAGGTGCTGGTAACGTAGCGGATATCGAATCACGCATTGGTCAAATCCGTACACAACTTGTGGAAACGACTTCAGAGTTCGATAAAGAAAAATTACAAGAGCGTTTAGCGAAGTTAGCTGGCGGTGTAGCAGTTATTAAAGTAGGTGCTGCAACTGAAACAGAGTTAAAAGAACGCAAACTTCGTATCGAGGATGCATTAAACTCTACACGCGCAGCAGTAGAAGAAGGGATCGTATCAGGTGGTGGTACGGCACTTTTAAACGTATATGGCGCAGTAGAAAAAGTGCTTGAAGGCGTAGAAGGCGACGTAGCAACAGGTGTACGCATTATCCTACGTGCTTTAGAAGAGCCAGTACGTCAAATCTCTGAAAACGCGGGCCTTGAAGGTTCAATCATCGTGGACCGTTTAAAACGCGAAGAAGTGGGCATCGGCTTCAACGCAGCAACAGGCGAATGGGTAAACATGATCGAAGCAGGTGTAGTAGACCCAGCAAAAGTAACGCGTTCAGCACTTCAAAACGCAGCTTCTGTAGCAGCTCTATTCTTAACAACTGAAGCAGTTGTAGCAGACATCCCAGAACCAGCTGGTGCAGGTATGGGTATGCCTGATATGGGTGGAATGGGCGGAATGCCAGGGATGATGTAGGCTTCCACACGGATGTGGTGACAAAGGCGTTGCGACAGGACGTCGCGGTTTTAGCCTTTGCTCATCTTCCACGATGCGGGTCAGTCAGGTGTTGCCACAGGACGTGGCGCTTTTAACCTGACTTCATCTGTCACGGATGTGGTGACAAAGGCGTTGCGACAGGACGTCGCGGTTTTAGCCTTTGCTCATCTTCCACGATGCGGGTCAGTCAGGTGTTGCCACAGGACGTGGCGCTTTTAACCTGACTTCATCTGTCACGGATGTGGTGACAAAGGCGTTGCGACAGGACGTCGCGGTTTTAGCCTTTGCTCATCTTCCACGATGCGGGTCAGTCAAGTGTTGCCACAGGACGTGGCGCTTTTAACCTGACTTCATCTGTCACGGATGTGGTGACAAAAGCGTTGCGACAGGACGTCGCGGTTTTAGCTTTTGTTCCTCTTTCACGATGCGGGTCAGTCAAGCGTTGTCGCAGGACGTGGCGCCTTTAGCCTGACTTCATCTGTCACGGATGTGGTGACAAAGGCGTTGCGACAGGACGTGGCGGTTTTAGCTTTTGTTCCTCTTTCACGATGCGGGTCAGTCAAGCGTTGTCGCAGGACGTAGCGCCTTTAGCCTGACTTCATCTCGTAGCAAGGGTTTTTAACAAAAGTAGGTCGAATTTTTAGCTATTAGATTCGTTAAAGATTTGCTATTAACTATCACTTTTTTCTGAAGTGGTGTAGTTCACAATTTAATCATAAAGCAATTACCATTTCCCAAGGTTAACGCTTGGGAGGTGGTTTTTTTATGCTCTTAAAATTTGTTTATGGGGATTTCATAGCAACACATTGGATAAAGATTCTTTTTGTACTCATGATTGCTAACTCCCTTCAAAATGTTTACATCGATATTGTATTGTGTTGTTTTGAAATGACAGGAGGACTAAAGTAGTGTTTTTTTGATTATTATTGAAATGGAAAATACTTCATGATAAGGTCGGTTTACCTTAAAAATGGAAGGAGTTTTCATAGAATGAATATAAAAAAAATAGCAACAGTATCTGCTCTAACAGGAGCATTATTAATAGGAAGTTTTGCAGTGGGACATGCAATGGGTGAAAATAGCAGTGATAAAGCGAGAGAAAAACAAGTTACAGAATTACAAATAGAAAAAGAGGATTTCATGATTGTTTTTAAAGATATGAACGAAAAATTACAAGCCATACAATCAGAATCAGTATCCGAAACGTACCAAATTACAGCCATTACTGACGAAGGTATTCATGGTGAAATTGCCAATGGATTCGGTTACGAAAAAATTTATTACACACATGAAGAACTTGAGAAATTTGGAATCAACTTTAAACTCGGTGATTATGTAGTAATTACATGGCCTTTTGAATCGAGAGATAGTCGTAATGTGAATGATATTGAGCACATGCACATGTTCGCTCCAATGCCTTTAATATCATCAAATTAAATCATGTGTTTATCGTGTTAACTAAATTTGAAAGGTAATAAGCAGTGTAATTCACAATCAAAGTATAAAACAACGAACACTTCTCATAATTTTAATAATTATGAGAAGTGTTTTTTATATGTTTTTTAGAGGGCATATTTTTCTATTAATAACAAAGGACCGTCTGAAAAGGCATTTCGATGTGACCACCGCAGGAGCACTATTTCTTAATGGATAATTATTAAGAAGTAAAGGGGTATCCAGAAATTTTTTACTTTCTGGACACCCCCTGTTGTTATAGCTGTAAAAGCTGCTTTTTATTTAACATTGTGATTATTACATTAGAACATACATTGTTCCAGCAGAGAGATACAGGATGTTGCTGATCGAGATATAGTAACTGGGTTGAAAGGTCTTTCCTTGTTCTTTTAATGTCGATTGTATCAAGCAAATGAGGTGATACAATTGGCAATAAACCGGTTTTAAAAAGAGCTTCTTTTAATGTCCAAAACTCATAAAAAACAGGTAGAGGCTGATGAGAGACGAATGGAAGCTCCGCCTCGGAAAGCGCATATGCCATCATCTCTTCATTCACAGGCTTTATTTCTTCAACATCAATGCCAACCCGCCCGTTAGTTGTTACTGCTAACACAATCCAATTACCAGAATGAGAAAGATTAAAATCGCCTTGCCAATGAGGATGCCCTGCAATATATGGGCGACCGTGTTCATCATGGGCCAGGTGTAACAGGACTTCATCAATGTATGGAAAGAGCGCCCATCTGATGAGGGCACTACCTAGTAAGGCTCTTTGACGATCCTGCCAATGTTTGTATTGTGTAATTTTTCTTTGAACATCAAAAGGGAGTACTTTGAGAAAAGCCTCCCATTCTGATGGTGTTAATTGTGCTCCTAGAGGCAGTGCAAATAGCTGTATATTTTGTCTGATCATCGTATACTGACTTGTTTTGGTTTAGGGAAGTAGCCTGTATTGATGCCGTATTGAATCATTTTGTGAATAAAGGCTGTATTTGGTACCGCACATTCAATCTTTGTATTAGCTAAAAATTCTATAGTTTTTTTGCAATTGAAGATAAATGGAGAGTCGCTAGCTCCATCACCTTCAAGTTGAGCAATCGCTAACGATAAATACTCCTGTGCATATTGTGAATGATCGCCATTTAATAGCCAATCTGTATATTCTTGTGTTGATACAATTGTTAAGTCATAACCAAGTTCCTTCATCATGTTGATTAATTCTAAATAAGTAAGTGATACAGGGTTACATAAATGGAAGACATGGCCGTTGGTTGCTGGCTGCTTTGCCAGAGAAACGAGTGCCTGGCTAGCGTAATTTATTGGTGTAAAGTCAACATGCCATTGAGCAGTAGGTGTTTTACCTAAATAAAGCATCGATTTAATCATACGGTAAAAGGCATTGTCATCGATATTACGTTGGAATTTACCTGTTTCGGAATGACAGCTTAAATTCCCCACACGATAAATGGAAACAGGGATCGCATCATGCACAGCATTTCGAACAAGATTCTCTGCTTCTAGCTTACTTTGAGTATAAACATTATCAAGCTTTACATCATAACTAAAGTTGCCCTTTGCTTCATCTGACCCCCATTGGATGGCAGCTAACTCCTCGGGAATACCAATTGTCGATACATAATGGAAATGCACACCTGGTTTCCGTTTGGCTATTTCAAGCAAATAGCGAGTACCATTAACATTGACATTATTAAAATGATTAGCCGCACCGAAATGACGTACATCTGCTCCACAATGAATGATGGTATTGATTTCTTTCATAATTATTCGTTCATCTTCATCAGATAAATGAAGTCGTTGCTTGCCTAAGTCGCCTTGGATAACAGTGACACGATCTTTCATCTGCAGAGCAATATGATTGCCAAAATAAAATTGCATACTTTCTATTAGTTTGTCTTCAATCGTAGTGTGGGCACTTGGTCGAATAAGGCAGTAAATGTGCGCATTTGTTGTTGCTAATAGCTCATATAAAATATGGCTACCCAAATAACCTGTAGCCCCTGTTAATAATATTGACGTCATTGGCAAAGGTTTCACGGTTTGTGAGACTTGTAGCGGACTAGGCTCCATTAAATCCTTGAAAACAATGGTAGCTGGTTGTTCTTGGGTCTCAATAGCTTCCGGCTGATAATGACGAATATATTGATCAAGCTCTGCAATCGTTTGATATTGGAAGAAATCCTGAATCTTTAAGAATGGTATATGTTTTTTTACTTGTACAAGAATTTCGAGCACTTTTAGCGAATGCCCTCCAATATGGAAGAAATTATCGTGAATACCTATAGGCTCGATACCGAGTACGTATTCCCACGCGGTAGCAAGCATACGCTGTGTATCATTTTCTGGAGCAATATATGTATTGCTGCGAGATACAGTTACTTCCAATGAGGCTAAGTGTTTTCGATCAATTTTTCCTGTAGGGGATAACGGCATTTCTTGCAATTCAATAAATTGCTCAGGCACCATATAATCTGGTAAAAGATTTGCCAAGTAGTCCCTTAAAGGCTTTTCCTCAAGCTGCATACCACTTGCCACCGTATAGTAGGCAAATAAATGATTATTTCCATCAGACATTTTTTTCGCAATGATCACGGCTTCCTGAATGCTCGTATGATGGCTTAACGCTGTTTCAATTTCTCCAAGTTCAATACGGAAGCCTCTTACTTTGATTTGAGAATCTTGACGTCCCACAAATTCAATGACACCAGTTGGCAATAGACGAACTAAATCACCTGTTCGATACATTTTTTGTTCGGGCTTTAAAAGATGGGGTACAAAGACATCAGCTGTTTTTTCAGGCTGATGTAAATAGCCTACTGCTAAACCAGCACCCGCAATATATAATTCTCCGATTACATTAACTGGACAAAGCTGTTCATCTGCATTGATAACATACATTTCATAATTGGCGATAGGTCTGCCAATAGGGATGCTAGAGTGCATGTCTGTTATCGGACTTTTTACCTTAAAATAAGAGGATAATACTGTACATTCAGTTGGTCCATATACGTTAATAATTTCTGTAGAAAGTCCAAATTTCTCTTGCCATTTTTGAACAATGGCAGGCAATAGGGCTTCACCACCAACAGACAAATAATTTAGTGTCGAGAGTTTTTCTCGATAGCTTACTGGTAAATGTGTAGCTAGCTGTGTAAAGAAAGCATTTGGAACAGTGGCAGTGGTTACTTGCTCACGGCCAATCATATCAGCAAATGCTTCAATCGATAGACGTTCTATACTTGTAAGCATATGAAGTCTTGCCCCTGAAAAGAAAGCAGTAAAAGTTTCTGTTACAGAAGGATCAAAACTATAAGAAATAAACTGAGAATAAACATCTTCTTTAGTTGAGTGGTAGATTCTTTGATTATCTGTTATTAAATTAATGACAGCTCCATGCTGAAGCATAACGCCCTTTGGTTTACCTGTTGATCCAGATGTATAAATGAGATAGGCTAAGTCGGATGGAAGCAGTTCACAGTATATATTTTCTTGTGAATAGCCTTGCTCCGTTTGGTTGATTGTTAATACTGTACGTGTTTGGGAATCATTATGTATGAAATCATTTAGTAGTGCTGTATGTTCATTTTTGGTTATGATAAATGGGGCGTCTGTGTCGTTTAATAAGTACTGACAACGTTCTTTTGGATAGCTCGGATCAATGGGAACATAGACTCCACCAGCTTTCAGGATACCTAACAGACTAATGACGGTTTCTTTACTACGTTCCATAACAATCGCTACATAGTTTCCTTTTTGCAGACCGTTGGCAACTAACATATGGGCAACTTGGTTGGATTGTTCATTTAGCTGACGGTAGGTCATCTGGCCATCTTCATAGGATAATGCAATCCGTTCAGCAAACTGTTGTGCTACCTGATAAAATACGTCGGGTATTGTGGTTTCTTTATTGTAGTCAGCCATTGTTCGATTTAAAGTTTGATACGCGATGAAGTCTTCTTCGTTCAACAGTTGTGTTCGATTGGATGGTAGAGTTTGTTGCTCAAAAGAATGGGTATTGTTCTGTGATGGGTGTACATCCAATGCTCGTATATTTTTCAATCATGACAACTCCTATTTTAGAAAAGGGCAGACACTTATGAAGGAGCGATTATAGTCATTAGTTCCACAGCGGTGAATCAATCTGTGAGTGACTAACGGACATAAATCTCCTTATAAGGGCAGCCCTTTCATTTTTTAAAAGATAAGAAAGTGTGAATTTTTTCAAATTGAAAGCGTGTCTAGCGCAAGCGGACCAGCCCCTCGTGACGTTTCGAAAGTCTCTTCGTGTGGCAAGCACACTGTGAGCCTATCTCCAACGTATGTCGTGGCTAGAGAGGGCGAATGCGCTTTTCTTATTTCACTACAAAAGTATTGACAACATTCATTAATTCATTAGATAACTCGGATAATACTTGAGCTTCTTCAGAAACTTTTTGTACCGTATTCAATTGAGAGGCAGAAGTTGCTGCTACTGCTCTTGTATTGTCTTTTGAATTGACTGAGAAATCTTCCATATCTTTAACAGCAGATGTTACTTCTTCCATACCAGCTGCCATTTCTTCGATCGTTGCAGAAAGCTCTTGAATTTGTCCTGTCACATGGTGAATGGAAGTTAAAATCTGGCTAAATGATTTTTCCGAATCATTGATCATGACAATTCCGTGATCTACCTCTTCTACAGCGTGAACCATGATATTTACAGATTCGTTTGTATCATGCTGGATATGAGAAATAAGTGTAGAAATCTCTCTTGCGGAAGCCTCAGATTGTTCAGCAAGTTTACGTACTTCATCAGCAACCACTGCGAAACCACTACCAGCTTCTCCAGCACGTGCAGCTTCGATAGCTGCATTCAATGCAAGTAAATTGGTTTGGGAAGCAATCCCTGTAATGATCCCTACGATTTCTTCGATTTTGTTGGAATGTTCGCCAAGTAATTTAACAGAAGCTGCGGATTGATTAACAGCTTTACTAATAGCATTCATTTGTACGACAGATTTATTTGTCGATTCATTACCTCTTTCAGCTTCCTCTGATGCTAAAATAGAGGATTCTGAAATTTGATTGGACGTCATGGCAATTCGTTGGATACCAATATTCATTTCTTCAATGGTAATTGTACTTTCTTTTGCTTTTTGCACTTGAAGATCAGCGCCACTTGCAATTTCTTGCATGGAAGAAGCTACGTTATTATATGAATCAGAAGCTTCCTGCATATTTACAGATAAAACATGGGCAGTGTGTGAAACACGTGCAGAAACATGCGTTGTACTTTTAATAACATTTTTTAAGTTTTCAATCATTGCATTAAAGTTTTGTGTGAGCATCCCTACTTCATCTGTTGAAGTAACTGGTAAAGGTTCAAGCTCTAAATTACCTTCTGCGACTTTTTTAGATTGCAAGGAAAGCTGTTGAATAGGTGTTAATTTTTTTCGTAAAAGAGTATAGACAGCAATAGATGAACCAATTAAGAAAATAAAAGTTACCAATAATATCCACATAGCTTCAGACATTGCTTTTCCTGTTACCATCGATACATCATAATCAATGGCATAAGCAGCCAGCATGTTCCCATTTTCATCTAAGATTGGTGTAAGCCCTGTTTTAAAACTACCAAATTCATCGCTATAAATAGCTGTTGCTGTTGCTTGTTTTGTATCAAAAACTTCTTTAATTCTTGCCAAGAAATCGGGAGATACACCCATAGCAATCATATCTTGGTTATACTCAGCTCCGAGTTCAAGGATACTAGATGAGAGAACAGGTGCATTAATATTTTCCCCATTAACTGTAATTAAAAATAGATTGATAATGCTATCAGAAATATCATTGATCTCATCCATTTCATTTGTTAATCGTAGAGCATCAGGGTTACTATTTGTTGGATTCTCTAATATTGAGTTCAACGTAGTAATATCAATGGTTTTAGCTAGGATCATGCCTTTGTCAGATAACGATTGATCCATGTCTGTCAAATTACTGTTTCTTACTATATAATAAGAAAGGCCTGAGGTAACTAATCCAAATAATAATAAAATACTTACTACTATTGCAGTTAATTTTTTACTAATGGACATTTGCTGCTTCTTGCGTTTTTTCATGCTTTTCCTCCTCATATGATATAAAAAATATTTCAAGCTAAGGGTTAGAAATGGATAATTTAGTAAATGCACTACACCTTGAAGATGTTGATATGATTCGTAGAAGTCTAGATGCGTTTTAAATGTTTGTAAATGTAAAATAATCTATTTATCCCCTATCATTTAACTACTATACTGACAAAAAAATTGATTCACAACCCAGAAAACTTACTATTTAAAGTCTCGATTTTTATGAATAAACGAAGAAATCTAGTTTTTTAGTCTATATATTTTTTAGAATAGGTTAAATATTTACTAAAAATTTACATTAAATAGTATAAAAAAGAAATATGCTCAGAATTGACTTAATTTCAGTTGATTGAAAATTTGGTTAAAACACCAATTTTTAAAACTTTTTTTAGGTCTTTTTGCTTAGTTTATCATGTCTTGTGCGCTAGGGAATATGATGATTTTTGTTATAGGAATAAAATGAAAAAAGGCTATATCTTTATTTAAGAATAAAGATATAGCCTTTTGTTGTTGTTAATGTCGTGGATTACCCAAGATACTTGGTAACATATTTGGAAGTCCTGGTATTAATGGTGGTGGGAAACTAGGATATTGCCCCCTGGACATGATGGCTAAGGCTGTGGTGGATCTGTGAACGCATGTGGTGCTTGTTCTGAACAGATGGTAGGGGGAGTTTCTGGTATTGAGGTAGGGTATCTTCCTATTTTATATGTGACCTCTGACAGCCACACGAAATTACTTTTTCACATTCTGTCTTAACAATTGAAGCAGTAGGAGTAGACATTCCAGAACCAGCAGGCGCAGGAATGGGTATGCCTGATATGGGTGGCATGATGTAAGGAAAAATCTAAAACCTTGAACTAGCAAGGGTTAGAGCGTCTATCATTATACTGCGGTCAATTTTATTGGCTCGTATGCTAGTGAATAACACTAAATATGGAATGGAGGTCTCACAGTAATTCATTGAATTTCTATGAGGTGTCTTTTTCGGTTCTGTAATATTTTTGATATTTGCAAACTATTTGGGGAACAAGAGTGTAGAATTATAAAATTCATTCAGCTATAAAATAACAAAGCAGCCTAGATCATCTAAGATTTAGGCTGCTTTGTTGGTATACGATATTCGTTAATTTAAATTAATGGGCAGTATATCCTCCGTCAACAAGAAGGGTTGTACCATTAACGAAACTAGCATCATCACAAGCTAAAAATAAGACAGCCTTTGCTATCTCTTCTGGTTTACCAAGTCTTCCTTGAGGATGAAGTGAAGCTAAATGTTCTTTCGTTTCCGAATCAAGTTGATCGAGTAATGGAGTGTCGATATAGCCAGGGCAGACCGCATTGATACGGATACCTTCTTTTGCATAAGCAGTACATAAGTTTTGCGTTAATAATCTTACGCCACCTTTTGCAGATGAATATGCTGGTATTTCTGGCAATGAAACAAAACTATGAATAGAACCAGCGTTTACAATGACTCCACCTGTGCCTTGTTTAAGGAACTGTTCAATCGAATATTTATCAGAAAGGAATACCCCTGACAAGTTAATATCAATCGTTCGTTTCCATCTTTCATAGGACAATTCATTTGCAGGTGCATCATCAGCAATTCCAGCATTAGCGTACATTATATCTAATTTACCGTATTTATTTACCGTTTCATTAATCATTTGTTTAACGTTTTCTTCATTTGTTACGTCTGTTTTAACAAATAACGTGTCATATCCATTAGCATTTAATTCTTCTGATATATCTTTACCACGTTCTGAAAAGTCTGCAATAACCACTTTAGCACCTTCTTCAGCAAAAAGGCGAACAGTCGCTTCTCCGATTCCGCTTGCGCCACCTGTTATAATTGCTACTTTGTCTTTTAATTTCATATCGATCTCTCCATTCGAATTCAAGTCGCTATTCATTTTTACTATTTCTTAGATTTTTTATCGGGCAGTTGCTCCTCTATCAATCACAAAATCTGAACCTGTCGAGTAAGTTGATTCATCAGAAGCTTAGTCAGCCATTCCAGTATTGATGTATCCAGATTGTATAGAGTTTGCTCTGACACTCGCAAAAGTATACTCCATCACTACATCTTTTGTCATAACGTGTACGGCTCCTTTAATAGCACCATATCGACCCTATCAAACCTGCTATGGAGGAAAATGAAGTTTCGAAAATGTTCTTTAATTTGTCACATTTTCATCTTACTACATTCAATTTGAAATACAATCCTATAAAGTGCTGTATAATAGTTATGTGTATACCCTTCATTTATAGGGATATTTGTTGGAAGGAGAAAAATTTCTTATGACTATTACCTTTCATCCAAATGAGAAGATTACATTTCAAGAATTCGTATTGTTCAATAAAACTCATAGTAAACAGATTGAAAGAAACATAAATATCTATCTTAATCTAGAACCTTCCATTTCCGAGTCAGATCGGAAAGTAACTGAAATGTTGTTGCAATCATTTTTCAGTCTATTGATTAATTCAAATATTGAAGATATCGATGATGAGGCTAGTTACTTAAATATTTGGTTTCAATCTCAGTTATCAAATGTAAACCAAAAAAGTTTTAATCTATTTCAATTGGTTTATCAAAAATCATTGATTGCACTGATTATTCAATTAAAATATAACTACACGGTTCCTATGTTACTGTGTTTATTATCCATTTTTACTCACCTTGTCCATAGTTATAACAATTGGGTGGATGGAGATGATACAGAGAACACCAAGAAAAATCTCCAAGAAAATAGGCAACTTAAAACACTTCAATCAATAGACAAATTGAACAAAATCCTGATAAGTGCTTCAGGAGTTCAAGATTTCGCCTATATATTAAAAAAATGTGAAGAGTATTTTAATTACAAACGATGTGTTTTCTACGCTTATGCCCCTTGGTCGAATCAATTTTATGGTGTTCTTGGAGAAGAACTTCTAAAGATACAGAGCATGAAAGGACAACTGACTGAGGAGTATAAAGTTTTTAACCGTGAAAAACCAATTTATTTGAAAAACCCAAAAGATTATGTGAAAGATGAACATATAAAATTATTTAATCTGTCTTCCGTTATCTTTATACCGATTACCCATCAAGATCAATTGTTTGGATGGGTTACTTTTGATCAGTTAGGAGAAGAATTTAATTGTTCAAAAGATGAGTTAGATTTACTTGAACAAGTAGGGAGACGCCTTGGATTATTTTTATCAAGAGAGGGTACAGGAGTAGTAAAAACTTCAAATCTTCAATTAACAGAAAGAGAATACGTGATTCTGGGTTTGCTAGCGGAAGGATACGATAATAAAAAAATTGGCGCATTATTGTTCCTGAGTGAACATACAGTGAGAGAGTATGTGAGCAGATTAATGACTAAACTAAAAGCGAAGAATCGAACGCAAGTCGTTGCCTCTGCTTTTCGATTAGGTTTATTAAATTGAATCTACCTTTACTTACTTGGTGATTTGAAGCGGGCGTATTTTCCGATATTGAGGTAGGGTGTTTTCTTATATGGAGATGACCTGATACACTCACACGAAATTCTTTCTTCACATCGAACGACGACTACTTTACAATAGAAAATCATTGGGAATTGGTAGTTGCTTGATGCTTGTAAAAAGAAACGTAGATACACCAATGGTTGAATAAACTTAATCCGTAACTGTGCGATTATTACTTCATCTCGTAGCAAGGGTTTACAGAGTTTTTAACGGTTGAATTAATAGCCATTTAGTAGACATTTCAACACTTCTTTTTGTAAAGTCGTGTTACTCACAATGAAAATACAAAGCAATGACCACTTCTCATCATTTCTAACATTTGATGAGAGGTGGTTTTTTGTATGCTTTAAAGTTTGCGTATGAGGAGTCTATTGGTGATAGGAGCATAATAAGCAATCGTTATATCGAGTTCCTTTTAGGCCGGGTACTGATTGTCTAAATCATTTACGGGAATGGCGGAATGTGCCTATATTTGTCGAAAAAAGTAGAAAAAAATGAGTTTTCACTAAATTCATAGTGTTTTCTTCCGATATTTATTGCATAAAAAGATAAATATTGCGGAGGAAAAGTATGGGCATTGGTAGGAAATTATATCTAGGGTTTGCGATGGTTGTGACACTCCTTATTATTAGTGTAGTCATTGCGTATAGTCAGATTACAAAGGTTGATAATGAGTATGCGTTTTTATTAGATGATCGTGTGAAAAAAGTTGTAATAGTAAATGAAATGAATAATGCGTCTTCATTGCAAGGGTTATATTTACGTTCGTATATCCTCTCACCGTCAGCGAAAACAGCAGAGAATATAAAAGAACAAACGGCCAGTATAAAAGCCTCTATTGAAGAATTAGAACCAATCATATTGGCTGAAGAAATGAAAGAAGAGCTAGCGATTATAAAAGAAAACACTGTAGAATTCGAACGGATTTCAGTAAAGGTGATTAACCTTGTAGATGCAGGTGATGCAGCAGCTGCTGTAACCTATGCTAAAAATGAAATACAGCCAATAAATGAAGCTATTTCTAGCGCAATCATAAATATGAACGCATATCAGCAAAGTCTAATGGATACATCCCGTGAAGAAATTGATCAGAAGGCTACGACTGCAAAAAATGTAATGGTCTTTATTGCTATATTAGCCGTCATTATTGGAGCGTCATTAGCCATAATTATTACACGTCGTATTACAAAGCCGATTAATGCACTAGAGCAAGCAGCTGAAACGATTGCACAAGGAGATTTAACGATAAAAGATGTAGAAGTATATACAAAGGATGAAATTCGTTCATTAGCCACTTCATTTAATACGATGAAAAAGAATTTACATGGGCTTGTGTATAGTGTTTCTCAAAATGCAGCACAAACAACAGCAGCAGCGGAAGAACTAGCTGCATCGACAGAAGAAGTGACAGCGATGTCTGAGGATATGGTGAAGCGTATCGAAATGTTAGCGCAAGGTGCCTCTCAAGCAGCCGTACTAGGAGAAGAAAGTGCGATTGCAATGGAGGAAACAGCGAAAAGTGTACAAACCATCGCAGAATCGACACATAGCTTGCATAACCAAGCCATGAATACACAAGGGATTGCAAGTACAGGTGATACCACGTTAAAAACAGCTGAAAATCAAATGGAAGTCATTCAGCAATCTTCTGATATAACAAATGAGCGCATTCAACAATTAAGCTTACAATCCGAAGAAATCAACAATATTTCGAAAATCATTACAGCAATAGCGGATCAAACCAATCTGTTAGCATTAAATGCGGCAATTGAAGCTGCTCGCGCAGGAGAGCATGGAAAAGGGTTTGCTGTTGTGGCAGATGAAGTACGTAAGCTAGCAGAGGAATCGAAGGAATCGGCAAATAAAATTGGCGAGTTAACATCCATCATTCAAAAAGATACGAAGGCAGCGGAGAGTGCTGTGCAAACAACTGTGAAAAATGTCAGTGAAGGTGTTACATATATTCAAAATGCACAATCCTCCTTTAATGAAATTGTGGAAGCAGTTACAAGTATGGTAGACCAAATTGCTGATGTATCTGCATCAGCAGAACAAATTTCTGCTTCTACACAGGAAGTAGCAGCTTCCGTAAATGAAATGTCACAAAATGCAAAATACGCTGCCGGTGAAACAGGAGGGATGGCTTCTGTAACAGAAGAGCAATCTGCAACAATGGAGGAAATTAGTATGGTCG
The DNA here is from genome assembly GCF_050613145.1 of Lysinibacillus sp. LZ02. GTDB lineage: Bacteria > Bacillota > Bacilli > Bacillales_A > Planococcaceae > Lysinibacillus_B. The sequence continues at coordinate 3,787,405 of NZ_CP192507.1, read as the reverse complement.
CTCAATCTCTTTCAGCAGATGCTATGAAACTGCAAGATGAAGTGAATAAATTTAAGTATTAATATAATGAAATAATACGCATTTTCGTTAGGTATTCCTTCGAAAATGCGTTTTTAATTTTAGCTTATAGGAAAGTATAAGCTGTATAGATATTTACGTATTAACTTGATAGGCATAAAAATACTAGAACAAATGCCTCTAAAATAATAAATAAACATATTTTTATCATGTTAAATAAGGAAAAGTTAATTTTTCTATGTAAATTGCCTATAATAAGCAAAAAAAGCTGATTGGGTGTTTGTATGGAGACGATTGTCAAAGTAGAGCGTATTGTAATCGAAAACTTAAAGAATGTCGTATTTGGGGAAATCCAACTGCATGTCGATTTTAAAAATATGAGAAAAGCGAACGTAATGGGCTTGTACGGACAAAATGGATCGGGCAAAACGACGGTTGTCAATGCGTTTGAGCTGCTTAAAATATTATTATCGAGTGCGGTCATGCCAGAAAAGTTGCCGCCTATATCGAAGCATTTGATTCATGTCGAAGCAGAACGAGCGAAATTAACATTCGATTTCCTCGTTCGCAATCAATGCGGAGAATTTTTTGTCCAATATCATGTGGAATTAGTGCGCGGAGTGGGCAGACTTTACCCGATTGTTGAGGAGTTACATTACCGTGAAAATGTGCCGAGAAAACGAATGAAGCTGCTGGCGAAGAAAGATGGGCAGCATATCCAAATTCGTACGCAAACAGTAGAAGAAATGAAGCAACAAGATAAAATAGCTGTCATGGTAACGAACCAATTATCCGAGAGAGAAAGTACCTCTTTTCTTTTCCATAAAGAGCTACAGCCGATGTTGGAAAGCTATTTAAAGGAAGTGGAGTGGCAGCTCATTCAAAGCTTAACACAGGATTTTAACCGTGATTTGTATGTCATTAATAATGAAAATATCGGTTTTGTTATGACGAAATACTTGATGCCATTTAGTGTCTACTTAGAACAGTCACGTGGCATGATTCCGTACAATTTATCGGAGCCTGCGCTATTACCGAAGCCGTTGTACGAAACACTCTGTCAGGTCATTGAACAAATTAACTATGTGCTGTCAGCTGTTATTCCAGGATTAAAAGTGGAAGTGCGCGAAATAGCAATGCAACTTTTAGATAATGGCGAACAAGGGGTACGGTTCGAATTTTTATCGAATCGAAACGGGCGTGTGTTGCCACTGCGAACTGAGTCAGAAGGTATTTTAAAAATTATTGCTGTATTAAGCGCTCTTGCAGCTGCTTATAATAAGCCAAATGCCTGTATTGTTATCGATGAGCTAGATTCGGGTGTATTTGAGTATTTATTAGGTGAATTATTAAAAATTATTGCAGAAGCGGGACAAGGGCAGTTATTTTTCACATCGCATAATTTACGCTTACTGGAAGTGTTAACGACCAAAGATTTATGGTTCACAACGTCCAATGAACAGAGAAGATACATTCAGTTAAAAGGGGTGAAAACACTTCATAATACACGTGATGTGTATTTACGTGCGATTCAGCTAGGTGGACAAGACGAGTGCGTTTATGAAGACACGAAATCATTCCATATTAAGAAAGCTTTTTGGAAAGCGAGGAGGGGTGAAGAGTGAAAAAGGTCATTTTAATTATTGTGGAAGGACAGACGGAGGAAGCGATTTTTTTCGACTATTTGCAAGAACGCTTTACGGATGCAGAAGTAAGAATTCATGTACAAGCTGGGGATGTATTGTCGGATTTACGAAATAAGAAAAATATTAAAAAAGTCGTCGGTCAATTAATTAGAGATTATTTGGAGAAATATCGTTTTTTACCGCATGATGTATTAGCAGTTCTTCATTTTACTGATACAGATGGCTGCTTTGTGGTAGATGATCAAGTAGTCGTGGATAGCACGGCTGAAAAGAATTTGTTTTATGATGAGGAAAGCATTGTTGTACCCGATGACAACAAAAAGCAGATGATTCAACAGCGAAATGAACAAAAGGCACAAAACATTCGCATCTTGTTTGCAGATCACCACTTTTCGATTAGATCCATTAAAATTCCGTATCAGCTGTATTATTTTTCAACGAACTTAGACCATGTATTATGGGACGAGCGCAATACGAAGGGCTATGAAAAACTTGAAAAAGTGGACAAGTTTTTAGAGCAGTTCCATGCGAATATTGATCAATTTTTATGGCAATTTGTAGAGGGAAAGCAAGAAGGCGTGTACACAGAGAAATATAAGCACTCCTGGGAGTATATTATGGAAAGTAATCATTCCTTAAGCCGCAAAACGAATATGCCATTCCTTTTAGAAATGATTGATACCCTATCATCCGAACCCTTTTCCTCAAATTGAGTGAAGAGGGTTTTTATTATTTAAATCATAATGAGTAAATATCACAATATATATTACCATTTGAGTAACCGTTGCTTTCCGCTCCGGCACTCGCTTTCCACGGGCGAGATCAAGCCTCCTCGTCGCTCATACTTCGCTCCTGCGGGGTCTTGATTGTCTCGCTTTTCCCGTAGGAGTCTCGTGCCTCCGCTACAAGCAACTATTGTTGAATACAATAATAATCGGTTGCTCAAAAATAATGAAAGATTCTCATTAATGAAAGTAAAGGCTGGACGATTATACATGCAAACAGAAAGAAAATGATTTCTTTTATAGAAGAGAAATATTTTTCTAGCACATTGAGAAGTATTCACTTTTGCCGTAGCGCGCCATAGCCACAGGAGCCAAGATTCTCTTTGCGACGAAAGCGAAGAGTCAGGAGCAGGAACAGGAGATCCAAACAGGCCACGCCTGTTTTAGCTCCTATGTAGGCTGTGATACATATCTTTCCCTATCTAACTGGTATTTTTAGGGGGGATTTTGCTTATTAAGAGATTTAAAATACAAGAACATGGAATGTACATGTTCTGGATGGCATATGGTAGTCGAAGAGGGGGCAGTATATGCAAATTCATGTTGTACAACCGGGGCAGTCACTCTATGGTATCGCTCAGGCATATCGTACGACAGCCCAGGCGATTGCACAGGCAAATGAATTGCGGAATCCGGATCAACTTGTTGTGGGACAGGCGCTTGTTATACCAATCTACGGAAGCTTTTATTGGGTTCAACCGGGGGATAGCTTGTATAGCATTGCTCGACGTTTTGGCTTAGAGATCAATGCATTAGCACAAATCAATCGGCTCAATGTGAATGCACCGTTAGCTATTGGCATGCAATTATATATTCCACCACGTCCTAAATCAGAAATAGAGGCGTTAGCATTTTTGGAACCACGTGGCGATGAAATAAGTGCGCCATTACTCCAACAAGCTAATGCGGCCAGTCGAAATCTCACTTATTTAAGCTTATTTAGCTTAGAAGCAAAGCGAGATGGCAGTCTTCGCACACCACCGAGCAATGGGATAGCAAATATTGTGGAAATGACAGGTGCTGCTGTAATGTTAGTCGTGACCAATTTAGAGGCAGGCCAGTTTAGTGGAGAATTGATAAGTGATATTTTACAGAGTATCGCTGTTCAAGAGTTAATGCTAGAAAATATTATTTCATATGCTGAACAGCTAGACGGGGTAAAGGCTGTCATGTTTGATTTGGAGCATATACCAGGGGATCAGCGGACAGCATATAATCAGTTTTTACAACGTGCAGTCGAGCGGCTTCATGAGGTGAATCTAGTTGTGTGTGTTGCACTAGCACCGAAAACGCGTGCAGATCAACCGGGTAAATGGTTTGTTGCACATGATTATAAAGCAGTTGGGCAAATAGTCGATTTTGTGATGTTAATGACGTATGAATGGGGCTATTCAGCTGGCCCACCGCTCCCTGTATCACCGATTAAAGAAGTAGAGCGCGTATTAAATTATGCCGTGACGGAAATTCCACCAAATAAAATTGTCATGGGACAAAATTTATACGGCTATGATTGGACATTGCCATTTGTGCCGGGCGGAGCTTATGCGCGTGCGATTAGCCCACAAGCTGCGATTCAACTTGCTGTCCGCTATAATGCAAGTATTCAATATGATACAACAGCCCAGGCGCCGTTTATTGAATATGTAGATGATGAAGGCAAAGAGCATATCGTCTGGTTTGAAGATGCTAGATCGATCCGAGCAAAATTTCTGCTTTTAAAAAAGTTCAAACTTCGCGGGATCGGTTACTGGAAGCTCGGCTTATCATTCCCACAAAATTGGCTACTGCTTGAGGAGTACTTTACTATAAAGAAGGTTTAAAAAATGAAGAGGCTGACCGACTGAGTTAGCCTTTATTTTTTTATTTATCCCGCATTAACGGGCATTAAGACTCCCACCTCAAGGCTTAAGGAAAATCGAGAAGCATAGGTGGGAGATCAACTGCCCGTAAAAGCCCGATTGGTTCAGGGCAACAGGACGTTGGTCACGCAGGCGTTGCCACATGACGTGGCGTTCTTAGCTTGCGTTCCTCTCTCAATCAGTGGGGATGAGGGCCGACTAAAATACGTCACGTCCGTGTGACGACGTCGGCATTAGCACGTCCTGTACGTCAAAACCCCCGCTGATTAAAGTTTCACTTTATGCAGGAAAAATTTGTACTTTTATGTAATTATAGAATTAGTAATCTTAGAGAAGGAGGCGTTAGTTTGCGCGTAGTAAAATGGGTAGCAACCTTACTATTAGCATTTCAACTAGTAGTGAGTCCAGCAGCAGCCATGACAGGCAATGAAGGGGAACCAGCACATTATGTCGCATTAGGGGATTCACTTGCTGCAGGGATAATTGAAACAGGTGAAATAGGACAAGGGTATGCGGATTATTTAGCACAAATGTTAGAGGAAGAGCATTTACTGGCATCGTATAATAAAGGATTTGCCTTTCCTGGTTATACGACAGAGGACGTGCTAAAAGAGTTGAAATCAGATGTGGTCAAACCTTCCTCTGAAACAGCGGAGCAAGTATCGCTGTTAGATGAAGTGAAAAAAGCAGATGTGATTACCATTAGTATTGGTGCAAATGATGTGTTAAAAAATCTAACACGTAATGAAGCAGGCGAAATGCAATTTGACGAACAACAAGTGAAACAAGCCATTGAGCGAGTCTTGGCCAATTATGACGCGATTTTAAAGCGGATTGCACAATTAAATCCGACAGCGGATGTATTTGTGATGGGGTACTATAATCCATTCCCGTACGTAGAAGGTGCTACGAAACAGTTAAACTTCCTTGTGACGGTTATGGATACAGCGATTCAGCGAGTAGTGGAATTGAATGACATGTATTTTGTAAAAGTGGCGGATGTTGTGGCATCCGATGTTAAAGCGTATTTACCAAATCCACAAAATATTCATTTAAGCGAAGCGGGATATGAAGCAGTGGCGGACCAATTTGCCGGGCCGGTGCTTGAATATATTATGCTGATGCCGCTACCAGAAGTATTACTTGATTTTACGGATATTCCACAAGACAATTGGGCATATCCTTATGCGGTGGGTGTAGCGGAATATGGCTTAATGAAAGGGTATAGCGATGGTACATTTAAGCCGAATGATTCGTTAACACGTGTGCAAATTACGTCTATTTTAGCGCGTGCTCTACAACTAGAAGCAACGGCAGCAGTACCATTTAAAGATATGACAACGTATGCGATTGAAACGCAATCGGAAGTGGCCGCAGCGTATGAAGCGGAAATTGTAAAAGGTGCAGGGACATTATTTAAGCCGAGTGAAAAAATCACACGTGCTGAGGTTGCGATGATGATGCACCGAGCATATATTCATATCACAGGGGAACAATATGAGCCAACACAAGTAGCACCGTTTACAGATATTGAGACGTATAACGATGAATACAAACAGGCGATTACGTTCTTATATGATTTTGACATTGCGACAGGTGTAGGGAATACGGGGAAATTTAATCCAGCAGGTTATTTAACACGTGCGCAAGCAGCGAAAATCATTGTGAACTTCTACGAAACAGTTGTTTTAGAAGATTAAAATAAGCGGCGAGGAAAGATTGGGGAATCTTCCTCGTCGCTTATTTTCACGGATAGAAATCCGCCTAATATATATAGCAGAAGGGGTATTCTGCTGGGGATAATGAAGTTATATACTTATTCCTTCCATTTTAAACCTTCAAAGAAGCGATAAACTTCTTCAAATACTAAATCACGCTCTTGACCTAACGTTAAAATGTGACCAGAATTGATAAATGTTTTAACAGATTTAATACGTGATTTGACAGCGCTATAAATCAGATCTGCACTTTCACAATAATAGTCATCATCCTGTAAACCGCGTAAAATATGCACCGGTGCTTGGATAGTATCTAATTTGTTACTAGTATCATTAATCATTCCTTGTAAATAGTCAAGTGATGGCATTTGAACTAAATCCGCAACACGTTCTGGATGATCTTCAGTTGGGTTATAAGTACCTGCTAGCTTTTTGTAATTAATAGCATACTCCACAATGCGCTGTTGTAAGCTTTCAGGACTTTTAGCGATTGCTGGTGCAGACATTGTGACAATTGCTTTTGTTGGACGTTCAACACCAAGCTTTAGTGAGAAAATACCACCAAGTGATACACCGGCAACGGCAATTTCTTCATAGCCTAAGCTATGTAAAGTATCGTAACCTTCAATTACACTATCCCACCATTCGGTTGGATTTGTTTGAATTAATGTTTTTGGATCGACGCCATGCCCTTTATAAAGTGGTGCATGTACTGTATAGTTGCGATCTGTTAAATATCGACCAAGACGCTTTACATCGTTTGTATTGCCAGTAAAGCCGTGTAATAGTAGTACAGCGCGTTTACCAGCCTCAAATGTAAATGGTTTCGGTGGAATGATTTTCATTTTAATACAGACTCCTTTTAAATACGTGATAAAATATGTTTGTTTGATGTAAGGAAATGTGACAATCAATCGAAAATTCAGAAAAAACGGTTGTAATTTTTAAAAAAATTTGATATGAATTCATTTCTTTATTGCTATTATAGTAGTATAAATACATAAGTACAATTTATTATTTCTATTATTTCAATAACATTTAGTTATAAATAAAAGGAGCCCTTTATGGAGATTCAGCAGTTGCAATATTTTAAAATAGTGGCGCAGTTACAGCATATGACACGTGCTGCCGAGAAGCTAAGTATTTCACAGCCGGCACTAAGTAAATCGATTTCAAATATTGAACAAGAGCTTGGTGTTCCGCTTTTTGATCGGCAAGGACGTTCGATTTATTTAAATCGTTATGGAGAACTGTTTTTAGAAAGCGTGGAAGTTATTTTAGCGGAATATGCAAAAGTAATGCAGGAATTTGGCGATATTACGAAACCAGGGCATGGTGAAGTAGCCTTTGGTTTTATTCATACACTAGGAATGGAAGTTGTGCCAGAGTTAATGGCTGTTGTAGCGGACGTATACCCGAATATGGAATTTTCATTAACACAAGCAACCTCATTGAATTTGCTGAAGCGTCTTGAAGAAGGGGCAATTGATTTGTGCTTATCGCAAGAAATTGAGTCGAAGTTTATTGATATCGAGTGGGTGGAATTATGGAGTGAGGAATTGTATGTCATCGTTCCTGCTGGGCATCCACTAGCGAGTAAAGATAGGATTGCATTGCACGAAATTAAAGATGAGCCTTTCATTTCTATTAAAAGAGGAAACTCCCTTCGCCAATTTATTGATAAGCGCTTAAAAGAAGCAGGGGTTGTGGCAAAGACAACGTTTTCGGGGGAGGAAATGCACACATTAGCTGGATTTGTGGGAGCAGGGTTAGGTGTGTCCATTATTCCGAATATTAAAGGACTTGAGAATTACAATATCAAGAAAATTTCGGTCAGTTATCCGAGCTGTGTGCGGAAAATCGGGCTTGCTTGGGCAAAGGGACGTTATTTGTCGCCGGCAGCGAATGAATTTAAAGAATTTTTAATTGAGTACTTTAGAGGAGAATCGTAATGGATGAGCAATCAATATTTCAATTAGCTGGTAAGGAATCGTATGAAACGTTTTTAAAGGCGTTAGCACAAGATATGCCATCAATGTATGCTGTGGCGATGGTGTTAAAAGAGAAAGAATGGGCGAAAGAAGCGGTTTCTTGGCTGACAAAGGCCGCGAATCAGCACTATGCGCCCGCACAATATGAATTAGCCAACTGCTATTATGCAGGCGATGGGGTACAAGTTAATGAGCAGAAGGCATTTGAACTATATACGTGTGCGGCAACGCAAGGTCATGCCGATGCGGCGAATAATTTAGCGGATATGTATTTCAATGGTGAATCCGTTGAGGTGAACGAAGAACAAGCATTTTATTGGTTTACGTATGCAGCAGAAAAGGGCATAGTAGAAGCGATGTTTACATTAGGAATCATGCATGAGCAAGGGCTTGGTACACAAGTAGATGAAGCCCGCGCCTATACGTATTATGAGCAATCAGCGACAGCAGGTTATGATGATGCACAGTATCGCATGGGCTGTATTTACTTAGACGGTTTACTTGGAAAAGCGCAAGACGGACAACAAGCATTAACATGGTTTGAAGCGGCAGCTGAGCAGTTTCATATTGATGCCATTTATAATTTAGGTTATTTATATGAAAAAGGAGTCGCTGTCACACAAGACGGCAATAAGGCGATTTCCTATTATAAGCAGGCAGCGCTACTCGGAGATTACCAAGCAAAAGTAAACTTAGCGTACATGTATGAAACAGGCGAGTGCGTGCCTGTTAGTGTGGAAGAGGCGGAGAAGTGGCATAAAGCAGCCCAAGTACAACTAGAAGAAGCCCGCCAAGAATGGTAGGGGAATAGACAGAGCAGTGCGGTAAAGACTTAGGTTGAACAGATAAAAAAGCGTCTGATATAACACATAAAAAAAATTTCAGGTAGAATGATAAGTATGAAATCATAGCAAAGAGGTGATGTTGTAATGGCAAATGCATCCTCAGAAACGACCATCCATCATATAGAGCATATTAGCGCATTACGTGGGATTTTACATGAACAACAACAAGATGTAGCAGAGTTAAGTGCAATGATGAAGCGATTTGAATCGTATAAAGATGTCGGTATGGATTTGATTGGGGCAAAGAAATATACAGAAAAAGTAATAGAAATTCAAGATGCTCAAAACAACCGGTTTCGCAAGCTAGATGAAATCATCTTCCATAATCGAAAAGAATTAAAGAACGAAGAAACGACGTATAGTACGCTATTGACCTATGGAAAAGAAGTACGGAAGTTAGAGGCTGGTTTACGCACATTGGGATTCTTTACACAGGATGTTATTGATATGCTTGTGCAAAACAGTACAGTCGTGAATCGAGCAGACGATCGAATCGCTTATTTTGAAAAACGTGTAGCTACTTTAGAAATTGAAATACAACAATGGATCGAAAAATTGGCACCTTAACATTTAAGGTGCTAATTTTTGTTCTTTCATCACCTTAAAGGGCATATACATTATTGTTTATGTCTTTGATAATAGGTCTAAAGAACCTAGTAAAATGTTTTTTGAAAATTCAGAACTAGAATTTATTCTTTCTGTAGATTTATATAGGACAAATTGATGATAGACTAATTCCTTAATTTGGAGTACAAATAAAATTTCCGCTTGTATCAGCGCATAAACATAGTAATCTTTAAAAGGGACAATTTAAAAAAGTGAAAGAAGCGTGATTCAATGTTTTTTAAAAAGACATTACATCAAGAACGCATCAACATCGATTTATTTCAAGTGAAAATTCAAATAGACAAGCATCCGAAATTAAGACAACAGCTAACTATGCTAAATTTAACGGACGTGGATTTAAAATATTTATGTGCCTTTCAACCATATGTTGAAAAAAACATTAATGAAATTGTGAATCGCTTTTATGATGTGCTTGGAATGAATTCAGATTTAATTAAAATTATTGATAATCATAGTACTGTTGAACGGTTGAAAATAACGTTAAAAAAGCATATATATGAAATGTTTTGTGGTGTCATCGATGAATCGTTTTTCCACAAGCGTGAGCGTATTGCACGTGTACATGTGCATATCGGCTTACCGACACAAAGCTATATTGCAGCCTTTCAAACGTTAAATCTGTCTTTTATGGAGTATATAAAACAATACATCCCGCATACGGAAGATCAGTTTCAAACATTATTAGCTGTTTCGAAAATCTTAAATTTAGAGCAACAGCTTGTATTAGAAGCATTTGAAGCGTACGTAGAAGAATCAAAAAATGCGGTAAATAGCCAAAAAGCAGAAGTAGGTCATGCGATTGTGGAATCAGCGGAAAGTTTAGCGGACATTGCGCAACAAACAAATACATCCTATCAACAGTTAAATGTGCAAACAGAGGAGCTCGTAGCATATGCAAAGCGCACGAATGAAATTTCATGTGCCACAGAGTTACAAGCGATTGAAGGGAAAGACCAAATGCATGCCCAATCCGCAAATATGATGACGATTGCCTCTTCTGTCGATGAAGTGGCACGTGATGTGCATCGTTTAACGGATATGACAAAGCAAATGGAAAATGTCATGGCGATTGTTACAAATATCGCAAATCAGACGAATCTGTTAGCGCTCAATGCCTCGATTGAAGCGGCGCGTGCAGGAGAGGCTGGCAAAGGATTTGCCGTCGTGGCCAATGAAGTGCGAAAATTGGCAGAGCAAACGAAATCTTCTATTGATACAGTAGGGAATTTATTGAACGATACAAATGAGCGGACGGAAAAATTGGAGCGTTCTCTAGAACGAATTCAGCAAGACGTTCAATTTGGTGAGGAAGACATGCGACAAACAGAGCAAAAATTCGCGCACATTTTATGTTCCATGAGTGAAACGAAAACACAAAATGGTTTAATTGAGCAAAAAATCCAAGATCTTTGTAGTGTCATTAGTCAACTTTCGATCGCTTTTGATGCGGTCACGAACTCCGCAGATAAACTAGTCTGTATTTCACAAGATTTGAACGAATAAAGTATTCTCCGCTATTTGGAGAATACTTTTCTTTATTTTGTAATACAAAGCGCCGTTATTTGTCCTTAAAAAGGTTTATACTGTATGTAGGATATTTCTACCGTATAGGAGAGGTCAATATGAAGACGATAGTTGTTGTTGGGGGCGGAATTACAGGGTTATGCACGATGCATTATGTGAAACGCCAAATGAAGGAAAAGAACATAGAAGCGAAGTTAGTTTTGATTGAGCGCAATGAATACTTAGGTGGTAAAATTCATTCCATGCACGAGGACAGCTTCATTATGGAAACGGGCGCCGATTCGATTGTCGCACGTCATCCAGGTGTGTTGGAGTTAGTTCGTGAGTTAGGGTTTGAATCAGAGCTTGTCTACAATGAAACAGGGATTTCCTATATTCATACAAATAATGAACTTCACGCAATTCCGGCAGGTTCTACGTTCGGTATTCCGATGAGTATCGAGTCCTTACAAGCAAGCACGTTGATTTCTGATGAGGCGAAGCAACGTGTGTTACAAGATGCAACGATTCCGAATACAACGTTTACGAAGGAAAGCTCGATTGGAGCGTTTCTTGAATACTTCTTAGGAGAGGAAATTGTACGGAAGCAAATCGCGCCTGTACTTGCGGGTGTGTATTCAGGGGACTTATATCAGCTTTCGCTTGCTTCCACATTACCGTATTTAGTCGACTATAAAAATGAATACGGTAGTATTATGAAAGGTTTCGAGGCAAACCGTGAGCAGTTTGAAAAGGCGGCCAATAAAAAATTTATTTCATTCCGTAATGGGCTATCGGCCATCATTGATCGTTTAGAAGAAAGCTTGCCTGACGTGACATTTATGAAAAAGGCAGAAGTGCATAGCGTAACGAAAATGGGCGACCAATATGAAATGGTCGTAGGGGACGAAACGATTGTAGCGGATATTGTTGTATTAGCTGTCCCAAACGAAACGGTACGTGAAGTGCTGAAGGATGAAGCGTTGCAAGTGAGCTTGAACCGATTTACAACCGCTTCTGCCCTTACACTGTATGTCGGTTTTGATGTACCGGATAGCGTATTACCAGCGGACGGAACAGGCTTTATCGTCTCGCACAATAGCGATTTAGTGTGCGATGCTTCTACTTGGACGAGTCGCAAATGGAAGCATACATCGGCTGACGGGAATTTGCTCGTACGCCTATTTTATAAAAATGTAAATCCACGCTATGCAGAACTCGCAGCAATGACCGATGAGGAACTTGTAGCGGTAGCACGAAAGGATATTGCGTTAAGCCTCGGTATTCAGAATGAGCCAACTGTTGCTAAGGTAACAAAGTGGATCGATCAAATGCCACGCTATGACTTAGCACATCATGACGCATTATCAGTTGTCGTTGCGGATTTAGCACATCGATACCCAAATGTATTGCTTGCAGGTTGCTCTTATTTTGGGGTAGGCATTGGGGCTTGTATCCAAAATGGGAAGCACACAGCCGAGCAAATTGTCGCGATTCTATAAGAAATAATGCATGAAAACGTTTACTATCGCAAAACGTCTTGACGTTCGTTGCATATAACGTTATGATTCTTTTAATTATTGACAAAATTCATATATTTTCTTATCGAGAGAAGCGGAGGGACTGGCCCAGTGAAGCTTCAGCAACCAACAATAGTCAGGTGCTAAATCCAGTCGGCAAATGCCGTAAAGATGAGAAGGAATCACGATTTTATAGCCTTCTTATACAAAGAAGGCTTTTTATTTTAGGGAAAAATAACTGAAAAATTGTGCAATTCAGTATAGAGAAAAGAGGGGCATAGATGGGGTTACTTGAAGCTTTACAGACGCGTGTATTAACGGCAGATGGTGCGATTGGGACACTGCTTTATTCATATGGGTTAGATTATTGCCATGAGGAAATGAATGTCACAAGACCAGAAATAGTAGAGAAAATTCATGAGCAATACATTGAAGCAGGAGCAGATATTATTCAAACGAATACGTACGGAGCTAATGCAATTAAATTAGCACGTTACGGCTATGAAGGTCGTGTACAAGAGTTTAATGAAGCAGCGGTGGCAATCGCTAAAAAAGCAGCTGAAGGTAAAGCCGTCTTTGTACTAGGAACAATTGGTGGTATTCGTGGCATTCGTAAAAGCGATGCGACGTTAGAGGAGATTGTTACGGCCATTGAAGAGCAGGCAAAGGTGTTACTCGCTGGTGGGATTGATGGCATTTTACTGGAGACATTTTATGATTATGAAGAAATCCAAGCCGTTGTGCAAACTGTCCGTGCATTAACAGACTTGCCGATTATTGCGCAAGTATCGATGCATGAACCAGGTATTTTACAGGGGGGCATTGCACTGGGGGATGCACTTAGTCAGCTTGAAGCGTTAGGAGCAGATATCGTTGGTAGTAATTGTCGCTTAGGACCATTCCATACGATTCAAGCATTTGAAAAGGTAAATTTACCGGAAAAAGCTTATTTGTCTGCTTACCCGAATGCCTCGCTACTAGATGTTGAAGATGGACGTGTCGTGTATGAATCGGAGACTGATTATTTTGCACGTGCAGCAGAAGAGCTAGTGAAGCAAGGGGTACGTTTAATCGGTGGTTGTTGTGGTACAACGCCGAAGCATATCGAAGCGACGAAAAAGCGTTTAGCCAATAGCAAGCCGATTACGGAAAAAGCGAAACAGCCTGGGACAGTCGAATTTGTTCGTTCACCAGAGCCACGTCAGTCTGAGCCACTTCATATAAAAGCAAAGCGTGAACGTTCCGTAATCGTGGAGCTAGACACACCACGCCACCTTGAAATCGAAGGATTTGTGAAGGGAGCAAAAGCGCTTTACGAAAACGGAGCAGATGTCATTATGATGGCAGATAACTCACTTGCTTCACCGCGTATTAGTAACATCGCCATGTCAGCCATTTTGCAAAATGAAGGAGTACGTGTGCTCCCACATTTAACGTGCCGTGACCGTAACTTAATTGGCTTACAGTCGCATTTAATGGGGCTTGATGCACTGCAGCTACATGATCTTTTAGTCATTACAGGCGATCCGACAAAGGTAGGGGATTTCCCAGGGGCGACAAGTGTATATGATGTGTCATCGATGGAGCTGATGTCGCTCATTAAACAGCTAAACGAAGGGATTTCATTTTCAGGGAAGCCGCTTCGTAAAAAAGCCAACTTCTCGGTTGCGGGTGCCTTTAATCCGAATGTGCGTGTCGTAGCACGTGCTGTAGACCGCTTAGAGAAAAAGCTGGAGCATGGCTGTGATTACTTTATTTCGCAACCGGTGTATTCAAAGGAAAAAATAATTGAAACTTACGAGGCGACGAAGCATTTAGAGGCACCAATTTATATTGGAATTATGCCAGTGACAAGCTTTAGAAGTGCAGAATTTTTACACCACGAAGTGCCGGGGATTAAGTTATCAGATGACGTCCTAGCGCGTATGGAAGCGTGCGGGGAAGATAAAGAAAAGGCGACGGCAGAAGGTGTAGCCATCGCGAAAGAACTATTAGATACAGCATGTCAATATTTCAATGGCATTTATTTAATTACGCCATTTTTACGATACGATATGACACTTCAATTGTTGGATTATGTCAAAGAGCTAGATGCAAAAAGAGAAGGAGCACAAGTAAATGCGTAACCACCCGATTTATGAACAACTAGAAAAGCGAATCCTCATTATCGATGGTGCGATGGGGACGATGCTACAAAATGAAAACTTAACACCGGAAGATTTTGGTGGCGAAGAATTAGATGGCTGTAACGAAAACTTAGTCATTACACGTCCAGATGTGTTAAAAAAGATTCACCGTGCTTATTTAGAAGCAGGTTCAGATATTATTTGTACGAATACATTTGGTGCGACACCACTTGTATTAAATGAATATGATTTAGGTCATAAAGCGGATGAAATTAATATTCGTGCGGTCGAATTAGCGAAGGAAGCGGTAGCGGAGTTTTCAACACCAGAGTGGCCACGTTTTGTTGCGGGGGCAATGGGACCAACGACGAAAACATTGTCTGTTACAGGCGGTATTACATTTGAAGAGCTAGAGGAAAACTTTTATCAGCAGGCGCGAGCACTTGTACAAGCAGGGTCTGATTTAATTTTACTGGAGACGAGTCAGGATATGTTGAACGTAAAAGCAGCAACGATTGCGATGCAGCGCGCGTTTGATGAGCTTGGTGTCGAGCTACCCGTGATGATTTCTGGCACGATTGAGCCGATGGGGACAACGCTTGCGGGTCAGTCGATTGAGGCGTTTTATATTTCGATTGAGCATATTAAGCCGTTATCAGTTGGTTTAAACTGTGCGACAGGTCCGGAATTTATGACGGATCATATTCGTTCCTTATCGGATTTAGCGACAAGCTATGTCAGCTGTTATCCAAATGCAGGGCTTCCAGACGAGGAAGGTTGTTATCATGAAACGCCGGATTCTTTATCGAAAAAGTTACGCGGCTTTGCGGAAAAAGGCTGGTTAAATATTGTAGGTGGTTGCTGTGGTACGACACCAGCACATATTGCTGCGATTCGTGAGGCAGTCGAAGGGTATGTTCCTCGCAAGATTCAGGAAAAGACGCACGGTCACGCTGTCTCAGGGATTGAGCCATTACAATATGATGATTCAATGCGCCCGTTATTTATTGGGGAACGTACAAACGTTATTGGCTCACGAAAATTTAAACAATTAATTATTGATGGCAAATTCGAGGAAGCGGCAGAGATTGCCCGTGCACAAGTGAAAAACGGTGCACACGTAGTGGATATTTGTTTAGCGAACCCAGATCGTGATGAAGTAGAGGATATGAAAAGCTTCATGCCGGAAGTTGTCAAAAAGGTAAAAGTACCGATTGTGATTGACTCAACAGATGAGCAAGTAATGGAAGAGGCGCTAAAATTCTGCCAAGGGAAAGCGATTATTAACTCGATTAACTTAGAGGACGGCGAAGAACGTTTTGATGCCGTGATGCCGCTTGTGAAAAAGTATGGGGCTTCGGTCGTTGTCGGTACAATTGATGAAATCGGTATGGCTGTAACACGTGAGAAAAAGTTAGAAGTAGCGAAACGCTCACATGATTTATTGACGCAAAAATGGGGTATTTCACCGGAAGATATTATTTTTGACCCGCTCATGTTCCCAGTTGGTACAGGGGATGAACAATATATCGGTGCTGCGGAAGAGACAATTGAAGGGATTCGTCTCATTAAGGAGCAGCTACCAGGCGTGTTAACGGTGCTAGGTGTAAGTAATATTTCATTTGGATTACCACCAGTTGGTCGTGAAGTATTAAATGCAGTGTATTTATACCACTGTACACAAGCTGGTTTAGACTATGCCATTGTGAATACAGAAAAGCTAGAGCGCTATGCATCGATTCCAGAAGATGAAATCAAGCTAGCAAATGATTTAATCTTCCGTACTAACGATGAAACATTAGCTGCGTTCACAGAATTTTATCGTGATAAGAAGAAGGAAAAAACAGCAGCGAGCCTACCTGAAACAGTGGAAGGGCGTTTAGCTTACTATATTTTAGAAGGTACAAAAGAAGGGTTAACTGATGACTTAGATCAAGCACTTGGGCTATTTGATACACCGCTTGATATTATTAACGGACCTTTAATGGACGGGATGGCGGAAGTTGGACGCTTATTTAATACGAACCAACTCATCGTTGCTGAAGTATTGCAATCAGCAGGGGTGATGAAAGCTGCTGTTGCACATCTGGAGCAATTTATGGAGAAAAACGATGAATCCGCAAGCAAAGGAAAAATGGTCCTGGCGACAGTTAAAGGGGACGTGCATGATATCGGCAAAAACTTAGTGGATATCATTTTATCGAACAACGGCTTTAAAGTAGTGGACTTAGGCATTAAAGTGACACCTGCTGAACTGATTGAAGCTATTCGTCGTGAGGAACCAGACTTTGTCGGGCTATCTGGACTGCTTGTAAAATCTGCGCAGCAAATGGTATTAACAGCGCAAGACTTTAAAGAAGCGGGTATTGATGTGCCAATTATGGTTGGTGGTGCTGCTCTTTCACGTCGCTTTACGGAAACAAAAATTGCGCCAAACTATGATGGTCCTGTTATTTATTCGAAAGATGCGATGGAAGGCTTAGATGTGGCAAATCGTTTAATGAATCCGCAAGAGCGTCCAAAGTTAGAACAGGAGCTAAGAGCGTCGATTGAAAAACGTGCAGAAGCCGATAGCAAGCGTGCAGAGCGTCCAGTGGCAGTGGCAGAAAAACCAGTGCGCACAATCGTGGATGCACCTGTATTTACACCGAAAGATTTAGTGCGTCACGTAAAGCGTGAATATGCGGTATCACATTTATATCCGTATGTGAATATGCGGACATTAATCGGGCACCATCTTGGCTTTAAGGCAAATGTTGAAAAGGCGATTGCTGAAGGAGAAGAGCGCGCGGTTCAATTAAAAGAGCTTGTCGATAGTTACTTAAACGACGAAACATTAAAGCCGTCAGGGATGTATCAATTCTTTAAAGCACAAGCAGACGGGGATGATGTCGTTGTTTATGCGGAGGATGGCATCACGGAAATTGAACGCTTCACATTCCCGCGCCAGTCCAAAGCACCGTTCCTATGTTTAGCGGACTTCTTAAAAACGAAAGAATCGGGCGAGATGGACTATATTGCCTTAATGGTCGTTACAGCAGGTCGCGGCGTATCAGCTGCTGCACGTGAATTGAAAGAGGCTGGTAAGTTCCTAGAAAGTCATGCGCTACAAGCAACAGCATTAGAATTAGCGGAAGGCTTTGCAGAACGTATTCACCAAGAAATTCGTGACCAATGGGGCTTCCCAGACGGCGTAGATTTCACAATGCGCGATTGTTTTGCAGCGAAATATCAAGGACAACGTTTCAGCTTTGGTTACCCGGCATGTCCAAACTTAGAAGACCAAGAAAAGTTATTTAAGGTATTAAAACCTGAAGATATCGGTGTCAACTTAACAGAAGGCTTTATGATGGAACCAGAAGCGAGCGTATCCGCTATCGTCTTCGCCCATCCAGATGCACGATATTTTAATGTATAATGAAATGAGGTAGAGGGGGTGTCCAGAAAGTGCAAACTTTCCTGGCGCCCCTTTGCTTTTTGAGCAAAGGGGCCATCTCAAAATGTCTTTTTAGACGGCTCCTTTTTAGATAAATGTTATATGCTTGCACAACTAAGTGAAATGTAAGGAGAGAAAAATGATGATTCGTAAGGCAACAAGAGAAGATGTAGCGCAAATTTTAGCGATTTTTAATTACAATATTGTGCATAGTACGGCGATTTACTTATATGAGGAACAGACGTTAGAGACGCGGCTTGCATGGTTTGATGCAAAAGTGCAAGCGGGTGAGCCGGTGCTTGTTTATGAAATAGACGGGCGTGTTGCGGGCTATGCCACATATGGAAAGTTCCGTCCGCAAGCGGCTTATCAATATACAATTGAACATTCCATCTATGTTCATGAAGATTTCCAACGAATGGGCATTGCTAAACAATTGATGCACCGTTTAATTGAAGAAGCGAAAGCAGACAACTATCGCACGATGATTGCCTGTATCGATGCGGACAATGAAGGCAGTATTCGCATGCATGAAAAGTTTGGCTTTACACACGGTGGCGTGTTGAAAGAGGTGGGCTACAAGTTTGGTAAATGGTTAGATTTATGTTTAATGCAGTTAAAATTGTAAAAAAAATAGAAAAATGTGTGCTTCCTTTTATTTCCGATGATATGATAAACATAGGGTGAAAACGGAAATAGAGAGGAGGGGGTGCAAATTGAATCGAGCAGAAGAAAAAGCATTTATGTGGCGACATATACGAAATTTTTTGATTGTGAGTGTCGTGTGTTTATTCCTGTTTTTGAACTATCCCATAATCTATCACATAATAGGGGAAAGCAATTTAGCCTCCTTAACGATTACAATTCAAATGTTTATGCTCGTCGCCATTGTGTCAGTGGGGATTCAAATTTGGTTCTCGACACGTTTTAATTTAGATAATAAAAATGTGCATATGGGTGCTTTGTTTTTTACAATTGGCTTATTTCAAGTTGTGCATATTATTTCATTTACAGGTATGCCTAATTATCTTTATTACAATTATGGTGAGTTTTCCATATTATTCGATTTAATTATTCGTAATTTATTGCCTTTTGGCATGATTGTGATTTCTTTTATGCGTGCTAAGGATATTACAATGCGCTATAGAAGAATGATATTTGCAGCTTCCATTACGATTGCACTTGCTTTTATTGTTGGGTGCTTTTCGTATGTAGCGAGCATTCATACATTATTTGACCAGTTTAATTTAAAGGTGATTTTACAAACAACAGCGCTAACGCTTCAAGTCATATTGCTATGCCTTTTAATAAAGGATATTAGAATGTTGCATAGAAAGAGCTTCTTTTTTTTCATTGGGACATTGTATTTTATGATGGGGAACGTATTGTTTACGTTATCGACTTCACATGCGGACGCTTATTATATTGTAGGCGAGCTCATGCAAGTGTGCTCCTTTATCACGTTATTTTATGCGATTTATTACTCATCGGTAGAACGTCCATATAAAGATTTAGCACTGTCTGAAATGCGTATGCAAAAAATGGCGTATTACGATGAGGTAGTAGGTTTACCTAATCAGCGCTATTTAGAAGAAAAATTAGAAAAAGAATTGCCTATAGCAAAAAAACAGCAGGTGATTTTACTGATTGAAGTAGAACGGCTCGACGCGATTAAAATTTCGTTAGGGCAAAAGTCTACAAACGAACTAATGTGTTCCTTAGCGGATCGTTTTCAACGAGCTTTAACAGCACAACAAGAGCTTATGAAATTCGGAAAAAATCAGTTCGTCATTTATGTGCAACATTTTCAGCAAGAAGAGGTGGACCGCATTTGTGAACGCGTGCGTCGAAGCTTAGAACCGCCTATTCAGATTAAGCATTATTCATTGCGCATGAAATTCCATACAGGAGTAGCCATCTATCCGAATGATGCCAATCATCCGGAAGGCCTTATTCAGTGTGCACATTTAGCGCTAAATAAGGCAAAGCATTCTATAGCTGGCTATCCGCAGTTTTATACAGCTGATATGGAGATGAAAAACCGGGAGCAAATCCAGTTAGAACATGATTTGGAGAAAGCGGTATTAAACGAGGAGTTATTTTTAGAATACCAGCCACAATTGGATGTGCGGACACGAGAGATTTGTTCCGTTGAAGCACTTGTTCGTTGGCAACATCCAACGATGGGAAGAATCCCACCGAATCGCTTTATTCCGATAGCTGAAGAGAGTGGGCTCATCATTCCGATGGGGTTAGCTATTTTGAAAATGGCTTGTAATGAAATGAAGCGTTGGCAGCAGTTGCATGATAGACCGATTAAGTTAGCAGTGAATTTATCGCTAAGTCAGCTATACCAAGAAAATTTTATCGATGAGATACGGAAAGTATTGGTGGAAACTCAATTTGACCCGAATTATTTACAGCTGGAGATTACAGAAAGTATGACATTTGAAGCCACACAACTCATTTCTATTTTAAGTGAATTAAAAAAAATGGGAATTGGGATTGCGATTGATGATTTTGGGACAGGCTATTCATCGCTTGCGTATTTAGCCGATTTTCCGTTCGATTGTTTAAAGATTGACCGGTCATTTGTCAATAAAATTGGGATTTCTGCTAAAGGAGAGGCCATTGTCACAACGATTTTAGCAATGGCGGAGCACTTGCATGTAGAGGTTGTGGCAGAAGGAATCGAAACAATGGAGCAGTTCAAGTATTTAGAGAAGGTCGGTTGTAATAAGATTCAAGGATACTATGTCGGTAAACCAATCCCGTTTCATCAATTTGTGAACGATTATAAGAGCATCGTCACGCGTGCGTATTCTATTATTTAACAGTTTACCCGCTATGTGGTGTAAAGATCCTATCAATATGACATTTGTCATATAAAAATTATGATGTTTGCGTCTAGTGGTCATACCAGTTTCTTTTTATGCTAGTATTAGCGAATGCAATGAAAGAAGGGAACTTAACATGACTACTACAATGACAGACGCAGAGAAAACGAAAAAGCTGCGCAAAGATGTAGCGCCTTTTGCAAAGTCTGAAAAGAATAAAAGTATTTTTCAAATATTTAATACACTGACACCATTATTAACTGCATGGGTACTAGGGTTTTATTTACTACAATATTCCCCTTGGTTAACAGTTGCATGTAGTGTGGTAGCAGCCGGTTTTGTTGTGCGTACATTCATCATTTTCCATGACTGTACACATGGTTCATTTTTCAAAAGTAAAAAAGCAAATGATTCGATTGGATTTATCACAGGGGTGTTAACTTCCTTCCCGTATGAAAAATGGAAGCGTGAGCATACGATCCACCATGCGACAAGCTCAAACTTGGACAAGCGTGGCATCGGTGATATCGATATGTTAACGGTTGAAGAATATATGGAAAAATCGAAATTAGGACGTCTAGGATATCGTTTATATCGCAACCCGTTTGTGATGTTTGGCTTAGGGCCACTTTTAATGGTACTAGTTTTAAATCGTATTAACCGTAGCGATGCAAAGAAAAAAGAACGTATCAATACACATTTAACGACGTTAACAATGGCTGTTATTTTAGGTACACTTGCTTGGCTAACAAGCGTACAAGCTGTACTGCTTGTATACGGTGTGACATTGTTTATCGCAGGCTCATTAGGTATTTGGTTATTCTACATTCAGCATACGTACGAAGATTCATATTTCGAGTATGATACAGAATGGGATTATGTAAAAGCTGCTGTAGAAGGAAGCTCATATTATAAATTGCCAAAGCTATTACAATGGATTACAGGAAATATCGGTTTCCACCACGTGCACCACTTAGCGCCACGTGTACCAAACTATCATTTAGAGGAAGCGCATAAATCAATCCCGCCATTACAACAGGCGACGACAATTACGCTTTCGACAAGCTTAGAGTCGGTTCGTTACAAATTATATGACCCTGAACACAAAAAGTTTGTGACATTTAAAGAGGCAGAAGCGATTATTCAATCTCGCCAAAAATCGTCATCAAAAGCTGCATAAGTTTCTCTTTACCAAAATGGTATGTCCGAAAAGACTTTCAGACATGCCATTTTGCTATAATAGAGGAAAAAGAAATGAGGATTTTATGCAAACTTGGTATAGTATCATTCCGAAAAGTCCTTGGCTTAGTATTTACATATGGATTATTTTTTGTATCATGCCGTTCTTCTTTATCGTAAGAGCGTTTAGTCCGCTCTATGTAGGGCTAGGCATTGTACTCATTTTGCTTTATTTTTTATGCCATAAGTTTTCGTTTCAATCGAAAAGTGGGCTTGTGTACATGTGGATTAGTTTTCAAATGGTGCTCAACATCGTGATGACATTGCTGTTTGGCTATATTTATTTATCGTTATTTACAGCACTTTTCATCGGCAATATCCGTCAAACAGTGGGCTTTTATATTATGTATGGTCTTCATATTGGCTTTACGGTGTTGTCGATTGTAGCAGGGTATTTTATTTTTCTTGAACTGTTTTTATCGCAGACACCGTTTATCATTATTGCAGTCATCGGGGTTGTGTTATTGCCGTTTACATTATATACGCGCAATAAGCAGGAGAATTTAGAAAGCGAGCTTGAAACAGCGAAAGACCGTATTTCAGAGTTAATCATTCACGAGGAACGTCAGCGAATTGCGCGAGATTTACATGATACACTCGGTCAAAAATTATCGATGATTGGGTTGAAAAGTGACTTAGCTGCTCGCCTCGTTGAAAAGAACCCACAACAAGCGATTAGTGAAATAAAAGATATTCGTCAAACTGCTAGTATTGCGCTAAAAGAGGTACGTGAATTAGTCGCGGATATGCGAGCAGTCAGACTAGAAGAAGAGCTATTTCGTGTGGAACAAATTTTACGAGCAGCAGAAATCGAGTACGAGCTTATTGGCGATCCGCAAGCGATTCAAATGCCGGTACTAGCAGAAAACGTAATAAGTATGTGCTTAAAAGAAGCGGTGACTAATGTCGTCAAGCATAGTCACGCAAGTAAATGCATTGTCGAACTTGTGCGAAATGAAAATGTATTTATGCTGGTTGTCAAGGACAACGGCGTAGGCTACGAGGAAACATTTGCGTTAAATGGCAGTGGATTGAAGGGGATGCGTGAGCGAATTGAGTTTTTAAACGGATCGGTAGACATAAAAAAGGCTCAAGGTACAGAGCTCATGATTTGTATACCTGTTACGATTACACATCAAAAGGGAAGTGAAGAAGTATGATTCGAATTGTCATAGCAGAAGATCAAGGTATGCTACTCGGGGCTATGAAATCACTACTTAGTTTGGAAGAGGATATGGAAGTTGTGGGCCTTGCGAGAAACGGTGAAGAGGCGATTGAACAAGTACGTACACTGCGCCCCGATATTTGTATTATGGATATCGAAATGCCGGTCAAAACAGGGTTAGATGCAGCGGAAGCGTTAAAAGATGAAACATGCAAAATTATTATTTTAACGACATTTGCCCGTCCAGGCTATTTTGAACGTGCGCGAAAAGCAGGTGTGCGCGGTTATTTATTAAAGGATAGCCCAATTGAAGAGTTGGTGAATGCCATTCGCATTATTACGGATGGGCGTCGTATTTATGCACCAGAGCTAGTTGACTTTGTGTATGAAGATGATAGCGAAAATCCGTTAACAGAGCGAGAGAGCCAAGTGTTAGAGCTTGTGGCAGAAGGCAAGACGACGAAGGAAATCGCAGCAGAATTGTTTTTATCAGCAGGGACCGTGCGTAACTATATTTCCACGATTTTAGATAAACTCGGTGTAGGTAATCGAATTGAAGCCATTCAGCGCTTTAAAGATAAAGGGTGGAATAAATAGTACAGCAGAGGATAATACCCCTGCTGTTTTTTTTATTTGCGTTTGTGTTGAGGGGGAGCGGTCAAAACGGGTGTGTAAGCGAGCAAAAGGTACCCGTATCCGGTCAAAACGAGTGTGTAAGCGAGCAAAACCAAAGTGTATGCGAGCAAAAGATACCTGTATCCGAGCAAAATGAGTATGTATGCGGTCAAAAGGGGTATGTAAGCGAGCAAAAAGGAGCCGTATCCGAGCAAAACAGGCGCTTATGCGGTCGAAACGAGGTTAAGTGAGCAAAACGAGTGTGTGAGCGGTCAAAACAGAGCTGTATCCGAGCAAAACATGTGCGTATCCGGTCAAAACACAAAGTTATCCGGTCAAAACAGAAAAAACGGTAGAGAACAACCCTCTACCGTTTACTGTTCAATTATAGGCTATCGCCGAAATCTTCGCGGAATTTTGCGGCTAATTGTTCTGGCCAATCTGTGACTGCATCTAATTTACCGAAGAAGAAGCGTAATACAGATGGTTCTTCTACGAATGCCATACCACCGATTAACTCGCGGTTGTCATATAGCCAAGCGATGCGGTCTACAGCGTATTTTACTTGCGATAATGTGAATACGCGGCGCGGCATAGCCATACGTACTAATTCCATATGAGATAATGTTTCATTACCGTTTTCAGCGCGTTGCTCAGACATCGTCCCGCGCTCCATCCCGCGTGCGCCACTTGCGATATAAATGGCAGCCGCTAAAGCGCCAGCTGGATACGCTGTTTGCGGCACGTGTGGTAAGAATCTAGAAGCGTCGATATGACAGCCTAAACCACCCGCAGGCGTTACGACTGGTACACCTTTCTTCTGTAATTCTTCCGACATATAAGCGATGAATTGAGGGCCTTGTGAAATATATTGCTCATCCATTGTTTCTTCAAGACCAACCGTAATTGCTTCCATTTCACGTACAGACATCCCGCCATATGTTAAGAAGCCTTCGTATAATGTGATGTATTCGCGCATTAATAAGTAATCTTCTTCGCTATTTGTACAAATACCGCCACCACGAGCAAAACCTAATTTACGTGCAGAGAAATAAAGAATATCTGCTTGGTCGGCTAATTCACGTGTGATTTCACGAATTGATTTGTCTTTACAAGATTCCTCACGCTCTTTAATGAAGTGTAAGTTATCTGCTAATAAACTAATATCGTATACAAGTTTCAGATTATACTTATTACATACCGCACGTACTTGCTTTAAGTTTTCAAGTGAGTGTGGTTGCCCCCCGATTAAGTTCGTACCTGATTCAACACGGATAAAGGCGATTTTGTCTGCACCGCGCTCTTCGATTAACGTTGTTAACTTCTCGATATCCATATCTCCTTTGAATGGATCTTCGGATACTAAGTTTAATGCTTCATCTTTAAATACTTCTTCTACCGCACCGCCATTTAATGTTACGTGTACTTTTGATGTTGTGAAGTGGTAGTTCATCGGGACCGTTGTGTCAGGTTTTACATACACTTGTGAAATGATGTTTTCACAAGCACGACCTTGGTGTGTTGGTAAAAAATATTTTGTGCCGAAAATTTCTTGGACTTTGCTTTCTAATTTTGTAAATGTAGCTGAACCAGCATAGCTATCATCTGCTTCTAGCATCGCGGCTTGTTGACGGTCAGACATGGCATTTACACCGCTATCTGTTAGCATATCCATGTAAACGTCTTCATTTTTTAATAAAAACGTATTATAACCCGCTTCTTTCATCGCTTTTACGCGCTCTTCCACAGGTGGTAAATTTAATTTTTGTACGATGCGTACTTTGTGCATTTCTAATGGGATCGTTTCGCCAGAATAAAATTTAATTGTCATGGTTTCTTTTCTCCTTTAACG
The DNA here is from genome assembly GCF_050613145.1 of Lysinibacillus sp. LZ02. Lineage (GTDB taxonomy): Bacteria > Bacillota > Bacilli > Bacillales_A > Planococcaceae > Lysinibacillus_B. Next base: position 3,761,623 of record NZ_CP192507.1, on the reverse strand, counting down.
CTTCAATGCGTCGATGTAATGAATTACCAACTATTGTACACTAAGAAAGAGTTATGTTGTTGGAAAATTCAGTTTTCTAAAAATAATAAAAAATGAAGGCTTCCGAAATTTCCGGATAACCTTCATTGGTTTCGTTGTTATTTGCGTTTGGATAAGCGGCCTAAAAGGAAGGCGCCTGCTGCCACAGCGAGTAATGTGTTTGTTTTTTTGTTAAATACTTGTTTTGTGACAAGGTTGATATTTTGCGGACGCTCTGCAAGACGACGCATAAAGTAGCCGTACCAATCCTCGCCGAATGGTACATACGTACAGAAACGATAGTGGTTAGCAAGTTCTTTTTGCATGTCTGTACGGAAACCGTATAGCATTTGGAATTCAAACTGATCGTTTGGGATGTTGTGGTCAGCTACGAATCGTTTCACATGCTGGATTACGTTATGGTCATGTGTCGCAATGGAAGTGAACTTACCATGTAATAAGTGGTATTCGATCAACTCTAAGAAATTGATATCAATATCTAGTTTATCTTGGTACGCCACTTCTTCCGACTCTTGATAAGCGCCTTTGACGATGCGAAGGCGACAGTCTTTCAACTGCTCGATGTCTTCTTTGGAACGGAACAAATACGCTTGTATGGCAGTGCCGACATTATCAAATATTTTGTTCAATTCTTTTAATATATCAAGTGTTGGTTGCAGTCGCTCGTAATTTTCCGTATCTAAATTGACGAAAATATGATACTGCTCGGCATACTCGACGATTTCGCGTAAATTGTCATAGCAAAAATCGATGTCGATATCTAAGCCTACTTGAGAAGGTTTTACTGAAATATGTGCATGTAATCTGTGTGTGTGAATGGCGTCAATGACGTCTAAAATTTCATCTTTTGCTTCTGTTGCAACGGTTTCATCAACAACGAATTCCCCAAGTCGATCAATCGTTGCTTCAATGCCATTCGCGTTTAATTTTTTGACGCTATCAATCATTTCTTGTACGTTTGTCCCTGCTACAATACTTTGCGCGCCAAGTTTTAAGCCGTATTTTTGAGCTGCTGTGTTGAGCAGTTCGTTTTCCGACAAGTTCATCAATACATCTCGTAATACCATCTAGAACCCCTCGCTTTCTTTACCTAAATTATAACATAGCAGGGTATAACACCCGCTATTTTTTCAACACATCGATTCGCTGCATACGATCGTTAAATAATGTCGGATAGACGAGGAAGCCTAAAATCACACTCGCTAACGTCGCACATGTTAATAACGCAAAGATAATTAAAATTTGAAATTGTACGGCTTGCACGGGATCGGCGCCCCCGATAATTTGACCACTCATCATGCCAGGGAGCTGAACAAGCCCAATTGTTTTTTGGGCTTCGATCGTTGGAATCATACTCGCCTTAATCGCTCCCATTACATGACGATGTACCGCCTGTTTGGGTGTACCACCAAGCGATAAAATAAGTTCAATTTCATCTTCATTTGACTCAAGCTCTGCACGGAAGCGGTTTAAAAATAATATTGAAAGCACCATGGCATTGCCGATCATCATCCCACTAATCGGAATAATGTACTGAGGTGTGGCAGGAACAATATTCAGTCCAAGTAGTACACCTTGTGTGACAAGTTCGACCGTTATTAATGTGATGGCGATTTTCCACGTAATACCGGGAATGCCGACACCTTTTTTTCGGGCATTTAACGTAGCGACGACAATCATCACCGTAATCATCAGCAAAATATAGATCGGGCTATCTGTTGCAAAAATAAAATGCAATACATAACCGATGACGAGTAGCTGAATAATAGAGCGCACGGTTGCAACCGTAATATCTTTTTCCAGACCAAGCTTCAATGTTTTCGATAAGACAAATGGAATGAGTACAAAAATCAAAGTCAGAGAAAGTGTACTGTACGTCATCGTGCACCTCCGCGTAAAAACTGCTGAATCGCAGGGATATTTGAGTGCTCGAGAATGGACACGTCCCCGCTTGCGATGAGTTTGCCGTCTTGCATAATCCAAGTGAAATCGCTGAGTGTCCGAGCTTGCTCAAGATTATGTGTAATCCAAATAATCGTGACGCCGTATTTACGATTAATATGTAAAATTAGCTCTTCAATTTCTCTTGTGGAAGTGGGATCAAGTGCAGATGTAATTTCATCGAGCAATAAAATGTCAGATTGATTCACAAGTGTACGCGCAATGGATAGCCGCTGTTTTTGTCCACCTGATAGTTCTGTTGCCTCTCGTGTTAAAAAGGAGGCATCTAAATAGACATCCTCTAAAAAAGAAATGGCTTCCTCTTGTGGTAACGTCTCTTGTTGTAATTTTCGCGGCAGTGCTAAATTTTCATAGACGCTCGCTCGAATAATAGGGGAGCTTTGCAGTACGATCCCAACCTTTCGTCGTAAATGTGTCGGTTCGTATGTATGGATGGCTTGCCCTTCGATCATAATCTCTCCGGCTGTAGGCGCAAGAAGGCCGTTACACATTTTGAGTAGGGTTGTTTTGCCAGCACCGGAAGGACCGACAAGTGTTGTAATGCGTCCTTTAGCAAAGGTACCGGTAATGTTTTGTAAAATTATCCGGTCTTTCACCGAAAAGGAAAGATTCTTTAGTTCGATTGCTTGTTCTGTCATTCTAATGAAGTCTCCCTCATATCTTTTTCTTTCATTATAACCTAAAAAAGTGCAGACGAAGCTTAGGGGGACTTCGCCTGCACTTGACAACTTGATGAGGGGATCAAGTTTTCGGGTAATTATGTTTGAAAGATTTGGGGTAATAAGAAAGCTATACTTGTTTTTCTTTTACGTGTGTCCCAAGTGTTGTTAAGCGCTGTGCAAATGTATCGCTCTTACCACTCAGACCGCGGAATACATCTTGTTGGAATTCGTAGGCGTGTGAGCCGTGTTCAGCTATATCTAGGCCTTCGATTTCCTCTTCCCGTGTGACGCGTAATGGGACGAATAATTTAATCATGCTTAAGCTCAAGGCTACTGTGACAGCCGTCCATGCGATCACAGCTAAGACGCCGATTGCTTGCACGCCTAACAGTGTTGCACCACCGCCGTATAGTAAACCACCTCCACCAGCTACGTCGAATAAACCGACAGCTAACGTACCCCAAATACCACACAGCCCGTGAACGGCTACTGCACCAACTGGATCGTCAACTTTTAGCTTCCATTCGATGAAGCGTACACCTTCTACTAAAATGACACCGGCTAGTAAACCAGTAATGATAGCGCCTACTAAGCTTAAGTTCGCGGCACCTGCTGTAATGCCAACAAGCCCAGCTAATGCCCCGTTTAATGTTAAGGAACCATCCATTTGACCATAGCGGAATTTTGTATAAAAAGCTGTTGCAACAATGCCAGCTGAAGCAGATAAAAATGTATTGGCAATAACGCTAGGAACGAGTTCTGGATCGGCTGCTAATGTTGAAGCGCCGTTAAATCCAAACCACCCTAACCAAAGAATGAAGACGCCTAATGCACCTAGAGGAATGGAGTGACCGGGAATAACATTGATTTGTTTGCCTGCATATTTCCCTAAACGTGGACCGATCATCGCGGCTGCTACTAATGCCCCGACAGCACCTGTTAAGTGAACGACCGTTGAACCGGCAAAATCGATAAAGCCTAAAGCTGTCAGCCAGCCGTCACCTTGCCACACCCAGTGACCAACAACAGGATAGATAAATAAAGTCATAATGACAACGATGGCGATATAAGCGGAGATATTTGCGCGTTCTGCAACAGCACCAGAAATGATGGTTGCACATGTTGCGGCAAACATGGCTTGGAAAACGAAGAGGGCGATGTCGTCTACACCTTGTAAGGCGAAACCGGAAGTACCGATAAATCCACCGGCGGTATCACCGAACATAATGGCATAACCGGCTAAGAAATAAACAATCCCGCCAATTGAAATCGTGAGTACATTTTTCATTAAAATATTGATGGCGTTTTTGGAACGTGTAAAGCCTGCTTCTACCATGGCAAATCCAGCATGCATAAAGAATACTAAAATAGCACCAAGCATTACCCAAACTAAGTTAATCGAAAGTTCTAACGCTTCAACTGTCATATTAATCTCCTCCTTTAATCAATGGCCACAGAGCCAACTTCTTTTGTACGAATACGAATGGCCTGTTCGACGGGGTAAATGAAAATTTTACCGTCGCCGACTTGACCTGTGCAGGCGTCTCGCAAAATCACGTCTACAATTGCTTGCACTTTTGCGTTATCTACTACCATTTCGAGTTTTAGCTTTTGCGAAAATTCCATTGAATATTGATTACCGCGGAATAGTGCTGTGCGTCCTTCTTGGCGACCACAGCCTGCGATTTCAGAAATGCTTAGTCCGTCAATCCCTTCTTGTGCTAAGCCTTCACGTACCGCAGCGAAAACTTCCGGACGGATAATGGCTTCAATTTTTTTCATGCTCAACAACTCCTTATGTTAGGTTAATTAACATGTTAAAGGGTGTGGATGTGAAAATCAATAGTTGTATGTCATAAAAACTGACATGTATTTTCGATGGAATTTATCGCATTGTGAGATATAGCGATTAAATGTTGATGGCATGAGGATTTAAAAGAAAGTATAGGTAAAAGAAATCGTAGTGAATCGGTATTCACATGAAAATATGTAACAAAAACTTACAATAGAAAGTGGGCTGAGATGTTTCATGCCTCGTAACGGATTAAATGGTGTATACTAGGACTAATTATGTTTCGGAAGAAGGGACTTTTTTTAATGAAAGCAAGATATGAAGACGATAGCTTAACACTGCACACAGATTTATATCAAATCAATATGGCAGAAAGTTACTGGGCGGAAGGTATCCATAATCGGAAAGCGGTATTCGAACTTTATTTCCGTAAATTGCCATTCGGAAATGGCTATGCTGTATTTGCAGGACTGGAGCGTATGCTCGACTACTTAAAAAACTTCCATTTCACAGCATCGGATATGGCGTATTTACGTGAAGAACTAGGTTACAAAGAAGATTTTTTAAATTATTTAAAAGATATTCGTTTTACGGGCTCGATGTACTCAATGGTAGAGGGAGAGCTGGTCTTTGCGAATGAGCCGATTGTCCGTATCGAGGCGCCATTAGTGGAAGCGCAGCTAGTAGAGACGGCCTTATTGAATATTGTCAATTTCCAAACGTTAATCGCTACAAAAGCGAGTCGTATTAAACAAATTGTAAAAGATGAGGTAGCGATGGAGTTTGGTACGCGTCGTGCACAGGAAATGGATGCAGCGCTTTGGGGGGCGCGTGCAGCTGTAATCGGTGGCTTTGAATCGACGTCGAATGTCCGAGCGGGGAAACGTTTCGGCATACCAGTAGCGGGTACACATGCTCATGCACTTGTCCAAGCATACAAAAATGATTATGATGCGTTCCATTCGTATGCAAAACGTCATCGTGATTGCGTATTTTTAGTCGACACATACAACACATTAAAATCGGGTGTGCCAACCGCGATTCAAGTGGCGAAGGAATTAGGAGATCAAATCAATTTTATCGGTGTTCGTTTAGATAGTGGCGATATTTCCTTCCTATCAAAAGAAGCCCGTCGTATGTTAGATGAGGCTGGATTCCAGGATGCCAAAATTATCGTCTCAAATGATTTAGATGAGTATACGATTTTAAACTTAAAAGCACAGGGCGCGCGCGTCGATATGTGGGGCATTGGGACAAAGTTGATTACCGCTTACGATCAGCCAGCTTTAGGTGCTGTATATAAAATGGTGTCGATTGAAAATGAAAAAGGTGAAATGGAAGATACAATTAAAATTTCTGCCAATGCTGAAAAAGTAACAACACCAGGATTAAAGCGTGTTTACCGCATTATTAATAAAACAAATGGTAAATCAGAAGGCGATTATATTGCGATGTCAGATGAAAATCCACAGGCAGAAGAACATTTAAAAATGTTCCACCCTGTGCATACATTTGTCTCAAAATTTGTGACAAACTTTGAAGCGAAAGATTTGCATGTAGAAGTCATTAAAGACGGTAACATTGTGTATAACAATCCATCGCTGTGGGAAATGCGCCAGTATGCATTTGATAATTTAGAATTATTATGGGACGAATATAAACGTTCACTCAACCCAGAAGAGTACCCGATTGATTTAAGTCAAAAATGTTGGGATAACAAAATGCGCAATATTCAAGAAGTGCGTGAAATGGTTGAAGTGATGGAAAAGCGATAATTTGAATAAAAAGGAGCGGTGAGTGATGTCGGATCTACAAAAGCGAATTATCGAAGAGTTACATGTATTACCAGAAATTAATGTAGAAGAAGAAATACGTAAATCCATTGATTTTATGAAGGCATATGCAAAAAAACATAGCTTCGTAAAAGGCTTTGTATTAGGCATTAGTGGTGGACAAGATTCAACATTAACAGGCAAGCTTGCCCAATTAGCGGTGAATGAACTAAACGAAGAAGCGGGCGAAAAGAAATATACATTTATGGCCGTACGTCTCCCGTATGGGGAGCAAGCAGATGAACAAGACTGCCAAGACGCGCTTGATTTTATTCAGCCTGATCAAATTTATACCGTGAATATTAAAAAAGCGGTCGATGCGAGTGTTCGTGCGTTAGCAGACGCGGGTGTTGAGCTAAGCGACTTTGCTAAAGGGAATGAAAAGGCACGAGAACGCATGAAGGTGCAATTCTCGATTGCGGCGATGAATAGTGCCGTTGTCCTTGGAACAGATCATGCAGCAGAAGCGATTACAGGGTTCTTCACAAAGTTTGGGGACGGTGGCGCAGATTTAATGCCTATTTTCCGTTTAAATAAACGCCAGGGCAGACAGATTTTAGCGCACCTCAACTGTCCTGAACATCTTTATTTGAAAATACCGACGGCTGACTTAGAGGAAGAGCGACCATCCTTACCAGATGAAGCGGCGCTTGGGGTCACGTATGAGCAAATTGATGATTATTTAGAAGGAAAAGAAATCCCGAAAGAAGCGCGTGAAGTGTTAGAGGGGCATTATGTACGTTCACAGCATAAACGCCACTTACCGATTACCATATTTGATGATTTTTGGAAATAAATAATGACTTTTTGCCGTACTAGAAAAAATCTAGTGCGGTTTTCTTTATTTATAGGAATATTTGTCGATACAAATACCTAAGAACAATAGAGAATGGAGGGGTGGTACAATGAGAACATCGCGTGTCAGTATGGCCGCATCAAGCACCTATCGCAATGCGAAACGCTATTTAGAAACGGAAGAAGCGTTTACGTTATTTAATGATGGTAGCTCACTTGAACATTTCAATGAGCGACAGCAAAAAAAGCAAAAGAAGCAGAAAAAAGCACCGGCCACGAAACCTGTGCTCGTCAATAAAAAACAGCATGTATTAATTAAAGGGATTCAGTTTGATGCAGATACAGTGACGATAGTACGTAATCACTTATTGCACCAATCGCTCAACATTAACTATCTTAACAATATGAAACGTCGTCATCATACGTACCGTACGTCTATATAATCACCTGAACCATTTGTGTTTAGGTGATTTTTTTATTGTTAGCATTGTATGGGAGCAAAACGAAGGGGTATCGGGTCATAAAAAGAGATAAAAATGAAAAATGGAATTATTTATAAAAAGTTTTTCAAACATTTCACATCAACTTTCATTTTATTTCACAAATACCTAGTAAAGTAATAAGCAGATAGGATATGAATGAAAAGGGGTTTAAAAGATGAAAAGATTTAAACATGTACTTGTAGCAACAGGTATCGTAATGGCACTTGCTGCATGTGGCAATGAAGAAGTTTCCAAAGAAGAAGATACAGCAGCACCACAAACAGAAGTAGAAGAAGATGCATCCACAATCGTTAAGCAAGAAGAAGTAGCATCACTGGCGGACCCACGATTACAAGAGCCAACAGAGGATACGATTTGTGAAATGTGTAATATGAAAGTATACACAAAAGAACATGAACTTGGTGTATTCTCAGCGCAAGCGATTAAAGCAGACGGTTCGATCGCTTTCTACGATGATATTGGTTGTTTATTAAATGCTGAACTAGCGAATAATGAAGAAAACGATAAATATGTACGTGACTACAACACATTAGACTGGGCTTTAGTAGAAGATGTGACAATCGTGAAAACGGAAATAAAATCACCGATGAACTGGGGTTACATCTACTTCGTGGACAAGGCTGATGCAGACAAATATATCGAAGAAAATCCAACAGCTCATGTAGAAGAGCTACAAACAATCAAAGATGCGGCGAAAAAACGACGTGAAGAAAAGATGAAAAATATGGCTGAAGAAGGTTCGATGGATATGAATCATTCAGATGAAAGTAATATGGATGATTCAACAATGGAAGAAGACCATAATCATTAATCCGAGGCGACTAGAAGAATTTCTTCTAGTCTTTTCGGCGTTATGTGAGGTGAGGGCATGAAAAAAATAGTTTTGCTGCTTTTGTTATTGTGCATCACGGGCGCATCGACAGGAGCCGCGCAAGCAGTGGATTTGCAATCGCAAATTGATGCAGCGGAAGAAGGAAGTGTCATTCAACTTGAAAAGGGTGTATACGAAGGGAATGTTGTCATCACGAAATCCATTTTTCTAGAAGGAGAGAAAGGGACCGTTATTAAGGCACATGCGGATACCCCTGCTATTTTGATTGAAAACGCCAGTGATGTCGCTGTTCGCGGTATCGACATTGAAACGCTCGGGACAGGCATTACGGTGCGCCGCTCGAATGAGGTTAAGCTTTCCAACATTAACATGCGCGGTGTGGATACCGGTATTCAAGCGTATAATTCGCAACATTTGTTATTCAGCTCTCTTGAGATTGAGGGAAACGCGAAGCATTATGCCAAAAAGGGAAATGGAATAGGGGTTTATAATAGTGCCTCGGTTGAACTGTTCGAAAACACGATCAATTCCGTGCAAGACGGTTTTTATATTGAAGGTGTCCAACATATTACGATTCACGAAAATACGGTGACGAATAGTCGTTACGGCACGCATTTTATGTATAGTGAGAACGGTGATATTCGCCGCAACATGTATACACAAAATGTGACGGGGCTCATGGTGATGATGACGGAAAATATCCAGGTAAAACAGAATGATGTGTCTTATCAGGATGGTTTTAATGGGACAGGGATTACATTATATGATACGAAAAATACACTACTCCAATCGAACAACATCGAGGGCAATCGTATTGGGGTGAGTGTGCAAAAAACGATGGATGTAGAGCTATTAGAAAATACGTTTCACATGAATCAAACGGCACTGGAATCGGTCCGTTCAGAAGAGTCGAATACAGCGATGCAAAATCAGTTCATGGGCAATCTTGTCAATGTTCGCTCCGATCAGCAAGGGCTACATTTAGTAAACAACTATTATGATGATTATAACGGCATTGACTTAGACGATAATGGTACGGGAGACGAGGCGTATGTTGCGTTGCAAAGCTTTGGGCAATGGATGGTGCGAAAGCCGGTATACCAATACTTCATTGAATCCCCGAGTGTCGTGCTGCTCAATACAATTGATAAACAAACGAACACCACATCGAAAGTGTTGCTCGTCGATGAATCGCCTGCAACAACGAAAAATCAAGGACACACAACATCGTTCCAGCTGCAGTTACCGCAGCTCGTGATCGGATTATTATTACTTATTGGATGTATAGTCGTATATAGAAGGAGTGTCAGCATATGAAATGGAAATGGTTCATTTTAATAGCGGTATTATTACTTGTAGGTTGCTCGGAAAAAACGTATGAGCCAAAAGAGGTAAATCCAGAAACCGATATTTGTAAAGTGTGTAATATGAGTATTGCGCATGAGGACTACGCAGCACAGCTTGTGTTTAAAAATGGAGACTATGAAATGTTTGATGATATTGGTTGTTTAATGGAGTTTCTAGAAGGCACGGAAGAATCAGAAGTGGGCGCGATGTTTATGAAGGATATGACGGACAACGAATGGATTGATGTCAAAACAGCTACATATATTTACTCAAAAGATTACTGGACACCGATGAACTACGGTGTGCTAGCGTTTAAAACGAAAGAAGAAGCAGAGCAATATATGGCGAGTGAAGGCGACGGGGAAATGCTAGCATTTGATGATTTGAAAACATTTAATTGGGGCGTTCATCATTGATTCAACGTATGTTCATCACACTTGAATGGCGACAAATGCTTCGTAGTAAATGGCTGTTACTCGTCGCACTTTTATTCGCAGTTGTCTTTGTGGCCATCGTGATGATTCAGCAAATGGCGTTACCTGATGTGGAAGGGTTTACGCGTCAAACGGCGTCCTTTTTAAACTTATTATTATTTTTGCTGCCGCTTTTTGCACTAACAATCGGCAGTATGAGCATCGCAGGGGATATTGAATCGGGCTGGTTTTCTCTATTAAAAACATACCCGCTGACACTTTCGCAATATATTATCGGGAAATTTATTGCCCTATGTGGCGCGTTCTTCTTTATTATTGCATTTGCATTTGGTGTGGTGCTCCTACTTGGTGGTGTGTTGGGTGGTGTACGTTTACCGCTCGCTTTTGTTGTGTTAGCCCTTTGTTTAATCGTCATTAGTTCAGCATTATCAATTTTTATCGGAAGTGTCGCGAAAAATCGGTTATATGCGCTGGCGATTTCACTTGTCGTGTGGGCATTGTTATTGTTGCTTCTATCGTATATGTTAATGGCGGTTGGCACGATTGTCGCTGGCCATGTATTGCAAAAGCTCACGATTGTGATGATGCATATTAATCCAGTGGAATGGCTGCGCTTTGCATACTTTGTGTTAGCTGATCAAGCAACGGTACTTGGCCCAACGTATTACGATATCATCGCCTTCTATGAATCAGGGCTAGGGATGGTCGTCTTTACTGTCGTGACCATCGCATGGGTCGTCGTACCGCTCATGGCTAGCATCTATGTGCTACGGAAAAATGGGGTGAAGAAATGATTGTACAAGCGCAAGGATTGAAGCAAGTATACGGGAACGGGCGCGGTCTACATGAAGCGACATTTGACATTCCAAAAGGGCGTATTATTGCACTGGCAGGCGGTAACGGGGCAGGGAAAAGTACGCTCATTCGCATGCTGACAAAGCAAGAAATGCCGCAGCAAGGGCAGCTCGTTTGGCATGAAGAGAAACCAATTCGCTATATGCCAGACGATGTCGATTTTCCGAATACATTAACAGCGGCAGAAGTGTTGAAACTATTAGCCTCTTTAAAGAAAGCAACAAAAGAAGAGCAACAGCATGTCTTGAAACGAGTTGGGTTATTTGAAGTGCAAAAACAGACAGTACGCCATTTTTCAAAAGGGATGCGCCAACGTCTGAACTTAGCGCAAAGTTTACTTGGCGGGGACGGTTTACTCATTATGGATGAGCCGACGAATGGACTGGACCCGTACTGGATTGCGGAACTCAAAAATATTATTCGCGCAGAAAAGGAACGCGGGAGTACGATTATTTTTTCGACGCATATGCTGTCGTTTGCGGAGCAACTAGCAGATGATGTCATCGTTTTACATGAAGGCTCGGTACTCGTGGCAGGAGAGCTGCAACAATTATTACAAGAACACGGCTTCACGGAGCTAGAACAATTATGGCTATCAAAAATTGGGTTAAGTGAAGTACAACCTCATCAATAATTTTCACCTACACAATCCATACTAGGCTTTGAGGTGAACGATGCTATGCCAATGTTAAATATAAAAGGAAGTCATATGTATTATACGGTCAAAGGTGAGGGCATACCGATTGTGTTGATCCATCCGCCATTACTGACAAGCGCCAATTTCATATATCAAGTAGAACAGTTATCGAAAAAATATAAAGTCATTACATTTGATATGAGAGGGCACGGCAGAAGTGTCTATTCCGAACAACCGCTCACCTATTCGCTCATTGTGGAAGATATCATTTGCTTATTAGATGCGTTACAAATCGAGAAAGCGTTTATTGGTGGTTATTCAACAGGTGGCACGATTACGCTAGCATTTTTATTGGCGCATGCGGATAGGGCATTGGGTGGTATCGTCATTAGTGGGATGTCAGAGGTAAAGGATGCATGGCTAAGGCAACGTATATCGATGGCGATAACATTAGCTAATCGTAAGGCGTTACCCTTTTTATCACGTATCATTACACGGGGCAATGCGAACAATCGACAAATGTTTAGGAAACTGCACGGAGAAGCGATCTGTGGTCATGCGCGGAATATTAGGCAATATTATGAGTATAGTGTGAATTATCGTTGTACGAGCGAGCTTCAAAACATTCAGGTACCTATTTTGCTTGTCTATGGTACAAAAGATAAATCATTTCATCCATATGCCCGTATGTTACATGAAAAGTTACCATCTAATAAGTTGGTTTTTCTAGCAGTACATCATCAAATTCCGACAAAGGCAGCGACTACATTAAATAACAAAATCGATGCGTTTATTTGTAACGATAGCGTTTAGTGGTAAGCGTTGTATGGAATGATATATGCCTTAAAAGGGTGTTCAGAAAGGGAAAACTGTCTGAACACCCTTTTTAAAAAGATAAGAAAGTATAAATTTTTCAAATTGAAAGCGTGTCTAGCGCAAGCGGACCAGCCCCTCGTGACGTTTCGAAAGTCTCTTCGTGTGCAAGCACACTGTGAGCCTATCTCCCACGCATGTCGGGGCTAGAGTGGGCGCTTACGCTTTTCTTAAGATGGCTCGCCTAAAAGTTACAAAAACCCCCTCTTTCCCTGCAAACTGCGTATTTCTCCAACGGTTTCCGATTCCTATCGGCTAAGGAATTTCTATATGATAAGAAGAGCGTTTTCATGCATAAGACGGGGTATAAGTTGTATTCCCCAAGTGTTTTCGTTATGCTTACATTAGTTTGAAAAATGCAAAAAATTGTTATTTACCGCTGAGGGGGTTTATCGATGCAGCAACAAATACAGGCTGTCATTCACAATATAGAAAAAGTCATGATAGGAAAACGTGACATTGCAGAGCTTAGCATTGTCGCGTTATTAGCAGGGGGACATGTCCTGCTAGAAGACGTACCGGGTGTCGGAAAAACGATGATGGTGCGGTCGTTATCAAAGTCGGTTGGTGCGGATTTTAAACGGATTCAATTTACGCCAGACTTGCTGCCGTCAGATGTAGTCGGTGTGTCGATTTATAATCCAAAGACATTACAATTTGAATTTCGACCAGGTCCGATTGTGGGCAATATTATTTTAGCGGATGAAATTAATCGGACATCGCCGAAAACACAAGCGGCATTACTAGAGGCAATGGAAGAAGCCTCTGTCACAATTGATGGGGAAACGCTCGAAATTCCGAAGCCATTTTTCGTGATGGCGACACAAAACCCCATTGAATATGAAGGGACGTATCCACTACCAGAAGCTCAGCTAGACCGCTTTTTATTGAAAGTGAGAATGGGGTATCCAACAGCACAGCAAGAGATTGAAATACTACGCCGTGCAGAAAATAAAAAGCCGATTGAAGAAATTACACCGGTTATGACGATTGATGAGCTACGTGAGCTACAACACGCTGTACAGCAAGTGTATATAGAAGATGGTGTGAAAAGTTATATTGTCGATATTGCAAGAGCGACACGCCAGCACCCAAGAGTGTATTTAGGTGTGAGTCCACGTGCATCCATTGCGTTGATGAAAGCAGCGCAAGCGTATGCGTTTATGCAAAACCGTGATTTTGTCAAACCAGACGACATCAAGTATTTAGCGCCGTTTGTGTTTAGCCATCGTTTAATTTTAACGCCTGAAGCCCGCTACGAAGGAATCCAGCCGGAGCAAGTCATAGCGCAAGTGATCGAGCAAATTTTTGTGCCGGTGAAAAGGTTTACGGATTCATGAAAGCAACAGTAAAAATGATGCGGCAAACTGGCCGTTTTTTTACGGTCATCGGTTTACTCGTGTTAACATTTTGTTTTGCGATGTTCCAGGGTGGCTTTGTTAGTTGGTTTATATTCTTTACGGTGTTGCCTTTCTTGCTGTACTCGTTGACGCTCGCGATCATCCCGCTACGCATCGACAATGTAACACGTGATATTACACCGGCAACACGAGAGCGCGGCGATACTGCTACGATTACCGTCCGTTTTGACAATAAGTCGCTTTTCCCGTTTGTTTTCCTTGTCGTACGGGAACTAGATATGGATGAGCGATTTTACCATATCGCGGGGGGACGTTCGAGCAACTTATTTTTAGTCGGCTGGAAGCGACATTTCGAGTGGACGTATGAGCTAGAAAACTTGCAACGCGGGGAGCATATGTTTTCAGCTTTAGAGATGACCGTCACAGATTTTTTTGGTTGGGTTGTTCGAAAAAAAGTGATTGCACAACCGGACCGCCTGCTTGTGTATCCGAAAACGGTTGATATGCCGTATACGTCATTGCAAATGCAGTATGACCAAGGTGCTGTCGCAGCGAAATATGCTATCGTGAAGGATACGACGATGGTGACAGGGGTCCGCGATTATCAACCGGGCGATCGTTTCTCTTGGATTCATTGGAAGTCCTTTGCGAAAAACGGGGAGCTTCGTACGAAAGAGTTTGAGGATCGACAATCGCAAAGCTTATTTTTGTATATGGATTGTGCCACAACGCAGCATTTTGAGGAAGTGGTCGAATTGACAGCGTCCATGTTAAAGGCGATTGTGAAAAAGCATGGGGATGTCGCCTTCTTATCGGAAGCAGAGCGTTGTGTATTTTACCCGGCCGTACGAACGGAAGCCCAATTTGAAAATGTGATGCAGCATTTAGCGACGGTTACTCCGAATACAGAGTCTTCCATGGACATGTTACTTCGCAATGAACGCCAATTAAATAACTCGATTCTTCTTTTCGTAACGGGACACATAACCGATGAGCTAAAAATATTTTTAATGAATAGCTCAAAATATGCGCGTGCTGTTGTCTGCTTTGTTGTCGTATCGACGGAACAATATAAAGCACAAAAAGGCGCAGCACCACGCTTTATGAATGCGAAAGTCGTCTATGTAACGAAAGAGATGTTCAATCATGCCTTCGCGGAGGTGAATAAGCCGTGAAAAAAGATGTGATGCATTATGTGGAGTTAAGTTTGTACTATGTCATTCTATTTTTTATTTTACGTGAATGGTTAGTACCTGTTGTCGAATTAACATCAACAGGACATTTAAATCTCTTGTTATTATTTATTGTTCTAGCATTTGTGTTAAATCTATTCCAAGCACCGATTGTTGTATCGTGGCTCGTAAAGTTTACGTATATTGCTTGGTTTATTGTGCATGTTTATAGTGAGGAAAAACTATGGAGCGCGGCAGGCTTACAATTTTTACAGATCGATATAAAGCGTAACGTAGAAGTATTATTCGCGGGGCAATGGGAGGGCGTGACCGATCCATTCCGCTCCGTGCTCTTTTTCTTGCTTATTTGGATGCTCATTTATTTGATTCATCATTGGTTAACCGTCCGTATGACGATATTTTATTTCTTCGTCTTAACGGTATTTTTCATTGCGACACTCGATACGTTTACATCGTATAACGGTGCAATGGCAATTGTGAAAGTCGTGCTGTTAGGTCTGATTATGACAGCCTTCCTGTATATGAAACGTTTAATCGTTGAAACAGGAACTTCCTTTGCGTTTTATAAATATATGCGCTACATTTTACCGATTACCTTGGCAATTGGTGTGGTAGGGATGGTCGCCATTTTACTACCGAAAGCAGCACCGCAATGGCCAGACCCAGTGCCGTATATTAAAAGTTTATCTGGTACTGCTGGTTCAGGTGGTGCAGCTATTTCCAAGGTTGGGCTTGGGGAAGATGATAGCCGTCTTGGCGGGTCGTTTGAAGGCGATGATACGGTCGTATTTTACGTGCACGCACCAGAGCGTCAATATTGGCGTGTGGAAACGAAAGATTTATACACGGGGAAAGGCTGGGAGTCGACGTCCGATTTATATTCGCTTTTTGAAATTACAGACGGCAATGTTATGAATTCGGTCGGCTATAATGAGCAAGGCGATAGGAAGCGTGCGGACGTATTTCCAGCAGTCGTTGGTAAGGCTTATGTATTACAACCGTATGGTATAACGAATTTTTCTACTGAGCAACTAGGCATTACACTGCAGTTCAATCGCATAACGGAACGCCTAACAACAAAATTAGGCAGTATGGATACACCTGTAGATAGCTATAGTATCCGTTATAGTACGCCAGAATATAGCTATACCGAGCTGAAAACGCCGGTGACAGCGTCGGAATTAAGTACTGTGGACGAACATTATTTACAATTACCAGCTGAGTTGCCAGAACGCGTACGACAATTAGCTTTTGATATTACACAAAACCATAAAACGGGCTACGATAAAGCACGTGCGATTGAGCAGTATTTCAAACGAAACGGCTTTACGTATGACACAAAAGATGTGGCTATCCCAACAGAAGCGCAAGACTATGTCGATCAGTTTTTATTTGAAACGAAAATCGGCTATTGTGATAACTTCTCGACATCGATGGTCGTCATGCTTCGCTCCATCGGCATCCCAGCACGCTGGGTAAAAGGTTTTGCCAATGGGACGGAAACAGGGCGCTTTGACGAGGAGTTACGTGTTTTTGAAATTGAAAACAATGACGCACACTCTTGGGTAGAGGCGTATATCGACGGCGTGGGCTGGATGCCATTTGAACCGACAATTGGCTTTGTCAATCAGGCAGATATTAACTTTGATCTTGAAACAACGCAGTCAGAGGAATTATTACTCGAACAAGAGAAAGAGCAACAAGAGCTGAAGGAACAACAAGTCGAGGAACAAGCGGTACAACAAGAAAAAGCCAAAAAGCAGCAAAGTATCAGCATTGATTGGAAGTGGCTTGTGTTCGCACTACTCGCATTAGCAGGCGTTGGTTATCTATTATTTAGAAATCGACGGAAGTTGTTAGTGAAAATGCATGTCAGCAGACAGCGCCGACAACCGGCTAACGCGACAACGCTCCAAAAATCGTATAAAGTGTTGTTAAAACAACTGGAAAGCGTCGGACTCAAACGAGGGTCCAGTGAAACGCTGCAAGCTTTTGCTGCGCGTGTGGACGACTATTTCGGCACGAACGATATGTCTAAAATTACAGACTTACATGAAAAAACGATTTACAGTAAAGACACGACGAACTTTAATTTTGATGAAATTAAAGAAAGTTGGGAATATTTAATCAATCGCACAACCGGTTGATTTTACAGGGATTAAAGAGTAAAATTTAGAGAAAATCAATAATCACTGTGCCTTCATATAAGTCCGATAATACGGTTCGGATGTTTCTACTAAGTTACCTTAAATAACTTATCTATGACGGTAGGTTGTCGCATGGACTAAATGGACGGCCTACCTTTATATACTTGTAGATGAACGCGGGGATGTATTCTTTCGCGTTTTTTTATAATAAAGTGTTTAATTGTGCGATGCAGCACACAATAAGCTAAACGGTGAAATCTAAAGGAATAGATGGAAGCTACTAGCCAAATTAAACAAGCTTTTATACATGAGGCAATCAATATTAGAAGAGGTGGAAAACGTGTCAACTCCTTTATTAAAAGAGCAACAAAAAGTGGTCGTGCTTGATTTTGGTAGCCAATTTAACCAATTAATCACACGTCGTATTCGTGAATTTGGTGTATTCTCAGAATTACACCCACACACAATTACAGCAGATGAAATTAAAGAAATGAACGCTGTCGGGATTGTCTTCTCAGGCGGTCCAAACTCAGTGTATGACGACAATGCATTCAAAGTAGACCCAGCCATTTTCGAACTAGGTTTACCGATTTTAGGTATTTGCTATGGTATGCAGCTAATGGCTCATACAAACGGCGGAAAAGTAGAAAGCGCAGCAACGCGTGAATACGGTAAAGCTGAATTAACAGTGACAACAGATAACTTATTATTCGGCGACCTACCAAAAGAGCAAGTTGTATGGATGAGCCATGGTGACCACGTAACAGAAGTACCAGCTGGCTTTGAAGTGATCGCAACAAGCGCATCTTGTGAAATCGCAGCAATGGCGAATGTAGAGAAAAAATTCTATGCAGTACAATTCCACCCAGAAGTACGTCACTCTGTATACGGAAATGACTTACTGAAAAACTTCGTATTCAATGTATGTGAGGCAAAAGGCGACTGGTCAATGGCTAACTTCATCGAAATCGAAATCGCAAAAATCCGCGAGCAAGTAGGCAACAAGCAAGTACTTTGCGCATTATCAGGCGGCGTGGACTCTTCGGTTGTAGCGGTATTAATCCACAAAGCAATCGGTGATCAGTTAACTTGTATGTTCGTAGACCACAACTTAAACCGTAAAGGTGAAGTAGAGCAAGTGATGAAAACTTTCACAGAAGACTTCGATATGAAAGTGATCAAAATCGATGCACGTGAACGTTTCATGAACAAGCTAAAAGGTGTGTCTGATCCAGAACAAAAACGTAAAATCATCGGTAACGAATTCATTTATGTATTTGACGAAGAATCTGCAAAATTAGAGAACATGGACTTCTTAGCTCAAGGTACTCTTTACACAGACATCATCGAATCAGGTACAGCAACAGCGCAAACAATTAAATCTCACCACAACGTAGGTGGATTACCAGAAGACATGAAGTTCGAGTTAATCGAACCACTAAATACATTATTCAAAGACGAAGTACGTGCTCTAGGTTTAGAGCTTGGTTTACCAGAAGCAGTCGTATGGCGTCAACCATTCCCAGGTCCTGGTCTTGGTATCCGTGTACTTGGTGAAGTAACAGAAGAAAAATTAGACATCGTACGTGAAGCAGATGCGATCCTACGTGAAGAAATCAAAAACGCAGGTCTAGAGCGCGACATTTGGCAATACTTTGCGGTATTACCAGACATCCGTTCAGTAGGTGTAATGGGCGATGGTCGTACGTACGACTACGCAATCGGTATCCGCGGCGTAACATCAATCGACGGCATGACTTCTGACTGGGCACGTATCCCTTACGACGTATTAGAAAAGATTTCTGTACGTATTGTAAATGAAGTGAAGCACGTAAACCGTGTGCTGTATGATATTACTTCTAAGCCACCAGCGACGATTGAATGGGAATAGGGCTTTATTCCTAAGGTGCTTAGAACGTTGATACAACAGCTTTTGTAAGGTGTTTGTGAGTGTGATTTTGTGTCACCCGCAACAACTTTATTTCAAAATAAGACTCTCTTTTATTCACACTATTTGTGAATGAAAGGGGGTCTTTTTTTGTGACAAAAATTTTAGAGCTAATAGATGATTTCAAGCTCAATCAACAAATTCGAGGTCGTAAACCAAGGTATGTAGAGATGTGTATTTGGCGGCTGACAAGGTGGCAGGAGTTTATGAAAGATGAGCTAGGCATATTGGAAGTAGAGGATGTTCAACCAATACACATTAAGAAGTATATACAGCATAGACAGCAACTAGGGAGCGAAAAGCCTATCACCATCAATAACAATATCGCAACGCTTAAGGTGTTCTTCAATTATTTGATAGACGAAGAGTTCGTTGATGAAATGGCAAATCCACTTAGACGAATAAAGAGCTTGAAGGAAGAAAAGAAAGTCATAGTGACATTCAATGATGAAGAAGTGAAACGGATTATTAATGATGTGAAGGAAGAAACATATTCTAACATCCGAGACAAGCTCATTTTAATTATGTTATTTGATACTGGTATTCGTGTGTCAGAACTATGTGGTATTAGAGAGCAGGATATTTCAGCAAGACATATTTTAATTCATGGTAAAGGCTCAAAACAACGTCTTGTTTATATTAGTAAAACGATGCGAAAGTATATGCGAAAGTTCGAAGAAGCGAAATTGAAGCGTTTCAGCCATAAGCATCTAGATGAAGTAGCAGATTATTACTTCCTAGACCAATGTGCAATGCAGATGCATCGTTCTCGCATTAACAAGATTTTAAAAGAGCATTGCAACAATGTAGGAGTGCGAGAAGAGATTCGTTGTTCACCACATGATTGTCGCCATTATTTTGCCCAGAAGCAGTTAAGGAACGGCATAGATGTTTATAGTCTTAGTCGCTTATTAGGACACTTTGATACGCAAATGACAGCCAAATATTTAAGGGGGTTAGAGCAGGACAGTATTTTGGAGATAGGACGGTTACACAGTCCATTAAATGATTTTGGTATTAAATAAAAAAGAGAGCGGCTACTCGCAATAGCACACTCTCAAAGCTCAATTAGCAGCACGCAAATACAACTAAATAGAGCCTCAATATATGCCTTCATTCTACTTGAAAAAAAGTAGATATGCAAAGGTCTAGTTTCTTATTGTCTTTTTTAGGGGAAGGAAGCGGCTCATTGGTGGTTGCCCATTAACACCAATCATAAATAAAACTGGTCAGGTTATGACGTTTCCATTGCACACAAACGTCTAGGATACCACTAGGAGCTTCCTTGTTGGCTTTGGTATCTGAATGGTGTTAGCGACCATTAAAGGCTAGGAGTGGAAGGTCTGAAGGCTTACGGGCTTGCAGGATGTATCACAGTTTGTAATTGTTGCCGAGTTCCTCATAACAGTAGGATAAGCATTTGCGTTGCATGTAGAGGGCATGTAAACGGGTTATATACACTATCGGGGCAGAAGTGGATAGTAGATACATTGAGAGGAATCTCACATTAACAAGGGCATACATAAACGGATACCTCATATGACGGATTCATGTTGCAATGGCTGTCTATGTTTTAGATTCTATTCAATTAGTTTCTGAAACATAGGCAGTCATTTTTGCACCAAGCCGTTGTCCTCAATTCTGGCTTCATGATAGGGTGCAAGACAGATGATGTCAATATTATTGGGGGAGCATTTACAGCTAATTTATAAAGTTGACTTTTGAGAACTTGTTGTACTGTACTAGACAGCAAATTGGATTAAAAAATATTTACGATACGAAACAAAGATTGCTCTAATAAAAAGTACACAGCTCTATAAAATATATATTTATAGAAAACTGTGTACTATTTTTAGTGGATTTTTTGAAGAATTTTTGTTCGCTTATTGTCAGGATGTTTTTTTACTTCGAAATGTAAAGACGAGTAGAATGCCATGACATTATGGTTTTTCATTAAGTTAGAGAACTGTTGTTTATTGGTAATTTTTAAGGCTTCCTTAATTTCTTGGAAAGGAATCATTAATCTGTCCTTATTGGCTTCAAGATAATTACAGAGACCTTGTATTTTATCGTTGTTAGTTTGATTATATATTTTTGATGAAATTAATTTCTGTGGATACCATTCCATTCTTTGAGATTTTGGAAAACAAACAGATGTTAATAAATTTAGAAAAATAGGGTCATTGTCAAAAATGTAGATGTTACACGACATGGCAGTACTATTGTTACGTTGATTACTTCTTTTTATTTCTTGGGTGTAATCTACTAATGTACTAATTATCTTATATACTTCAATTTTATTATCATTAAAACGTCTTTTATTTTTGATATTTGAGCATTGTAAACTACTTATACTTGTATCGTTTAATGAATAAATTAAATGGGATTTAGCGATATAATAATCTTCTCCTTTGTGTAAAATGCCCCCAAGGACTACTACATCACAAGTATTGAAGTCATTGCTACCTTTAGTTGAGCCAAAACTTGCAAATTTAATTTGATTGTAGAATTGAGTATTTTCAAATTCTGAAATAATTTCATTATAGAATTGTTTGTACACGGGAAAATAAATGTAAGAATTGCTATGGGATTTTGCTACCGATTTAACATCATTACATAAAGATTTAATCACTCGTTTCAGTGAAGTTTTTGAACTACTTAGATTATCTTGTAAGTGGAATTGTAAACTATCATATTGACGAAGCGGCTTTAAATCCAGCATATGATAATTTTCATGAATATAATCCATATCAATTAATGCTGTTCCATCGAATATAATTGTTTTAAAATTTTTAAAAACTGAATATTTGATTAAATGAGCTGTTGTTAGTGAGCATTTTTCTGAGTTGTAATTGTTTCTATGACCACCGTACTTAATAATCGATTCAATGAATTCTTTTAATGAAAATACTGAATCACTGTAATCAAAGCTATTTGAGAATCGTTTATTAAACTCATCGCTAAAAGTAAAAGCGGAATTTAATGGTGGCAAAAATACTCTCGATTTTTCATCAGAGTTGAAGGCAGAATTAACAATATTAAATGCAGCATTAAATTCATCCAACACTGGATTCTCGCAATTAAAAATATCTTCCAAACCTTCTCTTATCTCGTTTGAATGATTGAGAAAAGTATCATAGGTATAAGAATAAATATTATGCAATAAGGGCTTCTCATCAATAATGAGTAATTCACGCGAATATTTGTGTTCATTTACATAAAAGTCTTTGTAATTATTTAGTGAAGAATTTAGTAGACTTAGTCGTTTGGTAGTAATAATGATAATAGGATATTGTGACATATCGTATAGTTGATTATGAAAACGACAACTATTTGTGAAAGGACAATTATTTTTTATTTGTTGTATGCATTTAGTGTAATTTGTGTTCTTATTTTTATTTAAAGCACACTCATTTGGATTAAATCCATAAATGGCTAAAGCTACATCATTGTTACTTTGACGGTTAAAATAATCTTGCAGTTTAATAGCATCCTTAACACGTTCTACAACAACAATAGCACCGGAGTTTTTATTAGTATTAATAGCTTCACGTAAATATATTTTGATAATAAGCGATTTACCACCACCCATTTCTAAAGGTATAAGATAAGGCTTATCTTTATACGCAACATGTAGAATTTGTACGATATCGTAAATAGATTTTTTATGCAATTTATTAATGCTTTGTCCATAGGAACGTAATTCTGAATATACCATTTCTGAAACTTGGTTAATAAATAGTTTGTCAGAACTTGTTAAGTTTAAATTCAAATCGTTAACGCTAATAACACTTTTTTGAATACCTTCTAATACATCTATTACTTCATCTTCAAGTGTAAAATCTTCAGAATTGAGTATTTCGATTAACTCTTCCCATTGTAACTCCTGTGCAAGTGAATATAAGCTCATTTTAGCGTTGCAACCAGAGCAATGATAGAATAAAGAAGTTTTACTTATCCAGGCACTTGGTTTTTTATCATTGTGATGTGGCATACAACAGCGTAAAATTATTTTTTCGTTTGTTTCTCTAGTAATTAAAGAATTAAGTTGATTGTGTAGGAAATTAAACGTTTGTTCCCTCTTTGTATTACCTAATTTTTCGTAGTTATTTAGAAAATAAGTTGAAGTATCATTAGGTAGTTCTTCTGCTAAAAGTGGCGGTAAGTGCTCTTTTAATTCTAATTGAGTGTATTTTCGATTAGGCTGAAAGATTTTAGGTAAGACCATATACGGGTCATTAATATCTTTGTAATGTTTAAAAAAAGGTAACCTTAGTAATCTAGACTCATTGATACATTGTTTATCTCCATTGAAATACTTGACTAATTGTAATTGTATATAACGAAAATCCTTTACTTCACCGTTATTTAGTAACCAATAAGCGTGATATCCATTTTTAGAATCTACTACAATTGATGGACGCAACGGAAATGCAAGTAGTTGTTGTTTTACTTCTTTCTTCCAAGCAATTAGTTTTTCTTTACTATTACGAATATCTTTAGGGGCATCTATATCTACAAATTGTGCATTAATATGACCACCGTTAACGATACTTTTATCGGTAACAGTGCACCCATCGACTAAATCAAAATTAGGGGAATTTACAGTATAAAAAACACCAGTATGACCAGCGGAGAGTAAGCATTCATTAATGTACTCAGAGAACGAATCTACATCTGTTGTACATACAGCAATTCTTTCGCCTTTACTATTTAGACTAAATACATTTTCCTTAGTGATTAGTAAACTAAATGTTGGGGAGTAACCATCTTCTGAAATAAAGCGTATTTCAAAACAGCCCTCACCGTGAATGGCTTCTAGATATTTTTTTAGTGTTTGACCAAACTCCTTTCTTTTTTCTTTTGCAATCTCCATTAATACCATTATTATCGCCTCTCTTATAAATGTTAGAACAGTACACAGATTTTATTATTCGATATATAGTAAACTGTGTACTGTTCTACAGAATATAAGGTACAAAGTTAAAAGGAAATCACACACTGGTGTTTAGAAAAATGTATTTGAACCAGTGGAGAGTATCTTTACTAAGAGTGAATGCTAATCTTGAATTATAGATGGTGAAAGTATGGGGAAATATGAGGACAAAAACTTCTTATTTGACGAATTAGTTATCAAAGAAAAGAGGTATATTCAGGTTGCCAAGGGGGTTGGTTGCTCAAGCCAAATATTAAGAAACTGGTGTAAGAAATACGGTGTGAATGAAATAAGATTAACAGATACCTTGTATTAGATTTTAGTCAAATAAAATTTAAGCTTTTGTCAGTATAAATCAGGGAATTCAATGTGGATTGGATATACAATTTAGGGTATATGTAGTAGTATTGAATGAAACACTAAATTTTTAATGAGGTGTATTATTATGAGCCGAATAATTAAGATGTATAAAATAAAATATAAATTTTTGAGCGTAGCAACCAATTAGGTTGTTGCGCTCTTTTTTTTAGTACTTTATTTGGCACTTAGGAGGTTTTATATGGAGAAGCAATATTTAAAAGAAAAATTAGACGAATGGATACACATTAATGGGAAATTACCTAAGAAAGATGATATGAAGAGAATAGAAGGATTTCCTCCTTCATATCAATATTTCAAGGAACTGGGGTTAAAAAGATGGAATGAAGTATTGGTGTATTTTGGTTATAATCCTACCTTACGTTTATGGACTACTGATGAAATTAATTATATAAAGGAAAATTGGCTAAGTCATACAGATGGTGATATTGGAAAGGTGCTTAAACGAAGCAAAGATGCGGTAAGGTACAAGCGCCTTGAATTAGAATTGTTTAGGAAAAGTACTAAGCAGTCGTGGCAAAAGTGGGAGAATGACTTCTTAATTAACAATTTCTATGATGCTGAACAATCTGTTATTGAAGCTACTCTACCACATAGGAAATGGGAAACTATAAGAGCATACGCCACTAAGCAGTTAGAGTTAAAAAGAAAAAATCACTTGCATAAATATCAAACAGGTGATGGTAATCGAATTTGTGATATGTGTGAGGGAGTCTTTCCAGAGAACACTCAATATTTTTATAAAGATGGTAACGGTTATCGTACTAAATGTATTAATTGCTATAACATCTATCAAGAACAAAAGGCTCGAGAAAATGGTGTACTTACAAGAAAACTTAAACAAGAGAAATTTGAAGATGGTTTATCAAAGTGTAGTTGCTGCGGTGAATGGAAACCAATTGATTCATTTCAAATGATAACGAATGAATTACGTTCAATTAGAAGATACTGTCGTAAATGTGACAAATTTTACTTATGGGAATATAACTTGAAAAGAAGATATGGTGAAGATTATAAACTTGCCTACGAGGCTTCAATAGAAAAAGTCACTGATAATCAAGGTATTGTTTGGGATTCTAAAGATGAAGTATTTATTTCAAATTGGTTTTTTAAAAATGGTTTTCAAGTTAGTAAAGGTAAAAATTATAAAGATGTTTTTAAAGATGATTTATCAAAGCGAAGATTTGATTTTACTATAAAAAAAGATTCCAAAGTTTGGTGTGTTGAATATTTTGGATTATGGAATGTTAGGACATGGTATGGGAAGCATTATACAAAAAAAGCTAAGAAGAAAATTAAGCTACTATATAAATACCGACATGATTTTAACTTTATTATTTTATTTGAAAGAAATTTATTAAATTTAGAAAAGGCAATTAATGACGGATATCTAAAATAGTCTTATTTTACTTAAATATTGTCACATTCATTTAAATAATAATGAAACTCCATTTTCTAGACAATAACATGTCAATGAAATCGGAGTTTTATTTGAAGACCTATTTACATTTCTTTTAAGCCTAACATATTTCGATATCTATTAATTTGAATAACATTATTCTTTGGATATCTTGCTTTATATCTTTCCCACATTTCAGGTGATTGTTCTGGTAAATTAAGTATCTGAGATTGCTGTGCAAGTGTTAATAATATTTTTTCAATATCGGTAGGATATGAGTTGTGTTCGGTATAGTGTAAGGGCGCATAAATTCTTTCTGTGTTAAATGAGAGAGATTGGAGTAAAGAATTAAATTTTTCTACTAAATCTTCAAGTTCACCTAAATCGAATGTCTCGAATGTCCCTGTTACAACTTTTGCTTTTATTAAATGTGCAAGACGAGAGTTTCTTAGACTATGTAACTTGTTCAATAAATTTTTAGTGTTTTCATCGAATTTCTGAGCTTTTAAATCAGATGTGAAACTATCTTTATATTTTGGAAGAATATTTTGCGTAATTTCATTTCTAAATTTTGGGATTGTTAACACATCACTACCAGTATCTGTAACAATTCTTGAAATAATAATTATAGAGTTCTCATAAAGGTTTCTTTTAACTATTGAAAAAAAGATGCCATCACCGCTGTTACAAAAAATTTCAAAGGGGAAATTCTGAATTTTTTTTAGTATATAAATATTAGAATTTAATGTTACCAATTCTGAGTATAAAAAAGAAATTTGTTGATTGTATAAATTTAAAAAGTTTGGATTTAATATTTCTGTTACATCCATATTTTTGTGATTAGACATGTTAATTCCTCCTATATATTAAGTATACTATCTATTATATAGAATTTAAGTAGAAAGTAGGATAGATATTATGGACATTGAAAATGAAGATGTTATTTGTTGTAATTGTACAATTAATGAAGTTATGGACACGTTTCAAATTGAATATGAGGAATTAGAACATTATCCTAAAATTAATGTTGTAGGCTATGGGGAGGAGGTTTATTATTCTTGTGAAAAATGTGAAGAAGAGTTGCAACCCTTAGATTTATACTTTGAAAGTGAAGAAAACTTATTTGTTGCTATGAAATTAATAGGTAGGGAGATTGCTAGGGTATTATCTTTTGAGATTGAACATTGTTCTTCTTGTGCGGGGAGCGATTTAGAAGAATATGAATATAGAGCAACTAAGGAAGATATTCCAGTCCAAAGTTTTGGGATTGATTTGTATGATTTTTTCGAAGAAAAACAATTACCCGAAGAATATCATAAGTTTGTGTTATCAAATTTAAGATGTAGTGGCTGTGGATATGGAGAGTCGTATCATCCAAAACATAATCCAAACGGTGGCGAATTCAATTATACTGATAAAATTTATTCTTCTATTGAAATAGATCAATTTTGGGGATTTGAAGAGGAATTTATTAAAATTGCTAAAGATTACGGTTTCGATTTATCTTCTGAACAAATAGAAGACTTTATTGATTATTGCTCAACTAATCCATTAATGGCTAGTAAACATGAATTAGCGGAAATTCTATTTCGTATAGTTAAAGAATTTTATGAAGATGAAACTACTGTGTCGATTATATATAAAGATAGCCTGTTATATCGAGGTAGAAGTAGAGCTAAAGATACTAATCAATTTGCTGTTAATGAGATGGGAATGCCTCCAAGAGGAGTTGCCAGTCATGGAAGATATAATTTAATAGGTACATCAGTTTTATATTTAACTAACAATAAACTAGGTGTTCCTTATGAAATAGAACCTCGTAAAAATGAGGTTGTAGATATTTCAACTTTTTTTGTAAAAGAAAATCTTAATTTATTTAAGGTTGATGAGGCTTTTAAAGGATTTTCTATGTATATTAGTAAAGAAAATGAAGAAAGTATTACGGTTAAACGTAATTATTTATTTACTAACTTTTTAGCGAGTGTATGTAATGAAATTGGTTTTGATGGTATTTATTATAAAGGGGCAGGCGATAAACCATATTTTAATATAGCTTTATTTGATGGAGTTTTAGATAAGGTAGATTGTAAAAATGAAATTGAAACATTAAATATTAAAACGATATACGATATTTAGTATTTAGTCTATAAAACCTTCGTTTAGTAGACAAATTAAAGAGAGAGCATAAATTAACGTTTGTGCTCTCTTTTTTTATGGAATTTGTCTATAAACTCGTCTATTATTAAAAGTATATAAAACGTATAAGTTTATAGAAATGAGGGTTTAATTTTGACTAGAATTATTGGTTATTGTCGTGTAAGTACTGAAGAACAGAATTTAGATATGCAGGAACGAGCAATTCAAAATTATGCAGACCAGAAAGGATTAGAGCTTGTTTTATATGTAGAGAAAGTGTCGAGCCGTAAGAATGAGCGTACAGAATTAATCAATGCAATGAAAGCAGCCACAAAAGGTGATTTGTTCGTTGTATATAAGCTAGACCGTTTAGCACGAAGTACAAAAGAGTTGTATGAGCTGACAGACCAATTAAAAGAAAAGGAAGTAGATTTTGTATCTGTACATGATTCATTTGATACTTCAACACCTACTGGAAAAGCTATGTTTGGAATGCTAGCTGTATTTGCAGAGTTTGAGCGTGATATCATTCAACAACGAACTAAAGCGGGATTAGAAGCAGCTAGGAGAAGGGGGAAGGTTGGTGGCAGACCTGCAATTGATGATAAGGTAAAAAAGCATGTACGAGCATTATTTGAAGCGGGAGAAAGTGCTACTGATATTGCTAAGGAATACAAAATAGGCAGAGCAACAGTTTACAAGATTATTAATGATGAGAAAAAGTAGTGTTATATTTTGTTATAAAATAATTAAGGAGATGTTTTAGATGGTTAATAAAAAAATAAATCTATATGTGGATGATTTAAGAGATTGTCCGGAAGGTTTTACTATCGCAAGAAATGTTGAAGAAGCAATACGTTACATTGAAAATCATAGGATACACATTCTCTCCTTAGACCATGACTTAGGGGAAGATGAAAATGGGAGTTTATTACCTAATGGATATGATTTGGTGAAATATATTTGTGAGAAAGGGTTACGTGCGGATAGAATTTATATTCATACTGATAACGGTGTTGGAAGAGAGAATATGTTTCATACACTTAAGGCAGCCCAAAGAAGAGGTTTTATAGACAAGGATATTGAGATTTATCATTATTCGATTACTATTAATAAATACTCGGGTTAATGAATATGTTTATTTGCTTCAAAATTAATTCGCAATATCTTCTTTGCCTTTGCAGAATTTGAAAGAGATATGATTGTTGAACGTACACAAGAAGGTAAAGCAATCACTAGACAGAATCCAGATTATCGAGAAGGTAGAAAGCCTAGTTATACAAAGAAGCAGCTTGAACACGCTCTGGAGATGTTAGAGAGCCATTCATATAATCAAGTTGTTGAAAAAACAGGTATTAGTAAAAGTACACTTATTCGTGCTGTTAAAAAGCAAAAACTGAGTAGCAAATGAATTTGAATAAAAAGTGTTTTGGAGAGAAGTGATTCTAATGAATTACTTCTCATTTTAATTTATGTCTAACTGAAGGCATTGCAGCAAGTGAATACAAAGTTGTATGCGAGTCGAAGCGTAAGTTCATTAAAAGTGAAATATGTTATAATTTACCTAAAAAGGGTGGAGATATTATGAATGAGGTAGAAAGTCGTGTAGCAGCAGGAGTAATAACTGAGTTAGTAAAACAGACTGTTTATCCAATTAAGCATGCTGTTACAAGTAAATGGGGTAAATCTGCGTTAAAAAGTGAAATCGAACTAATAGATGCGTATGAAAAATATTTAACTAAAAGTAAAGAAAAATATAGTAAAACTAAAACCTTACTATATAAAAGGACGCCTAAAGACTTATATTCCTTTTATGAAAATTTAAATGTTAAATACGAAGAGCAACAAATTGATACTTCTGATATTCGTAGTATTCTTGAGGTTAGTAATAGGATTATTATAACTGGTACAGGTGGTATAGGTAAGTCTACTATGATGAAACATTTTTTTCAAAATAGTATAGATACTACGTTTTTAGTTCCGATAATGATAGAATTACGAAACTTAAATGATAGGACTAATAATGGTGAAATTGATTTAGTAGATTACATATACAATAATATAGTAGATTTTGATTTTAATACGAAAAAGATTTATTTAGAATATAGCCTGGAAACAGGTAAAAATATATTGTTGTTTGATGGCTTGGATGAAGTAAAGAACGAAATTTTAAATGATGTGATTCTCGCAATACAAAAGTTTGGTCATAAGTATAATAAGTGCCCAATTATTGTAACTTCTAGACCCACAGATAGTTTTATAGGTTGGAATGAATATATAGAAGTTTCTGCATGTCCATTATCAAAATCACAAGCATTAAGTTTAATAAATAAATTAGATTTTGATACGGATATAAAAAAAAATTTTTATAAAGAATTAGATGAACGATTGTATGATACATATGAAGACTTTGCATCTATACCGCTATTATTAACTATTATGTTAATTACATACGATAATAATGCAAATATTCCTAAAGAATTACATGAATTTTATGAGCAAGCTTTTTCAGCGTTATTTTATACTCATGACGCTTCAAAAGGGGGATATAAACGAGAAATTGAATCTAAACTTAGTTATGACAGATTTAAAAAAGTGTTTTCTCATTTTTGTTTTCAATCTTATTTAAATGATGATTACACATTTACTAACGAAAAAGTTCTATCTTATTTGAACGAAAGTAAACGAAAATTTGAAAATGATTCGGATTTTAATACAGAAAATTTATTAGATGACTTGATAAATTCAGTATGCATGTTGGTAAAAGATGGACTTAAATATGTCTTTCCTCATAGGTCTTTCCAAGAATATTTTGCAGCAATTTATACAATGAATTTATTGGATGACATACAAGAAAAATTATTTAATGAAATTGTTCATGGTAAATCAGATTGCTTTGATAGTAGATATGTAGAGATTTTAGAGCAATTACAACCAGACAGATTTGCTAAAAACTTCTTATTACCAAAGGCTAGAGAGTTAAACTCGATGATAAATGAAAAATCTTATATTAAAATATTAAGCCTTTTTTATATGGAGGCTGTGATAGGTAACAAGTTTTTAGCTTTCCCGATAAATGATACAACTTATTTCCATATTTTTGACAAGATATTGAAATTAGAAGGTAAGGTTAATGGGGGATGGGATAAAAATGAAATTTCACAACTTTATAAAAAAATCATAAAAAAATTAGGGGAAGAAGTGAATGGTATTGAATTTAATCAACTTAATGAATTAGGGTTATTAGAAGATATGTTGGGAATAATTAACTTCTATAAAGAAATAGAAATTTTCAGTAAGGGTGTAGAGAAAATAGAAGCTAAATTAGTTACCCAATCGCTTTCATCAGAAGATTTTTTAAAAAACTTATAGTTTTATAATAAAGGTTATACCCTTCTTCTCAAATCACAACAACTACTCTACAATAGAAGATATAGTATTTTATTGGGAATGGGTAATTGTCTGATAATTGTGAACGGAAAACCCTTCTGAACGTAGTTGACCCAGCAAAAGTTCCTCGCTCGGAATTACAAAACGCTGCATCAGTAGCTGCTCTATTCTTAACAACAGAAGCAGTTGTAGCATAAAGGATATATAAAACACTTATCTAAGTAAATTTGATGTAGTAAAATGGAGGGGAAAATTTGAAATTTGTATATTATAACGATACTGGCAGAGAAGTAAGCATACATCCAGCTACCGAGTTACATGGCACAAAATGTGATATGTCAACAATTCAACCATTAGAAATGCGGACTTTTATTCTACCTGAAAACACATATCCTTGGGTGAAAATGTGGGATTATGGAGAAGAGCGTGGTCTTAGTATTTTAGTTTCTCCTGAAAGAGAAGAGTAAAATTTCTATATTGGATTAATTGAAATTTAAATAATGCTAATCCAAACACCTATCTAAGAAGATTTAGATAGGTGTTTTTACTTTATAAAGTAATCAATAATAGACATGTCCAATTATTGAAAACATAACTATTATTTAGGTTGAATAATATTGTAAAATACCCTTTCACCTGCTACAATTGAATGAACAAATAGTGTGGAATTTGAGTCGCCAATATATTTTGAAATAAACGTACGACTACGCAATCGGTATCCGCGGCGTAACATCAATCGACGGCATGACTTCTGACTGGGCACGTATCCCTTACGACGTATTAGAAAAGATTTCTGTACGTATTGTAAATGAAGTGAAGCACGTAAACCGTGTGCTGTATGATATTACTTCTAAGCCACCAGCGACGATTGAATGGGAATAAACGCTCGCCAAATTTCGAGGAGCTTTAGCGCCGCAGAAATTTTTTGCGCAGCAAAGCGGGCGTTTGCGACGAGCAGCGTAAGCAGCGCAGGAGCACACACGTAGATAGGAATAGGAACCACTCGAGCAATCGAGTGGTTTTTGCGTTTAAAATAGGCGAAGTATAGAGGGCAACTGTACAGGAAAAGTTTTTCGTGATAGATGTACAATTAAGTAGTAACCAGCAATTCTGGTTGTATCAAGGGTTTGAAGGTTGTCTGAGTGATCATTTACTTGTTCACCTGCAACAACTTTATTTGTGACAAAAATTTTAGAGCTAATAGATGATTTCAAGCTCAATCAACAAATTCAAGGACGGAAACCAAAGTATGTAGAGATGTGTATTTTGCGGCTGACAAGGTAACAGGAGTTTATGAAAGATGAGCTAGGAAACCCCTCACAAAATTTATTTTTTAAAGAAGTAGCGTATCTATGTAACGATTATACAGGGAAGACTTATATACTGACTTATGATGAATTAGATACTAAAGAATAAAAGACTGAAAGAAGGAATAGTAGAGTAAATAATGATTGGTGTCTTAACTTAATGGTATGAGAGTTGTGGAATGGATTCTTCTTCAACTAGGTGTCCCGTCAGATGTATGCGGATTTACAACGGTAAGCAAAGAAATATCCCCAAACGACGCTTTGGTAATGTTTTTTAGGGTATTCGTAACAAGTGATGGAATACCCTATTTAAGTATTATTGATTACTACATAATTTGCATATTGTTCAGTAGCAAACTAAATGAAGTATAAGTGAGTTAATTTCATAATTCTAACCCCTTCAGTATCAAGGGTTTCAATGAAATAAAAATGAGGCACCTCCCCAAATTCGGTATAATGGTAGCGACTAAACCAACCTTATACGAACGGAGTGAATGCCTCATGACTATTGTAAAACAAATTAGCCTTTTTGACATCCATCAATTATTCGAAATGGAAAGTTCGCACCGTTTTGATGCGATTTTTGCCACTTTCGATGTACAACCAATCTTTCAGCTTTTTTCTAAAAAGACGTTGCGTGGCGCTCCACGTGAATGTAACTATGGTGCCATGATTCAATCATTGATGATTCGTATTGTTGAACGTATTCCCACAATAAAGGATTTAGTTAAGCGTTTAGTCCACGATCCTTTATTCCGTTTCGATTGCGGGTTTCTTGTTTCAGATTCTGTCCCTTCAGAAGCTTCGTATTCGCGCATGATTGATGTGATTAGTCAGTCTGATGTTTTGGATAACATGCAAGATGAACTGATTCAAATTGCCTTTTTAGAAGGTTTTCTTTGTGATGAACACCTTGCCTTTGATGCCACGCATTTCGAAGCACGTGATGCATCCAAACCCTCTAAGAAGAAAGAAAATAAGCCACCAAAGAAACGTGGTCGTAAAACGAAAGAAGAACAGGTAGCTTGGACCGTTGAACAAGCTCAAATCGAAGCCAATCTGACAACGTATGAAAAGAAATTAGAAGCACAATTATCCATTCCACTTGAAAAGCTTTGGCAGGACATACCAATTAATCCGAATTGGGGTATCAAGAAAAATAGTGACGGTAAAAATACGTTTTGGTATGGCTTTAAGGGACATCTGGCTGTTTCAACCAAAAGTCAATATATTGTAGGTCGCCTCATGTCTTCAGGTAATTTATCTGACAGTAAAGCGACTATCCCGCTACTCAAAAAAATAGAGGCTATTATGCCTAAATATTTTACAACAGCGATATTTGATGCCGGTTATGATTATGAACCGATTTATAAACAAGCATTGGCCCAAAAGATGCGTGTCGTCATTCCGTACAATGTTCGAAATGAAGGCGAATATCTAGGATTCGATGCATATTTCCGACCAACTTGTGTACGCGAACATAGTTACTGTTACGATAGCTTCGATGAACAATACAATACGTTAAAATACACACGGCCGAAAGAATGTGCAAGCTGTCCGTTACGTGAAGACTCACTTTGCCAAAAAGTGTTTAAAATCAAATGTACGACGGATATCCGAAAGTATACGTCCCCAGCACGTGGCTAAGAATTATGGAAGAAGCTTTACAAAGAACGTACAGCAGTAGAACGAATCAACGCCTATTTAAAACAATACTTTCAATTAAACAACGTCCGTCACCGTACAGGTAAAAAAGCAAAACTACACTTTAATCTGGTGACATTTATTTATAATGCTTGTAAATTAGCCGTTGACCGATTGCATGCATTATTACACGCACAACAGCAAGTAGCATAATTTAAAAAAAACGTAAGTTTCGAAACAAGAGCAGTCTAAGCTCTGAAAAAAGATGATTTATGAAATTGATTCAATTATATAATTTTTTAACCTAATTTTAACCTTTATAGTTTAATTTGGAATTGTAATAAAGAATAAAAGTATAGGAGTTGATAATTTGACAATAGTAAATCAACAAGAGTTAATCCAAGAATTTGCAAAAATGAAGGCATATCATTTTGATGAATCACAGACTACACAATCGCTATCCGCTGCAATAAGTCTAGATGATATCAATTTAGATGGATGTCCTCAAGAAGTAAGAGATGTTACAGAAGAATACCGAGTGAAAATTAGATACTATCATGCAGAACAAAAAACAAATATGGAGAATGAAGTAGATATGTATAATACTTCTCCAGACAAGGAAACCGCAAAAAAAAAGCTTGAAGAAACGTTAAATAAATATCGAGCTGAATCTAAAGCATATATCGAGAAGACAATAGATGAGTATCACGCAAAATTAATGGATATTTCCGAAAAATATCCAGAACAAAGAGACAATATATTGAAAGTTGCTGATCAGGTGACTGGATTTGCAGCACATTATGTGCGAGCGATTGCTGATCTGGCAAAAGATGTAGCAGATACTGTTATTACAACTATAATTGATATAGGTAAAACAGTAATCGATACTATTTCAGACATTGGTAGAAAAATTTGGCCATTTTAGAAGTGTATTAAACTAAATAATTTTAAAAATTGGGGGGTTTTTATATGTCAGTAGCAGTAGCAGAATTTAAAAGTGCATTAACACAAATCAAAGAACATCACAAATCGGGTAATCTTGGTAGCTATAGACCAATGCTGAAAGCTGGGTTAAAAGAGGAGGACCTTGAAAATTTTCCTGAATTAAAAAGTATTACAAAGGAATATCAAGGTAATTTAAATTCCTTTAAATCTGAAGAAGAAACTCACATCAACGGCAAAATGGAAGTGTATAAAGACTCGCAGGATTCTGGCAAACTTGATGCATTCAAAGCCGCTATGGATGCACGTAAAGAAAAAGCAAAAGAAGATTCTGCCAAAATGATCGATTCATATTATGATAAATTAATCCAAGTTGGTACTGATCATCCAGAACAAGTAGATGTTATTTTAGGATTAGCAGACTTTGTAATGGGCTTTATGAAGGACATTTTCAACAAAATTTCTGAAATCGTAGTTCAGGTGGTACGAGTTATCGTTGAAGCGATTGAAAAAGCATTTGAATTTGTTAAAAATGCATTCAACTCAGTTACCGGTGCTATTGCTTCATTATTTTAATTAAAACTAGAAAAAACAAAAATCTCCCTGTGAGGTTTTTGTTTTTTTGAATATGGGGTCCCGTCACATAACCATCAAGCTAACCGTGAAAAACCCTAGCTCCCCCTTGAGTTTTGTACTGTGACTCCTGCGTTTTGGAAAAATAAACAGACCAAATAAACCGATGAAAATGTGATTTTTTTCGCTAGGTGACTTGTCTTTTATTCATCGTCATTTCATAAACAACACCCAGAATATCGAAGACGGTCTGCTTCTTATAGCGATGACATTTGCGACCGTTCTTTTTGAGTAGCTGATAAAGGCGATGTAGCATGTTCAAGAGTTCATCTGTGCCAACTGCCATGGCTCGGAACAGTAATGGAAAGTAATCTTTCACCATGTAAATCGCTTTATATTCACTCAGTTCCTGCTTTTTCTTTTCAAGCAGGAGCTGTCTCATTTGAAACATGGTGGAAGAACAGACCAGAATGCCAATGAGTTGGCCATATAAATGGCATTCAAGACGTTCTTTTTTGATCTTCTTACACGCGTCCATTTCAAAGAACGACTTCCATGTTTTAAATAAAATTTCAATCTGCCAACGTAGTGAATACAAGGCATGCACGTAGTTCGTCGGCACTTCTTCTGACGATGTGTTCGTGATATACACATTCATGCCCATTAAACGTTTGCTTTTCTCCTTCATGACAATGCCTTTTTTCTTTTCACGTATCGCTTGGTTTTTCAGGCGTGTTTGGGTTTGATCGTCGGTTAAACGATGGATGATGACACGTGTTGGCAGCTTCTGATTTTGACCAATGTATGCCTCGGAGATTTCTAGCGTTTCACCAGGGGTTAGACTAGCCATCATCTGTGCCATATCCAGCTGGATGTATTCGGTTTGCTTTTTTAGCGTGCCATTTTTGAAGTATTCCGGCTCAGGGTTCTTGATATAAATGCGTGTATTCAGCTTCAAACGCGAGATATAGTATGCCTCTTTATCGTGAATCGCTTGTAGATCGCTTAAATCGAAATAACCGAGATCACGTAAACAGAGGTCTCCTTTTTCAACGGTTTCAAGACAAACAGTGCCGTATGTTTTATCATTGTTCTTTCCCGGCCCAAGCTGCACATGTAAGAATTGACCACTAAGCAGATCATATTCAAGTTGGATTTTGACACCAGCTGTGTTACTACTCCCTCCAGAGCCTTGATAATCAGTGGCAAAGGAATCAGGAAGTTGAAACACCGTCGCGTCTAAAATCCGAATACGTTCGAAAGCAGAAAGGATACGTGAAGAGAGGGATTGTGTCGCACAAAGTTTTTGTGTGAGGAGGAAAGTAAAGGCTTCTTGGAGAAAGGCGACAGCTGCCGAATTAAAGCGTTGATTCAATCCTTCTGGGCTCATGAGTACCCCGGTGGAAGCTTCTAACCGACTGCACAATTGTGGAAGGGATGTGCTAGCGATTTCCTGACTAAGCCATACACAAAGGGCCATCAGTTCGTTTGCTTGATACTTACTAGCTCGCTGGACAAAGCCAACTTGTTTGGCCATTTTTTGTAGGATTATTGGGGAGAGACAGCGTTGTAATTCTTGTGCGAAAAGATGTAGTTCATTTGAAATGATTGGATTCATCAAAAACGCCACCCTTTCTCGTAAACGAATGTTTTTACAGAAAGAATAGCATTTTTTTCGATTTTGGGGAAATTAGTTTCGTTAGCTTGATGGGTATGGAGTCCTGCCGACAAAACGCGGATATTATACGCTAAGAGATTACCAAAAACGAACCATTCTAATAAAATACTCAATTAAAACTATCAGGGGCCCCATTAGATTTATGCGGATTTACAACGTTAAGCAAAGAAATATCCTCAAACTTTAAAAACAAAAAAACTGCACCTATCAAGATGCAGCTTGGTTCATTCACTGTGAATTTACCTAATGTCCTTTTAAAATTGCTCCGACATAAGAACCGATTTTTGAATAAAAGAGCCAACTGTAATGAATACAGGGGCTTACCTTATGAATTTTAATGATAGTCTAAACTGTTACCGTTCTTTTTTTTCAATGGAATCATTATCCGAAGTATCAGGAACTGACCCGAATTTTATAAATTTATAAATGTTTATACTCAATGTTATTTAGTTGTTCTAGGATTGGTTACAGTAGCCCAATTTTTATTTTCACGTGAATAACTTACTATTAATTCTGAATTTTTAAGGTCCAAAACATTAAATGAAGCATTTAATCCCAGTGCTGTTTCTTTATAGTTATGTGCAAAATGTGTATATATTTCAGAACCAGCTGGTGCTTTAAATGTAAAAATAGCATATCCATTATCTGTTTTATATATTGGCATAGTACCACCCCAGCCGTAACTAAGATTAGCGTCGTGAATATTGAAAAGCGCACCATCTGCTTCCCAATCTCTTCTACTTACATTTGCACTATAATCAGTTCCATAGTTATCGAAAGCGTAAATATTAGCTGATAGTCGTGAAGTTATATCCGATGTACTTCTGATAGCCATTATATCTTCAATGTCAGCATAGTCATCCCATTTACCGTCAGACCAATCCCAATTAGTTGTATAAACTTGATAACCACTTGAATTTTTATACATACTATTTGTTAATGAGATATTACCAGAAACACTAAAAGGAGTTGGTGTATCAGCTAGATTTTCTTCTGTTTTTTCCCAACCGTATGTACTCATTGCCTCATCAATCTCTGCTTGCATTAAGTCTTTAATTTGAATTTCAGTTAATTGGATACTTCTTTGATCTGCCTGACTCAAAGATTTAAAAGAATTTTCGGCATTATTTTCTAGTATCTTTTTCTTGGCATCTCCGATTTCTTTAATACGAGTTGAATAAATTTCATAAATAATTTTCTCTAATTCAGCAATTTCTTGTTGAACAGATAAAAATTCTTCATCCTCAACACTCTCAACACTTGCGCTTTCAGCTTTAGTTTCCAAAACGTTAAAACCTAAAATACTACTAGATAATACTAAACTACCAACAACTTTTTTAATTCCTTTCATAATAAACCTCCAAATTTTTATTTCAAGTTGACAATCACTTAGATGTAATCATACTATACCTTATAACAATTAGAAAAGAATGGTATAAAAGTTTTATTTTTACAAATATTAGAAATGGAGTTTTTATTAAATGAATGTAAAGAAAAGTATTATTTTAACGGTTTTTATTTGTGGTATTTTGTCAGCTTATGTATACTCTTCATATTTTTATGATATAAAATATGAAAAATTAGAAGATTTAGAAAAGTATTTAATTGACCATGATATATTTTATACATCTAAACCAATTGAAAGTAAATATAGTTTAGATATTGCTAAAGAACAAAGATTATATGAAATAAAAGGTAAAGATATTTACGTTTATATAGTTAATGAATCAGAAATTGATGAGGCTGATTATAGAATTAGCAATGAAATATTAGGTTCTGATTACGTTGTAGCAACAACAAATATATTTATATTTGCCTATACTGATACCGACCTAGAAAAATTTCAAAAAACTCTATCTTCTATTATTACAGAAATAAGAAAATCCGAAAAAAATGTTGACTTGGAATAAAGATTGATTAGAACGCAGCTATAAATGATGATTCTTATAGAAAATAATAGCCCCTATTTTGAACAAATATTGATCAAAATAGGGGCTATTTTTCATTTCGGTATTAGGCTTTTTGTAATAAAGATTGATCATTTTGGAAATCGAATTTTCAACTAAAGCCCGCTATAGTTTAAGTACATTGTTTCACAAACTCGTTTCTATCTTCTTTTACTCAGATAAGCACTTTGTGCTATTGAATTAACGATTTAGGGATTAATATTCATCATCGTCATCATGATTAGGGGTAGCACCGTTAAAACGCATATTTTATACGTTAAGGCTGAAATACTTGATATATCAGGTGTTTAATTAAATTTAACCATAAAGGATATCTGTCACATCTTTTGGTTAATTGATTTTGGTATGAGTTTTGATTATCAAATTAAGTAGATTTTTCATGTTTTAAGCAAATAACAAAGCTATTTTATAAACGTTCGTTTTTGGTAATCTCTTAGCGTATAATATCTGCGTTTTGTCGGCAGGCCCCCATACCCATCAAGCTAACGGTGAAAAACCCTAGCCACACCTTGAGTTTTGTACTGTGACTCATGGGTTTTGGAAAAATAAACAGACCAAATAAACCTATGAAAATATGATTTTTTCGCTAGGCGACTTGTCTTTTATTCACCGTCATTTCATAAACAACACCCAGAATATCGAAGACGGTCTGCTTCTTATAGCGATGACATTTACGACCATTCTTTTTGAGTAGCTGATAAAGGCGATGCAGAATCGTTACAAGTGCATTGGGACCCTCTTTCATTGCCCGAAACAGTAACGGAAAGTAATCTTTCACCATGTAAATCGCTTTATATTCACTCAGTTCCTGCTTTTTCTTTTCAAGCAGGAGCTGTCTCATTTGAAACATAGTGGAAGAACAGACCAGAATGCCAATGAGTTGGCCATATAAATGGCATTCAAGACGTTCTTTTTTGATCTTCTTACACGCGTCCATTTCAAAGAACGACTTCCATGTTTTAAACAAAATCTCTATTTGCCAACGTAGTGAATACAAGGCATGCACGTAGTTCGTCGGCACTTCTTCTGGCGATATGTTCGTGATATACACATTCATGCCCATTAAACGTTTACTTTTCTCCTTCATGACAATGCCTTTCTTCTTTTCACGTATCGCTTGGTTTTTCAGGCGTGTTTGGGTTTGATCGTCGGTTAAACGATGGATGATGACACGTGTTGGCAGCTTCTGATTTTGACCAATGTATGCCTCGGAGATTTCTAGCGTTTCACCAGGGGTTAGACTAGCCATCATCTGTGCCATATCCAGCTGGATGTATTCGGTTTGCTTTTTTAGCGTGCCATTTTTGAAGTATTCCGGCTCAGGGTTCTTGATATAAATGCGTGTATTCAGCTTCAAACGCGAGATATAGTATGCCTCTTTATCGTGAATCGCTTGTAGATCGCTTAAATCGAAGTAACCGAGATCACGTAAACAGAGGTCTCCTTTTTCAACGGTTTTAAGACAAACAGTGCCGTATGTTTTATCATTGTTCTTTCCCGGCCCAAGCTGCACATGTAAGAATTGACCACTAAGCAGATCATATTCAAGTTGGATTTTGACACCAGCTGTGTTACTACTCCCTCCAGAACCTTGATAATCAGTGGCAAAGGAATCAGGAAGTTGAAACACCGTCGCGTCTAAAATCCGAATACGTTCGAAAGCAGAAAGGATACGTGAAGAGAGGGATTGTGTCGCACAAAGTTTTTGTGTGAGGAGGAAAGTAAAGGCTTCTTGGAGAAAGGCGACAGCTGCCGGATGAAAGCGTTGATTCAATCCTTCTGGGCTCATGAGTACCCCGGTGGAAGCTTCTAATCGACTGCACAATTGTGGAAGGGATGTGCTAGCGATTTCCTGACTAAGCCATACACAAAGGGCCATCAGTTCGTTTGCTTGATACTTACTAGCTCGCTGGACAAAGCCAACTTGTTTGGCCATTTTTTGTAGAATTATTGGGGAGAGACAGCGTTGTAATTCTTGTGCGAAAAGATGTAGTTCATTTGAAATGATTGGATTCATCAAAAACACCACCCTTTCTCGTAAACGAATGTTTTTACAGAAAGAATAGCATTTTTTTCGACTTTGGGGAAATTAGTTTCGTTAGCTTGATGGGTATGTGCCTGTACCCCTTTATGTTAAAATAATCCTATTATTACCTTGGGGAGTGAAAAATATGAAGCGAATGCCATTTGAACCGCCAACAGAACATTATAATAAGCATATTGAAGAAATAGATGAACAAATATGTAATTTAATTAAAAAACGGAAAGAAATTTCGGTTAATAATCCCGGCTTCCCTACTAAACAACTTATAACGGATTGGTCAATAAAATATAATTTTTATGAGGATTTTCTAAATGGTGTTTTTGCGCATTTCTTAAATGAAGATATGTATAAACCTGTTGTAGAGCCAATAGGATATCTTAAAAATATACCGATATTAAAGTCATTTGAAAATAATGATATATTCTACTCGGTAACCTTTATTCGTCAGTTCGAAAACGCAAGTGTAGTTCATTTGAATATGGACAGTATTTCTACTAGTGACGTGTTTGAATGGCATCAGAAAGAACATACCCATTTTGAACTCTCCGTAGAAGGCGAAGAAACTCATTATGATTGTCGGAATGAAGGGGGAGGAGGAACTGTTGGTCATGAAACCTTTACTTTCATTGTTTCACCTGCTTTACCCGATGATATCTCTACATATAAATTAGTCTTTAAAGAATATAAAATGCGGTTCCAAAAGCCAACAGGTTTTGAATTTGTTATTTAAGAAGGAGATTAATTCATAATTAACAACCCATATCTTCATTAAAGAATCAGGCACTATCAGATGTGTTGGTTATACAAATATCGTTAGGTAATTAGCGTGATTTTTTAGTGGAATGGTTGATAAAAGGTACTTGCTCGTTGATTGGAGCGGAGGCGACTCGACTCCTGCAGGAACAGCACGAGCTGAAAATCCATTTCTTTCGGCACTCGCCGAAAGAAATTAGTTGAAGCCGTGCCTGCGGAAAGCGAGTCAGCCGTAGCGGAAATCAACGTATTCTAATGCTCTATTTAATAATAAAAGGTAAATCAACACGTG
This sequence comes from Lysinibacillus sp. LZ02, assembly GCF_050613145.1. Classification (GTDB taxonomy): domain Bacteria; phylum Bacillota; class Bacilli; order Bacillales_A; family Planococcaceae; genus Lysinibacillus_B. The sequence continues at coordinate 3,718,972 of NZ_CP192507.1, read as the reverse complement.
TAAGACACTGCGAAATAATGGAAATAATTAGAGTTGATTCTCAAACCGGGGAATCGACTTTTTTTATGTTTATAAAAATTACAACAGACTATAACAGCTTCGTTACGTATCATAATTTAAAAATGAAACTCTCTTTGAGTTATTTATAACAAATAACTGGAATATTTTTTAGTTAAAATTAGCGACTTAATTGATGTCTTTAAAATGGATCAGCAAATTTAAGGTTGTAAAGATAAGTTTGGCTATGAATTATTTTACTAATATATATGCAATGTTAGGCAGTATACTAATAAAGTAAAAAGGTTTACTTCAGTAAAATAGGGTATATTATATTTGTTGGATAGATTCTCTTTAAAGACAAGAAAAGTAGGTGAACAAAGTGGGGAAATATCAATTGGATACCAAGGGTAAGGTGGCTGTGGCAAAGTATCATGAAAAACACAAGCCTGCCCAATTTGATAAAAAGCAGCAACTTGAAAAAATACGTGCAGAGTATTTGAAAAAAAAGCAAGAACAAACAGATAAATAATCTGAATGAAAACATAGGAAGACTAAAATCTCCCTATGTTTTTCTTATTCCAAGTTCTTTTTTCAATGGATGATAAAGTTTATGATTCTCCTACACTTCAGATTCGATGACAAAAAACTCGTCATCAGAAATCCATATCAAGCTTATTGGCAAAATCAAAACCACTTTAAAAACCTCATGAGCCCCTTCTCCTATGCCTACAACCTAAAATAGGGTTCTAATGACTATGGATAAATAATTTTACAAATAAATTATATGGAGTTATTAATTTTTTTCTATACTAAATGTAGGTTAAAAAAAATAAATATAGGGGTGTTAGCGTGAAGAAATTGTTAGGTAATTTAAAAATAATGATTAAAATCGGTATTATTATCCCCGTTATTGCTTGCTTTTTGATTGCATTTTCTATTATTAATTATAATGTTTCTTCTGGTGAATTAGAAAAGATGGTTCAAAATGAAATGTCTATATTAGCTGATAATGTAACAAATACGGTAGAGGATAAAATTGATTCACATAATCGCTTAATTTATAGCGTGAAATCTGCGGTAGAATCCTCAGATGCTAGTATGTCTCGGGAACAGTTTACACGTTTAGTTGACCAGATTCTTCCGTTAAATTCAGAAACATATGGCATGGGGCTTTGGCTGGAAAAAGACTTTGCAAATGATGAGATTTTTGGTCCTTATATTTATAAAGATGGCGAGAAATTAACCTATACGGATGTTTATGAAGATCCAGCATATAGTTTTCATACACAAGAATGGTATACGAAGGGATTGGCGGCGGATCAAGTGGTACATACCGAGCCTTATTTTGATGAGGCTTTAGGAGAAATGTTTATTTCCTTTAGTGTCCAAGTTGTAGATGATGCTAGAGCAGTCGGTGTTATTACGGGTGATTATGTACTGAGTTCTATCCAATCGATCGTTTCTGATATAACGATTCGAAAAAGTGGTTATGCTGCGATTATTAATGACGAAGGTGAATTTTTAACGCACCCAGATATCGAAAAGGTGAATAATGGAAATATGCAAGAGCATCTAAATATTTCATTAGAACAATTAGGAGGCAAGGAAGATTTAATTTCAACTACTATTGATGGTATTGACTACACGCTACAATATAAGCAAATCGAAGGTATGCCATTGAAGGCAATTTTACTTGTTCCGACAAGCGAGCTGTATAGTATGCTACAAACGATGCTATATGAACAAATTGGAATAAGTGGCGTTTTAATTGTATTGATTTCGATTATTGTGTTCTTACTTGCTCGTTATATACAAGGCGAGGTAAGTAGTATTAATGTAAAGTTAAGTAGCCTTGCAGTAGGCGATTTGACACAAACAATGGCGGCAAATACGAAAGACGAGTTTGGTGATATGGCGCGTAATTATAATAATTCTGTACAGGCATTAAGTACGATGATTCAAAAGGTGACCGTTGAATCAGAAACTGTTGCTTCCACCGCAGAGGAGTTAACAGCGAGTATTGAAGAAGTGAATCTTTCGGTAGCGGATGTTGCGACTTCCATGCAAGACGTTGCAGAAAATACAACTAACCAGCAAACGGTTAGTGAACAATTACAATCTGTGACGAACCTACTTGCTGAAGATATGCATAAAGCAGTTGATAAGCTCGAGAGTGCTGTTCAGAAGTCGATTGAAACTTCTGAAGTGGCTATAGATGGCTCAGAACGAATACATTTATTTGTCAATGAAATCATGGCTCTCCATTCACAGATAGAAGAGAGTGCCAATTTAATTAGTCATTTAAAAGATCAATCGGTACAAATTGAAAAGATGAGTCAGTTAATCTCGTCTATTACCGAGCAAACAAACCTTTTATCTTTGAATGCAGCAATTGAAGCAGCTCGTGCAGGTGAGGCTGGGAAAGGTTTCGCTGTTGTGGCAGGAGAAGTGAAAACATTAGCTGAGCAAACAAGCAATGCTTCTCAAGATATTGCAACATTAGTGAGAAATATTCAAAATCAAATTAGTGAAGCTGTCTCGATGATGGAGCAAAGTCGTAAAATTGCACATGATGGCATCGGTTCAGTCCAACAAGCAGGCGGAACGTTTGAGAAAATTTCAGATGCGATTCTAGGATTAAAACAAATTATTGAAATGACAAGCCACAATACTAATAATGTTTCTAAAAAATTACAAGGGGTTACAGCAACGGTAGAAGAAATCAATGGGCAAGCGAAAGCAACTAATGATCACACATTAAATGTATCTGCCATCACGGAACAACAGGCATCAGCTATGAATGAAATGGCATCCGCCTCATCACAACTGGCACAATTATCACAGAACTTACAAGAGGAAACAGCGAAGTTCAATATTTAAATTAAAAGAGACGTTATTTCTGAAATATTTACTGTAGTGTGAAATTTATATCGGAAAAATAGTGGAATGAAGCGGAAATCAGTGTTTCACATGATTCTATTAACAATAAAAGGTAAAATAATACACTTACGCTATTACTCTATAATTTTTCCTTGGACTCATTTGCACCGTTGCTTCAATAACTGGATAATCAATCATTTATTAAGGTTCAATATCAAAATATGTTCTTGATTAAAAAAAGAGGAGAACTCTAAAAGTACATGGAGTGAAGGGCGGTGACTCCAGCGGGAAAAGCGAGAAAGTCGAGACCCCGCAGGAGCGAAGAATGAGGGACGAGGAGGCTTGACCTCGCCCGCGGAAAGCGTCCGCCCGTAACGGAATGTACGGTCAGGTACACGTTTGGGTGAAGAGCCTTTATTAAAGCACAACATATTTCACATGATTCTATTTTAGCAGTTACAAAATGGTTGTTTGTTGATTTTTGTCACCTAATATTTGTCTAATCAATCCGCCTGTTGTTTGGTATAATAAAGTCAATCAAAAGGAGGATACACTCTATGACAAATCATTATCAAAATATTGTTGTCGCTGTTGATGGCTCAAAAGAAGCTGAACTAGCATTTCGAAAATCGATTGACGTTGCGCTACGTAATGTCGGCGCTACTTTACATATTATTCATATTATCGATACGAGTTTTTTAACAAGTGTCAATATGTTATATGAAAATATGATTGAATTAGTTCAAAAACACGGTGAAGTTTTAATAGATAACTACAAATTACAGGCAAATGAAGCAGGCGTAGCGAATGTACACACGGTGGTAACAAAAGGCGTTCCTAAAACTGTTTTATCCAAAAAATTAGCTGAAATTGTAGAAGCGGATTTAATAATCTGTGGTGCGACAGGATTAAATGCTGTCGAACAAATCTTGATTGGCTCAAGCACAGAAGCGATTGTTCGTCATGCAAAATGTGACGTCATGATTGTTCGTACACCTGAATAATTAGAAAAAACATATCTCGTCCAATTTTAAGGCGAGATATGTTTTTTCTTATACAAATATGTGGATGGCATTGATGAAACCAATGGCGCATTCCTTGTGTGTTAAAGCGTGTGAAAGATGGCTGTGGAGAATAATTTAGTATTCATTTTCCATCCGATAAGCATCTAGGAATAGCTGTCCGAGATTCCCCGTACCTTTAAAGCCTAAATCGCATAAGCCATGGTCAATCATTGTAAGAACGGCTAGCACTTTTTCCGGGAAGGCATTTTCGCCCATATGACCGATACGGAGGATGACATCTGCATACTGTGCTAGGGAAGTAGCGATATATAAGTTATAGGCTTCTTTAATATGCTCCTGTAATTGCAGTGCCCCGATTTCTGCTGGAATACTAACAGCAGTTACCGTATTAGACGCATCAGATGTTAAAAATAACGATAATCCATATGCTTCGACAGCTTTTCGTACGGCATTTGCGATTTTGGCATGACGTTCGTAAACGGTCTCTAGTCCTTCTTGTAAAATGTTATCTAAAGCGACATCTAAAGCTGCAATTTGATCAGCAGGCATCGTATAAGGCAAGCTTTGCTTTTCAACATAGTCCTCGAAAATTCGGAGGTTTGCATAGAACGAAGCGATAGGTGTTTGTCTAGTAGCCATCGCTTTTTTTGCATGTTCACTTATGGATACAATGGCTAAACCAACTGGAGCAGAGATGGCTTTTTGCGTACCGCCACAGCAAATATCAATTTGATTTTGATCGACGTCAATGGGCTCACCCACCATGCCAGCGACTGAATCCACCACTGTTAAAATACCAAATTCCTTTAATAACGGACACAGCTTGCTCACATCATTTAAGACAGATGTTGGTGTATCACAATGAACGAGTGTAGCATATTTGAAATGGTGATCTTTCTCTAAATAGTTACGTACTTCTTCGACAGGGATACCTTGACGATCATCAAAGCTCAGCACGACAGGCTCTCCACCATACATTTCGACAAAATATTTAAAGCCTTCACCATAAATACCATTATCGAGTACAAGAACACGGTCACCAGGCTCCGTTAAGCTAGCGCAAGCTGCTTCCAAGCCTAAAATCCCTTCACCGGCAAGCAGGAGTACGTCATTTGTAGTGCCCATAACTTTACCCATTTTTTGGCTTACTTCGTGATAATAGTGTATGAATTCTTTATCAAAATCAGGGTTACTCGTTTTTTTCGCCAATGTCAGTCGCACATTTTCACGTACGTCTGTTGGTCCGGGTGCATAGTTTGGTTGAAATTTCATGTTCATCGTCCTTTTTCAAATCAATTTACATATAGCATAACGATAGCAAATGACTAGTATTCAAAAAAGAATCAGTTTTTCCAAAAGTAATAAGGTCAGTGTGGATTACTTTATTGATATTATCGAATTTGATACATATTCCTTTTTTGTGAATATCCAAAATATTGGGTTGATTATTTAGTGAATTAATTCATTTTTTTGTTTAATACCCTAATGTGTTCTTGATTAAAAAGAGGAGGACTCCATGACGAATTTTTAGATGAAATTTTAACATTGGATTAAAACTTCAGAAAAATGTTCTCTTCATAGCTGAGGGTACTTTCAGAAATGGAAATACCCTCTGTTTTTGGGCGAATTGTAGTTCTATTCGTCAGGGGTGTCCTTATCAATGAGTTGTTGAGGAACACCATCCTGTACATTAGTAAATGACCGGATGGACAGGTGAAAATACTCCTGAATAATTAGTATGATTATTGTCACTATTAGTAAATCGTTCATCCTCCCTATTGTTGCATAGGACTATTAGCTATAAAATTTCATTGTAAGTACATAGGTTTTTAGTATTTATTTTGTATATTTAAGGAGGAGAGAATATGTTAAAGAAAAGCACAGCCACAATCGCAGCACTTTTTGCATCTAGCACCATTTTAGTCAATACATCTTTTGCTGCACCAAATGATAATGTACATAAGGAAGTGCAGGTTGCTCATAATGCAGAGCAGCACAACAGTTCGAAAAAACAACAAGAACTTGAAAAGAAAATCGAGCACGATAAAAAGTTAGAGGAAAAGAAACAAAAAGAGCATGAAAAGAACCTAAAAGGCCAAGAGAAGAAGCTTGAATCCATTGATAAGCAGCTAAACAAGATAGAAGAAAAAATCACGAAGTATGAAGTGAAGTTTGCTGACCTGGATGACAATGATGAGGATGAAATAAAGGAAGACGATCAGGAGCCTACTACAAATCCGGATGAAAATGCAGGGGAAGCAGATTCCGAAGAAGTGAATGAAGAAAATGCTGAAGAGGAAACAGAAGCAACGGAAGAAGACGCTGCTGAAGAGGAAACAGAAGCAACGGAAGAAGACGATGCTGAAGAAGAAACAGAAGTAACAGAAGAAGACGGTACTGAAGAGGAAACAGAAGTAACGGAAGAAGGTACTGAAGAAGAAACAGAAGCAACAGAAGAAGACGCTGCTGAAGAGGAAACAGAAGTAACAGAAGATGATGTTACGGAAGATGAAACAGAGGACCTCGAAGAAGAAATTGAAGAGGCTGTAGAAGAATATAATGATTACCTTGGAAAGTTTACAGCTTTACGTAACAGATTGAATGCTGTCGTTCATCAATTGGACGCGTTGAATAAAAAAGGGGTAGACTCTGCGCTGCTAACTGAACGTTATGACCGAGTAGCTGCTCTTCAAGAAAAGTTGGATGCAGCGGTTGCTAAAATTACGCAAGTGCAAGATCAAGTGATTGAAAAAATTAAAAACGATCCTGCTATTGAAGTAAAACCAGCAAAAGAAGAAAAAGACCCTAAAAAAGAATGGACAGTCCAGTTCAACAAACACCTGGATGAAAAAGCGTTATCTGAGCTAGCAGTCGTTGTGTATGATGAACAACAGAACCTAGTCGAAACAACGATGACTTATAATGCACAGAAGAAATCAATCATCATTACGCCGACACAAGCTTACAAAGCTGGTGCACAATACACATTATATATTGGCAAAGAAATTACAAGCGCAAACGGTGAGGGATTAAAGAAATCCGTTAAAATGAATTTCACGATCCGCTAAGTAGGCTAGATCAGCGGGAATATCATACCCCTATAATCAAATAATGTATATTCGCGATCAGCATCTCCTAGTAAGAAGGGGGTGCTTTTCTTATGCTCCTCCCAAAATTAATGCATCGGTAAAAAGATTTTGCCGTATGTCTAAAAAGCGAACACGTACGTTTCGAAGGGAGGGGTATACAAGAATTTACGCCTGGCCATTTTTTCATCTGCTACTATTAGCTTTTAATAGACAGCAAGAGGGGATATTTTTTGCTTTACTTTAATAGGTGATTTGCTAGGGGGCTTTCCATCCGCGGTATATACGTTGTAAGTGACACTAATAACAAAAGACATCCACCCGCGTTTGTGACGCCAGTGGATGTCTTTACATATATTACATCCATTTCATTTGCAAGATTGCTTGTAGCTGCTTGAAATTTTCGGACCCTATATTTTGTTCGATGGTTTTGTCGATTTCTTTTTTGATTTCTAAGCTGTTGTAATATATTTCTTCGCCTAAAGGTGTCAGCTCTACTCGTTTTTGGGTTTTGGGTGCTTTCACTAGCTCTGTTTGTACTAATTGTTTTTCTTCCAATGCTGTCACAAATTTATGTACGGCTTGTTTTGAAATCTCTACTTTCTTTAATATATCTGGAATCGTTGATGCGCCTTCGAATATACAATTTAGAATATACCATTCGGAAGTCGTAATTTGGATAGTGTTTTGGCGATTCCAAGTAGAAGCGACTGCATCACGCAATTGCTTGTAATGTTTGTGTAATAATTCAATCGTCTCGCTCATAAAGCCTCCTTTGCCATCCACTATATACAATTTGGTCCTCAAGGTCAATTGGGTTGACCAGGAAATTTTTATAGGTTACAATAGATTATGGTAAACCATGTTGACCTTAGGGGGTGAAATAGTGTTTTCAATAGGGGATACAGTTTTCTACGGTGCGCATGGAATTTGTTCCATTGAGGATATTCAAGAGCAAAAATTTGGTGGTGAAGCGCAGTCTTATTATATATTGCGTTCGCATCATAGCACGAGTCTTACTTTATACCATCCTGTAAATGCCGTGAATTCTAAGCTCAAAAAACTAATGACAAAAGAAAAAGCAGAGGCAGTTTTACAGTGCTTTGAAAATGCAGCTGATTCGTGGAACGATCGCACGACGACACGTCATCAGTCGTATCAATCCATCATCAAATCAGCAGGTCATTTAGAGATTGCTCAAATGACGAATACATTACTGCGAAAGAAGCTGGAATTAGAGGCAATCGATAAAAAATTGCCTGCTCAAGATACGCAAATTTTACAAAGTGTTACCGCCATTTTATATGAAGAACTGGCAACAACATTGCAAACAACAGCTAGTGATATATCCGATAAGGTTGACGAAATTATTCAAATGAATTAAGTATAGTAAACACATGAATCTGAAAAGGTTTGTGTGTTTTTTTGATACAATCACATTTGCTAAATTGAATAGTAAAATTTAAAAGCCTTTCTATTACATAAGAAGGGTGTTTTTATATCGTTAAAACTACAGGGTTGAAATAGGTGGACGACCATATAGCAAACGTAAATAAATCTATCCCCATAAATTACGTAGCCTTCTTTTGCACAAAAAACGATAAAAACGCGATAAGGCATAGTAGAGCGATAAACGTCCACACATTAAAAAATAGATGATTTGAAAACTGACTTAACAAGCCGACCTCCATATACGGATGGTTGGCATTGATGTAATTTCGGTGCATTGTTGCTCGATAAAACGTGTAAAGGGTCAAGATAAGAAAAACAAATAAATAGCTATATTTTAACCACTTCTGTTGCTTGAAGGTGAATCTTTGATGAAATTGTTCAAACACAAAGAGCATAGAAAAATAGAAATATAAAATAATCAAAAAAGGAGCAACAACGAAAAAGAGACCAGGGTTACCGTTACCACCACCGAGCATATCATTAGCAGGATCAAATGATACGGTAAGTAAGTTTGTAAAGAAAAATGCGAAAGCGGTGATCAGTCCAGCTATTATGACACTTATATAAAACAATGAACGCATAGTTCCCCTCCTATCTTTTTTCATTAGTAGTGCCCCGATTGTAACATATTCATCTATCTGTTCATGAAATATGTTGTTCATCATGCCAACTTTACTCTCTCTATACTTAGCCGCACATTATACTTGTTTTTTCTTTTATTCTTTCTTTTATTTATTCTTTCTTTTTATATGAGCGTGTCAATTTGACTTTATCCGTGTGCTCAGAATGAACAGAAGGATGTGCTCAAAGTGAACACATACCCTGTTCAAAATGGACACACCGATGTACTCGGTTTGCTACTTCGAACATGCCAAACTGTCTCATTGGGAGCGGAGAGCTAGGGTTGCCAAGTATTTTACTGGAATAGCTTTTCAACATTTGGGTAGACAATGGTATACCAAAGCGTCCGGTCGGTTCTGTAGGCATTTAAATCTTGCCGTTTTCGAATAAGCCCCTGCTTTTCGAGGGAACTCGTGATGCGAGAAAGGGTGCGTTTAGATAGGAATGGGAAGTGTTGTAGCCACTGGTCACTACTGTGGTAATACCATGTTCCCCCGTCTACGCTTGTCCCTCGTTGCGTCAGAAGGTAGTGTAGCTGCTGTAAGAAAAGCGCTTCGTACACACCAATTTTCGATGCTAATTGCGGAATTAAAATTAAAGGCTTACCTTGTACAAGTAATGTCATTTTGTCATCCTCCTTTTACTAATACTATCGAAATGGAAGTTCAAAAAAGGGACATATTAGCTACGAAAATATTGAAACAATTTCCATATGTATCCGTCTAATAGTAAAAGGGGTGATACTGGGTGAAGGGTGTTCGTTTGTTTTTATTGGCGATGATCATAGTATTATTGACGGCTTGTGCGGAGAGAGAGCCAGCTGAACAACTGCCTAATGTGGATTTAGTAGCAGGTGAAGTGGCCAAAGAGCCCTCTGGACAACTAAAAGAACCGCCCAATATGCATTTGTTGGTAGGTGAAACGACATATAAGATGCAGCAAGGCGGGTATGAGTGGACGATTAAGCGTACTTTTGGACGCCAGGAAACAGCAATAGCTGATGCCATGGCGCCCAATGAATTGCTAAAAGGTGCACTCATCACGTTGGCGAAAGATGCACAAATGGAGCTACAGTTTGAGGTGCAGCCAGATCGTTACCGCGTTTTTGGCTGGTACGAGGAAGGTCCATCCAAGTTATTTAGTCATTTACAGTATATCGTAGGGGAACAGCCTGTGGCGATTGAGATCGTTGCTTATTACCCGCAAGGTCACGTATCCTATGTATTGCCGGTAAAGTTTGAATAATAAAACGCAACTCTTGGAAAGAAGGAGTTGCGTTTTTATGTCTTGTCGTTTCGAATACTACAACAAACTTCTAAACTCCGCCCATTTCACTAAGCGAGGGAAATTGACATCTTGGTTGTAAGATTGATCCTTTACAATCACTTTTGTGCCGATGCCAGCTAATGTTTGTAATACGGCAGGTTTGTCATCGACATAGTAATCGAGATGAAGCGATTGGATAATGTCGATTTTTTCGTGATCGGCCATGCCGCAAAAGAAGTGTTCGTCTTTGACGGGGAAGCCTTGTGCTTTTACCCAGTCGCGTGTTTGCTGGCAGTAGTGCTTCGGACGAGAGGTAATATAAAAAACATCGTGTCCTTCTGCAATGAGCGCCTGTAATGTTTCAATAGCATCTGCGTAGGCAGGGCAATCCGTAAAATAAATGTCCTCCATCGACTCTTGCCACATTTGTCCCCCTTGTTCTTTCGTTAAGCCGAACGGGGCATGAATCTCTAAAGTCGGAATAGTTTGCAATACATCGATGCCTAAATCTTTGTTTAACTTTTTATTATATAAATGGAACGCATGCTCACGTAAGCTAATGAGCGTGTCGTCAATATCAAAGCCAAATTTCATAAAGTCCTCCATTAGGCGATTAAAGTAAATTGTGAAGCAAAGCCTTGTTCTTTTTCAATTTGCAGCGCTTGAATTTTTTCAATCTCGTGTTTACGCTTTGTCGCACATGTTAAATAGTCTAGTTTTTCAATCGTTTGTTGCTCAATCAATGAGGCTAGTACATCTGCATCTTTCATGGCGCTGTTTAAGCCGAATGCTCCTGTAGGCGTCATCGTGTGTACGGCATCGCCAATCAGTGCTAGTCCATTACGTCCCCAATCTTCTGTTTGGCTACTAAATACATCGAGTAACACAAAATCTTGCCAAGAGGTAATGTTTTGTTGCACGGTCTTTGTTAACTCAGGGAATGCCGTGATGAGTTTCTCGATAAACGGCTCAAAAGGCTGCTTACGTAAAGAAGGGTAGCTGCTTTGCTTAATATTCCAACCAATTTGCACAAAGCCTTTTACTTGTGTAAATAGGGAAATTTGCATGCCATCAACAAGAGCCATTTTAATGACAGGAGACCAATTGTCTGGGGTAGGAATACGCGCCCACAGTAGGTCGTAACCGTGTTTACGAATAGACGTCTCAATCTGCGCATTTTTACGCACGGTTGAATAGCGACCATCCGCCCCAACGATTAGCCTACAGTCAATGACGAATTCTTCTCCGTCACGCATTACCCGAACACCACCATAACGACCGGCTTCATCTTGTAAAAGCTCTGTCACCCTTGAATTTAAGCAGTATTGAAATGTGTCATAAGGCGCGGCTGCATCTAAAATGGCTTGCAGTAAATGAGCTTGTGGAACGTGAATACCTAAATGACCAACAGCCGGGTCTGGCGTGATAGTTTTTGTTTGTTGACCGTTCAACCAGTATTCGAGACATTCCATTTTTAACATGCCCAGTGCCTCGACTTCGTTAAATAAGCCGTACTTTTTTAAAATGGCTTCGCCTTCTTCGTTAATATGCTCGCCGCGAAATGTTTTGGCTATTTCATTTGTTCGCTCGAGTAGCAGTACCGAAATGTTTTTCTTTGCTAATAAATAAGCGAGTAATGCACCGCCTGGACCCGCGCCAACAATACAAACATCTACTTTTTGGTGCATGTACATTATCCTTCTTTCGGGTAGGCTGTAATGCGTAAATCTGCCCCGATTTTTTCAACTTCTGCAAAATCAAGAAGCATCGCTGCATCAACTGTTTCAACATCTGTGCCTGTAAACGGTGTAATGGAGTTGCGTCCACCAAGTACTTTTGGTGCGACATATACAAGGAATTTTTGAATCAGTCCAGCACGTAGGAAGGAAGCGTTCACCTCGCCGCCACCTTCTACTAAAATATCGGTAATCCCGCGTTTATACAGTTCATCTAGCATCATGTTTAAATCGAGTTTTTCATTTACGACAGGGACATACAGCAGTTCTACCCCTAGCTTTTCAAATGCAGGGGCTTTCTGTTGTTGTTCTTCTGTTGTGACAATGATTGTTCTAGCTGTAGCTGTTTGGCAAATCGTCGCATCCAGTGGCGTACGTAATTGACGATCTAATACGATACGGATCGGGTTTTTGCCGATACGGTCAGGGAGACGCGTTGTGAGAGACGGATTGTCTTTTAACACCGTACCAACCCCAACTAAAATAGCGTCTACTTGATCGCGTAGTTCGTGCACATCTGCGCGGGCTTCTTCCCCTGTAATCCACTGTGAATGGCCAGTATGCGCTGCGATTTTTCCGTCTAGTGTCATCGCGAACTTTGAGATGACAAATGGGCGAGCAGTAAGCATGTTGTGAATAAAGCGCTCATTTAAACGACGCGCCTCTGCTTCTAATACCCCCACTTCTACTTCAATGCCTGCGTCACGTAGCAGCTGAATCCCGCGCCCTGCAACAGCTGGGTTCGGGTCTTCCATCGCGATGACCACCCGTTTTACCCCAGCTTCCTTTACTAAATTGGCGCAAGGGGGTGTTTTCCCGAAATGTGAGCAAGGTTCAAGTGTGACATAAATCGTTGCGTCTTTTGCATGTTCACCAGCCATACGTACAGCATGTACTTCTGCATGGGGCTCCCCGGCTTTTCGGTGAAGCCCGGTACCAACGATGGCACCGTCCTTCACGATCACGGAGCCTACAAGCGGGTTCGGGTTTGTTTTGCCTGTTGCACTTGCCGCTAAATCAAGCGCGAGTTGCATATAGTACTGATCGTTCTTCATTATCTGTTCCTCCATTTACAATATGTCCCGCTTTTTCGATCTTCGTTTGTAGGTAGAAGTGGTTCGTTTCCGTTACACCACCCCATAGTGGGATATGTCCATCCGCTAGTAAACCGTGTGCTTCTAGTGCCGCCAGTTTATTTGGGTTATTCGTAATGAGTGTCACGGGCTTATCGCGTAGTGCTGCTAACACTTTAATCGCATCCTCATAGGAACGTGTATCATCCTCAAAGCCTAGTGCATGATTGGCCTCGACCGTATCTAAGCCTTCTTCTTGTAATAAATAAGCAAGCGATTTTGAGAATAATCCAATCCCGCGCCCTTCATGATCCGCTAAATAAAAGATAGCGCCACAGCCATGCTCCACAATCATTTTCATCGATTCATGCAATTGATAGCCACAATCACAGCGCTGGCTACCAAAAATATCTCCTGTATGACAAATGCTATGCATACGAATGAGTGCGTCATCTGCGTGAGCAAAATCTCCGTACACTAAAACAGAAGACTGCTGACCAAATGCTAAGTTCATAGAAGGAATGCGATCAATGACTTCCTCTTTTGATAGCGTATTGTCGACAGGTAACCATGAATACCACTGAAATACCGCTTCAAAATCACCTTGTTTCACAGGTAGGCAAACAGGGCCGACCATACTTAAATTTTCTGCTTCATTTCGCGGGATAAGTTGTATTTTATTAAGTAAAATATCTATTTTCTTTTGCATTTTTCATCACCATTTAATCCTTTATTTTATTGAATCGTTTAGCCACTTGATGGTGTTGCTTTCTACACCAGAATGACCCCTGTTGTGTTACGGATAATGCCGTTAGCACGCTATTTTGATTGTACATCGGAAGGGGGAATCTAAGATTTCCACTTCGAATTTGTTTGTGTAACGTGCTGGTGCATGTTTTTCATCGTCATTCTTTTTAAAATTTAAACTTACAATATGTAACTAAGTGTATAAAGGTAATTTTGATTTGTCTACTATTTTGCTTTTATATGAATCATCTTAAAACTGTCGGCATTTGTAGCGTTCATATCTTAATTGCTTAATCTAAAGGGACAGTAAAACCCCCAGGTACGAGCAAAACCCTCCAATGAACTTCTATAAATAGGGGTGTTAGAAGGGGGCATAATAGATTCTTTATCAACGCAAAACGTGAGGCGAAAAGAAGAAATGAAGTTTTACGCTATTTTGTTTTACGGAAAAAGGTATATCGCTGCTACTATGTATCATACATAAAATGAAGGGGGAGAGGCTATGTTGAAAGGGAAAAAGGAAATTCAAATTATCGAGTATGTACCAGATTCGGTGAAAAAAGCAGGGGTGCGACTTACAGAAGCAGGGGATGTACAAAGTGTTTTATTTTCAGCACAAAAACTCATTGTAGCACTTGCAAGAACGATTATATCTATGAACCCGAAAGATGGAGAGTTAGTGTACCAAGCGATTAGCTCTTACAGTGCGCTCTATCCGCTGATAAGTGACGATCAAGAGTTCCGCTTCAAAGCAGATGTCGACTTTAAAATTCGTGATTATATTTTATCTACTCGCACAGGTGAGCTTGCGCCAGCGATAGGGTATTTGTTTGCGCAGGAACAGTTAAACAAACCGTTCGTTGTCGATTTTGCTAGTTTATTAACCGATGAGTCAGCGAAAGGAGCAGCCCCTGATTTAATTGTCTCTTCACCGACAGGAGAATGGTCCTTTATCGAATCGAAGGGGTCAAAAGATATGCGCAATAAGGGGAAGTTACGGGATGCCTTATGTCAAAGTGAAAATGCCGCAACACTGATGGATTATACGGCGGAAGATTTTTATGGGGTATTTGTTTCGATTCCAAAAGCAGATGCAGATTACCCAGCGGCCATCCATTATACGTGCACGTTACACGAGGGGGAACGGAGTGTAAATGATAGTCGCCCGCTTATTTATAAGCACTATGCGAGCTGGTTTATGCTACTTGGCTTCCAAGAGGTAGCGGAGCACTTAGCAAATGGAGAACCGATGATGATGAAAAAACCGAAAAAAAAGACCACTATAAAAAAACAAACGTATTATGTATTGGATACAAAGGATTCCCTGTTCTTCAAGACGATACAGGGGTGGGATAAACAATTTAAGCGTGCACAATTTGGGATTGCAGAAGAGGTATTTGCGTTTTTAAATGGTCAGGAAGATGCGCAGCTAATGCTACCGCCATTACAACAAGTACAAAAGCAAGGGAATAAATATGATCTATTCGCAGATGGTACAGCCATTTTTTATAAATAATTGCTAAGAAATACGCAAATCATAGGTTTGCGTATTTTTATCTGTTTTTAAACTTAATCCATTACAATAAGGAAAAGGAGTGATGGAAATGTTCAAAGTAGAAGTGGGCAATCCAGTAAATGAGACAATCATTTTTTTACATGGAGGTGGACTCGATCATACGCAATGGAAAGAAGTAATGCATCATTTATCGCCCGAATTTCATTGTGTTGCAGTGGATTTACCGATGCATGGACAAAGTACGCATATCCCATTAACGATGGACGGGGTATTACATAGATTAGAAGGTGTATGTCGGCAATACGGGCAAGTCCATCTTGTCGGACTATCACTAGGTGGAGCGATTGTATTAACCGCCTTATCCCGCTTCCCGCAATTCATAAAGAGCGCGGTTATTAGTGGTACGACGACGCTATTAAGTGAGAAAAATGCGACGCGCCTCAATAAATATATGGCTCCTATGTATCGTTTGTTGAGGCCTGAATGGGTGACAACCTTAACGATGAAAGGTTTTAACATACCACCGCGATTTCAGACGGATATTCAGCAGGCTACAAAATCTGCTAGTGTCGAACAAGTGCGCGCCATGTATACGTTGCTTGCTAAAGTGCAACTGCCGATGTTGAATCAAGTGCCGCTTTTAGTCATAGCAGGAGAAAAAGAAAATGAGTTAGTGAAAAACTCCCAATATAATATTCTCTCCTACGTAGAGCGCAGTAAAGCGGCTATTGTACCGAGTGTAGGACATGCATGGAGCTATGAAACCCCTCTGTTATTTGCAGAAGTAGTGCAGTACTGGTGTGAAGAACAACAGATTCATTTTGTATTAAAAACGTTACATTAATATAATTCGTTGGAAATTTTACGAACTTTTTTTGTTTTTTTTACGTTAATGTTCGGAAATAGCTTGAAATGTGAAAAATGAAGTGATATAGTACAAAACGTAAAATAATTAAATATGTCGTCGTATAATGTCGGGAATAGGGCCCGTAAGTTTCTACCAAATCACCGTAAATGATTTGACTACGAGATGGAAAATCGTTATTGCTATGAGTCTAGTAATATCGTGTTTTCTGTTAACGAATGAAACGAAGCATGCGACCAATACTAATCGCGTGCTTTTTTATTTGAAACAAATGTCCAATAGACATCAGTACAGACGATAAACGGAGGAACATTTCAACATGAAAAAATATTTCCAGTTTGATGAACTCGGCACAAATTATAAGCGCGAGATTCTCGGTGGATTAACGACGTTCTTGTCAATGGCTTATATTTTAGCAGTTAATCCAGGGATGCTTGCAGCAGCAGGTATGGATGCGAATGCTGTATTCGTAGCAACAGCTTTAGCAGCGGCTGTCGGTAGTTTATTTATGGGGTTAATTGCAAAATACCCAATCGCCTTAGCGCCTGGTATGGGTCTTAATGCATTCTTTGCCTTCTCGGTAGTCATTGGCATGGGGATGGCTTGGGAAACAGCGTTAACAGGTGTATTATTCTCAGGGTTTATTTTCATTATCCTTTCTGTAACGGGTTTCCGTGAAACGGTGATTAATGCGATTCCAGCACAATTGAAATATGCAGTAGGTGCAGGGATTGGTTTATTTATTACATTTGTAGGCTTCCAAGGTTCAGGCATTATCGTCAGTGATGATGCAACGTTAGTAAAGCTTGGTGATGTAACATCTGGTAATGCATTACTTGCAGTGTTTGGTGTGTTTGTCACAGCAATCTTTATGGCAAAGAAAATTAACGGTGGCATTTTCTACGGTATGATCATCACAGCTGTAACGGGTATGATTTTTGGTTTAGTCAATTTACCAGAAAAAATCGTTTCATCAATTCCAGACGTATCACCGACATTTGGCAAAGCATTCGAAGCGTTTGGAAATTGGGAGTTAATTTTAAACACAGATTTCTTAATCGTCGTATTAACATTCTTATTCGTTGACTTCTTTGATACAGCAGGTACATTAATGGCTGTGGCGGGACAAGCCGGTTTAGTGAAAGACAATAAATTACCTCGTGCAGGGAAGGCGTTACTTGCAGATGCATTAGCAACAGTAACAGGTGCTATCTTCGGTACATCAACAACGACTTCTTACATTGAGTCGACAGCAGGTGTGGCAGCCGGTGCTCGTACTGGTTTTGCTTCCGTTGTAACAGGTGTATTATTCTTACTAGCGTTATTCTTCTCGCCGGTACTTGCAGTCATTACCCCAGCAGTGACAGCGCCAGTCTTAATCATTGTAGGTGCGTTAATGGTCTCTTCGCTTAAACTGATTGAGTGGGATAAAATCGAAATTGCCATCCCGGCATTCCTTGTTGTCCTTTGTATGCCACTTGGCTACTCGATTGCAACAGGTATTGCGATTGGTTTCTTATTTTACCCAATCACGATGCTTGTAGCAGGTCGCGGAAAAGAAATTCATCCAATTATGTATGGTCTGTTCGTGATCTTCCTTTGTTACTTTATCTTCTTATAAAAACAATAAGCAACCTCG
The DNA here is from genome assembly GCF_050613145.1 of Lysinibacillus sp. LZ02. GTDB lineage: Bacteria > Bacillota > Bacilli > Bacillales_A > Planococcaceae > Lysinibacillus_B. The sequence continues at coordinate 3,701,066 of NZ_CP192507.1, read as the reverse complement.
TCTATCATTCGACGAGGTTGTTTTTTGGCGAATTTGTTCGGGGAAATTTAATACCTCAAGGGAATCGCTATGGTTGAATGAAACGTTATTAAATTAATAATCTAGTTAATATAGCCTTGATTATCAGTTGTGACAAGTAAAAAAGCTTTACGGTTTTTTATAGTGATATATTAATAGGAAGAAACTCTGAGTAAAATGAGTGAGTGCTTTTGCGTAAGAAGTCAGAATAATTTTAATTTAAATAAAGGGTTGCCAAAATAGGGAGAAGGGGTGTATAGTTAAAAACGTTGTTACGAAACAAACGAAAACAACAAAACAACAAAACAAAAAACTTCAACAAAGTTGTTGACAAACGAAAACAACAATGTTAAAGTATAAAACAGTCGCCGATAAAAACGAGGCGAACATGAACTTTGAAAACTGAACAAGCAAAACGTTAACAATAAATGTTTCTGAATAAGAAACAAAATTTTGGACATCAAACATGATGCCAGCAAATTTGAGCTTACTCAAATTCTTTTATGGAGAGTTTGATCCTGGCTCAGGACGAACGCTGGCGGCGTGCCTAATACATGCAAGTCGAGCGGACTTTCATTTGATGCTTGCATCAGCTGAAAGTTAGCGGCGGACGGGTGAGTAACACGTGGGCAACCTGCCCTGTAGTTTGGGATAACTCCGGGAAACCGGGGCTAATACCGAATAATACTTTCTAATACATGTTAGAAAGTTGAAAGATGGTTCTGCTATCGCTACAGGATGGGCCCGCGGCGCATTAGCTAGTTGGTGAGGTAACGGCTCACCAAGGCGACGATGCGTAGCCGACCTGAGAGGGTGATCGGCCACACTGGGACTGAGACACGGCCCAGACTCCTACGGGAGGCAGCAGTAGGGAATCTTCCACAATGGGCGAAAGCCTGATGGAGCAACGCCGCGTGAGTGAAGAAGGATTTCGGTTCGTAAAACTCTGTTGTAAGGGAAGAACAAGTACAGTAGTAACTGGCTGTACCTTGACGGTACCTTATTAGAAAGCCACGGCTAACTACGTGCCAGCAGCCGCGGTAATACGTAGGTGGCAAGCGTTGTCCGGAATTATTGGGCGTAAAGCGCGCGCAGGCGGTCCTTTAAGTCTGATGTGAAAGCCCACGGCTCAACCGTGGAGGGTCATTGGAAACTGGGGGACTTGAGTGCAGAAGAGGAAAGTGGAATTCCAAGTGTAGCGGTGAAATGCGTAGAGATTTGGAGGAACACCAGTGGCGAAGGCGACTTTCTGGTCTGTAACTGACGCTGAGGCGCGAAAGCGTGGGGAGCAAACAGGATTAGATACCCTGGTAGTCCACGCCGTAAACGATGAGTGCTAAGTGTTAGGGGGTTTCCGCCCCTTAGTGCTGCAGCTAACGCATTAAGCACTCCGCCTGGGGAGTACGGTCGCAAGACTGAAACTCAAAGGAATTGACGGGGGCCCGCACAAGCGGTGGAGCATGTGGTTTAATTCGAAGCAACGCGAAGAACCTTACCAGGTCTTGACATCCCATTGACCACTATGGAGACATAGTTTTCCCTTCGGGGACAACGGTGACAGGTGGTGCATGGTTGTCGTCAGCTCGTGTCGTGAGATGTTGGGTTAAGTCCCGCAACGAGCGCAACCCTTGATCTTAGTTGCCATCATTCAGTTGGGCACTCTAAGGTGACTGCCGGTGACAAACCGGAGGAAGGTGGGGATGACGTCAAATCATCATGCCCCTTATGACCTGGGCTACACACGTGCTACAATGGACGGTACAAACGGTTGCCAACCCGCGAGGGGGAGCTAATCCGATAAAACCGTTCTCAGTTCGGATTGTAGGCTGCAACTCGCCTACATGAAGCCGGAATCGCTAGTAATCGCGGATCAGCATGCCGCGGTGAATACGTTCCCGGGCCTTGTACACACCGCCCGTCACACCACGAGAGTTTGTAACACCCGAAGTCGGTGAGGTAACCTTTTGGAGCCAGCCGCCGAAGGTGGGATAGATGATTGGGGTGAAGTCGTAACAAGGTAGCCGTATCGGAAGGTGCGGCTGGATCACCTCCTTTCTAAGGATATTTTCGGAATACTGACATGGTCAGTAGTTAACGTTTTGCGTTCAGTTTTGAAAGTTTATGACTTTCTAAATACCTTGCTCCTGACGCTTGCGCTATCGTCGCAAAGCTGCATGTAGCAAATCCACTGATGTCTGTCACGATGTGATGGAAGTCAGTAGCTTTGTTCTTTGAAAACTGGATAAAACGACATTGAAAGCAAACACAAATTTCTATTTTAAATAGATAAGAGTCAAAACAAGTCAAGCAATTGACGTGTCAACTTAAAATCTTGAACGTTGTTCAAGTATAACTTGGTTAAGTTATTAAGGGCGCACGGTGGATGCCTTGGCACTAGGAGTCGATGAAGGACGGCACTAACACCGATATGCCTCGGGGAGCTGTAAGTAAGCTTTGATCCGGGGATTTCCGAATGGGGGAACCCACTACGTTTAATCGCGTAGTACCTTTACGTGAATTCATAGCGTACTGGAGACAGACCCAGGGAACTGAAACATCTAAGTACCTGGAGGAAGAGAAAGAAAATTCGATTCCCTGAGTAGCGGCGAGCGAAACGGGAAGAGCCCAAACCAAGAGGCTTGCCTCTTGGGGTTGTAGGACACTCTATACGGAGTTACAAAGGCATGTATTAGGCGAAGTGACTTGGAAAGGTCCGCCAGAGCAGGTAATAGCCCTGTAGTCGAAAGTACATGCCCTCCAGAGTGGATCCTGAGTACGGCGGAACACGTGAAATTCCGTCGGAATCCGGGAGGACCATCTCCCAAGGCTAAATACTACCTAGTGACCGATAGTGAACCAGTACCGTGAGGGAAAGGTGAAAAGCACCCCGGGAGGGGAGTGAAAGAGAACCTGAAACCGTGTGCCTACAAGTAGTTAGAGCCCGTTAATGGGTGATAGCGTGCCTTTTGTAGAATGAACCGGCGAGTTACGATTACGTGCGAGGTTAAGTTGTGAAGACGGAGCCGCAGCGAAAGCGAGTCTGAATAGGGCGATGTAGTACGTGGTCGTAGACCCGAAACCAGGTGATCTACCCATGTCCAGGGTGAAGGTGAGGTAACACTCACTGGAGGCCCGAACCCACGCACGTTGAAAAGTGCGGGGATGAGGTGTGGGTAGCGGAGAAATTCCAATCGAACCTGGAGATAGCTGGTTCTCTCCGAAATAGCTTTAGGGCTAGCCTCGTGATGAGAATACCGGAGGTAGAGCACTGTTTGGACTAGGGGGGCATCTCGCTTTACCGAATTCAGACAAACTCCGAATGCCGGATATTTATGCACGGGAGTCAGACTGCGAGTGATAAGATCCGTAGTCAAAAGGGAAACAGCCCAGACCACCAGCTAAGGTCCCAAAGTAATCGTTAAGTGGAAAAGGATGTGGCGTTGCTTAGACAACCAGGATGTTGGCTTAGAAGCAGCCATCATTTAAAGAGTGCGTAATAGCTCACTGGTCGAGTGACGCTGCGCCGAAAATGTATCGGGGCTAAACGATTCACCGAAGCTGTGGATTCACACCGTTGGTGTGAGTGGTAGGAGAGCGTTCTAACTGCGCTGAAGTCAGACCGGAAGGACTGGTGGAGCGGTTAGAAGTGAGAATGCCGGTATGAGTAGCGAAAGACAGGTGAGAATCCTGTCCACCGTATGACTAAGGTTTCCTGAGGAAGGCTCGTCCGCTCAGGGTTAGTCGGGACCTAAGCCGAGGCCGACAGGCGTAGGCGATGGACAACAGGTTGATATTCCTGTACTACCTCCCCACCGTTTGAGAAATGGGGGGACGCAGAAGGGTAGGGTAAGCAGAGCGTTGGTTGTCTCTGTTCAAGCAGTAAGGTGTGTACGTAGGCAAATCCGCGTACTAATACATTGAGCTGTGATGACGAGTCCGTATGGACGAAGTTCCTGATCTCACGCTGCCAAGAAAAGCCTCTATCGAGGTGGGAGGTACCCGTACCGCAAACCGACACAGGTAGTCGAGGAGAGAATCCTAAGGTGTGCGAGAGAACTCTCGTTAAGGAACTCGGCAAAATGACCCCGTAACTTCGGGAGAAGGGGTGCTCTGGTAGGGTGAAAGCCCGAGAGAGCCGCAGTGAATAGGCCCAGGCGACTGTTTAGCAAAAACACAGGTCTCTGCAAAACCGTAAGGTGACGTATAGGGGCTGACGCCTGCCCGGTGCTGGAAGGTTAAGAGGAGTGGTTAGCGCAAGCGAAGCTATGAATTGAAGCCCCAGTAAACGGCGGCCGTAACTATAACGGTCCTAAGGTAGCGAAATTCCTTGTCGGGTAAGTTCCGACCCGCACGAAAGGCGTAACGATCTGGGCACTGTCTCAACGAGAGACTCGGTGAAATTATAGTACCTGTGAAGATGCAGGTTACCCGCGACAGGACGGAAAGACCCCGTGGAGCTTTACTGTAGCTTGATATTGAAATTTGGTGCAACTTGTACAGGATAGGTAGGAGCCAGAGAAACCGGAGCGCTAGCTTCGGTGGAGGCGTCGGTGGGATACTACCCTGGTTGTACTGAATTTCTAACCCATGCCCCTTAGCGGGGTAGGAGACAGTGTCAGGCGGACAGTTTGACTGGGGCGGTCGCCTCCTAAAAGGTAACGGAGGCGCCCAAAGGTTCCCTCAGAATGGTTGGAAATCATTCGTAGAGTGTAAAGGCACAAGGGAGCTTGACTGCGAGACCTACAAGTCGAGCAGGGTCGAAAGACGGGCTTAGTGATCCGGTGGTTCCGCATGGAAGGGCCATCGCTCAACGGATAAAAGCTACCCCGGGGATAACAGGCTTATCTCCCCCAAGAGTCCACATCGACGGGGAGGTTTGGCACCTCGATGTCGGCTCATCGCATCCTGGGGCTGTAGTCGGTCCCAAGGGTTGGGCTGTTCGCCCATTAAAGCGGTACGCGAGCTGGGTTCAGAACGTCGTGAGACAGTTCGGTCCCTATCCGTCGTGGGCGTAGGAAATTTGAGAGGAGCTGTCCTTAGTACGAGAGGACCGGGATGGACATACCGCTGGTGTACCAGTTGTCGTGCCAACGGCATCGCTGGGTAGCTATGTATGGACGGGATAAGTGCTGAAAGCATCTAAGCATGAAGCCCCCCTCAAGATGAGATTTCCCATTACGCAAGTAAGTAAGACCCCTGAAAGACGATCAGGTAGATAGGTTCGAGGTGGAAGTGTGGCGACATATGGAGCTGACGAATACTAATCGGTCGAGGACTTAACCACATTTTGTGAATTGCACAATGCACCGTTTATCCAGTTTTGAAAGAACAACTTCTTTCTTAAAAGAGAGCTTCAAGACACAAGTAGTACAAGGAAGCAAATGAGTGAATGAAGGAGCGTACCTATGTACGTGACTGATTGAACGAATGTAGCTGACGCAGTAATACGCCGTGTATTGGAGGTCGACCATAGTCTAGTGATGATGGCAAAGAGGTCACACCCGTTCCCATACCGAACACGGAAGTTAAGCTCTTTAGCGCCGATGGTAGTTGGGGGCTTCCCCCTGTGAGAGTAGGACATCGCTAGGCACACGAGGATTCGATGAAATCGAATCCTTTTTTATTTGGCTTTTTTCAATTATTTAATTCATATATAACGATTTCAGCGAATTAGGATATATTTATGACTATCTAAATCAGATAGCCTTCATTAAAGCTAGAAGGTATTTCTGTTTCCCCTGCATTAATGGATAGTCATTTATACGACAATTTTGCCCATGCCTTCATAAAGTCCCCTTTCTATACCTGATACTTTATTTCAAACTTCACGATAACTATATTTTCCTCTATGCTAAAAATAAAGAATCTATAAAGTTCAAAAGATTAGATGAAACACTTGATATAGTAACACTAGGGGGCGACAACATGGAGCAACGTATTCTGTTAGTTGAAGATGATCGTGAAATTGCACGGATTATAAAAGATACATTAACAAAGGAAGGCTACCGGGTAACTTGGGCCACAACAGGTATGGAAGGATTAGTAGATTTTCAAGCCGGCAACTATGACTTACTACTTGTTGATTGGATGATGCCAGAAATGGACGGGTTAAAATTGACTGAACATATACGCCTACAAAGTGATGTACCAATTATTATGATTAGTGCGAGAAACGAAGAAGCTGATAAAGTGGAAGGGCTACAAGGGGCAGATGATTATTTAGCTAAACCATTTTCACTAGAAGAATTAAAAGCACGTGTTGCTTGTCAGCTAAGACGTTGGCAACGATACAACAAAATACATATAGCAGAAGAAATTGCTCAATTTCCATATGGACTAAAAATTGATTGGAAACGTGAGCAAGTATTCCTATATGATAACGAATTAAATTTAACACAAAAGGAATTTGCCCTCTTAAAAGTATTGGCGCAACACCCACTGGAGCTTTTCTCAAAAGAATCGCTCTATACACATGTATGGCAACAACCTGAATTAGAGGAAACACATACAGTAACCGTTCATATTAAAGCACTGCGAGAGAAGCTACAAGATCCCGTAAAAAACCCTCATTTTATTCAAACTGTTTGGGGAAAGGGCTACCGCTTTGTAGGTGAACTGCTGTGAAAATTAAAACATGGCTGTTACTCACGTATTTACTTGTGATGATTTTGCCGCTTGTCAGTGTTTATGGTTTATATGTATCTATAAATGCCTATTACAAGGATAAAAATGTGGAGGAGTATTTTGATAACTGGAATAAAATAAATTCGTTAAAACCGGTATTAGCCAATCCAATGATTTATGAGAAAGATACAGATTTTAGCGAGATTGAGGCATTAACATCGAATCCGTTAACGACTGCTTATAGTATGTTCAAGGATAGGGAACGTGTGTATAAACATTTATATGAGTTTCAACAAAATTATCAAACCTTTGTGTATAAGGAGCCGGTGTATGAGAAGGGGCAAATAGTTGGTATTTATGAAGTGACATCCATACGTACGGAATGGACGAAGCAAGTCAATACTAAAACGCTTATAGTAGGGATCGGTTTACTTGTTCTACTGTCCTTGTTATACGCAGCAATTGTGTATTTTTTAAACGTCCGTCTCAACCGCCCAATGAAAGCATTAATGCATCAAATGAGTGCTTTTGCGAAGGGAGAACCGACGGAGTGCCTACCTGTTAAAAAGGATGAGCTGGGTGAGGTAACGGCTAGCTTTCAGGCAATGCAGCAAGAAATAGAAGAGACACGTAAAAAGCTTAATGAGCAGCAGCGTCAAAAGGAATTTATGATTGCTAGCCTTTCACATGATTTAAAAACCCCGCTTACATCGATTCAGGCGTATACAGAAAGCTTACAATCGGGGAGCTTAAGTGACCAGGAACAGCAGGACTATTTGGCAGTCATTTCATCGAAGTCTGATTATATGAAGCACCTGCTAGATGATTTGATGATGTATACGTTACTGCAATCGCCCCATTATGCGTTAGAGCTTGTAACCGTAGAGGGAGCTGAATTTTTTGAGATGTTACTGGCAGATTATGAGCAAATTAGTCAGGAAAAAGGGTTTGTAGCAAGGACAGACTTATATGTGGATAGTAGATACGAAGTACATCCAAAGCAGTTAATGCGTGTTGTCGATAATGTTGTATCGAATGCGTGGACATATACAAACGATGGTGGGTTTATTGGGATCGCAGCTTTTGAACTTCCGCATATTCCGTCGTGGTGTGAGCAGTATGTGAAGGCACAGTTTGTCTGTGAAGACGGTGTCTATATCATTGTGCAAAATAGCGGTGACGTATTAACAGTAGAGCAGTGTGAACGCATGTTTGATCCGTTATATCAAGTTGACCAAGCACGTAGTCAAATGGGACAGCGTGGTGCAGGGTTAGGTTTAAGCATTGCAAAACAAATCATTGAAAAACATCACGGTACGATTCAAGCCGTGTCCCAACAAAACAGTACAGCCATTATTTGCTGGCTACCAGGAGGAGAATCCTAATGAAAAAGATTATTTATTCAGCAGCACTTATTTTGTCCTTATCACTTGCAGCATGCAGTGATGCAGAAAACTATTCCCCACAGGAAATTATTGATCAGGTCATGCAGGAAACAACCGAAGTATCTTCGTTTTACGGGGAGTATGTCATGGATATAGGGGATGGGCAGCTGTCGACAATCAAGCAATGGGAAAAGGAAGGGAAACGCCGTATCGAAGTTTCAGATGAAAGCGGTGCAAAAGTCATTACAGTAAATGACGGCAAAACTCTTACTTCCTATGATGAACAATCAAAATCAGCGTTTGTCTATCATTTAACAGCAGAAGGTACCGAGCCTCTCATGCAACCATCACCAAAGGAACAGGCACATATGCTACTGAAAATGGTGGAGAATACGCATGAAATTTCGGTTGGCGAGGAAGAAAAGGTTGCTGGCCGTGACACTTACCACCTTATTGCAAAGGCAAAGGAAGAGAATGGTTTAATGGGCGATTTAGAAGTATGGGTTGATAAACAAACATGGATGACGTTAAAATCCGTAAGTCGTAGTGGTGATATGGTGTTGACGGTTGAATATACAATGTTTGATGTGGATCAAAAAATAGAGGATAGCTTGTTTGCCCTCGATTTACCGGCTGACGTAACGGTGGAAACGGAGGAAATGATTTCTCCAGAACAAGTAACGGTCGAGGAAGCAAAGGCAGCACTTGGTGAGTTTTTAGTGATGACAGAACAAAACGGCATTACATTAGAATCTGTGACGGATATGAAGGTAGAGGAACGACCTGAATTTGTCCTTAACTATTTATTAGACGGTGAACCAGCCTTTGCCCTTTCTGTTTTTGTACCAACTGAAAGTTATACAGAAGTTGGCTCAAAGACGGGAGAGACAATTGAAGTGCGTGGTCAACAAGGAGAAAAGATTGACATGAATGCCTTCCGCTATGTGCAATGGACAGAAAACAATCACCAATACGGCATTATATTAGAAAATCCAGATGTAACGTTTGAAGAAATTTATGAATATATCGAGCAAATGGAAATGGTGCAATAACATTAAAGGCAATCCGACTCATAATCGGATTGCTTTTTTTAAAAGATAAGGGAAGTCGCGTAAAAGAGTGCCGAACCCGCGTAAAAGTGCAGAAAAGTCGCGTAAAACCGCCCCGAACCCGCGTAAAACCATAAGAAACTCGCGTAAAAAACTCCCCAACACACAAAAACCACCCTTTGTAAGAATGTGACGAATCGTTCACAATTTTCTTGCGATAATTTGTAACGGTCTTGGGGGAACATGTTATAGTAAGAGCAATATTTACAAACTGGAAGGATGACCATTTTGGGCAAAAAGCAAGTATGGTATGAAGTACAAGAAAATGAAACAATCGAGCAATGTCTAGACCGAATGAAGCAAGACGGCTATATGCCATGTGGGCGTAAGGAAGAGCCCGTTTTTCAAGAGGTCAATGGTGAACCAACATACCTACGTCAAAAAATACAATTCAAAGGAATATTACTAGAAGAACAATAAAAAAAACGTTAAAATCCGAACGATAATGTTTTACTAAAAAACATTGTTCGCATTTTGTCGTTGATTTTATAGCCATCCCTTGTTAAAATGTGAACAGGAAAAACATTAGATCCCTACATATATGCTGGAGAATATGGCTCCAGTGTTTCTACCCGGTACCGTAAATTCCGGACTATGCAGGGAAAGCAACTTTTGGAACGATTGAAGAAAAGGGTGTGGCTTTAGATGCTTTTATCTGCATATTCTTTCAAATTTAGTCCTCAAGTAGATTGCTTTCTCGTGCTTAGAAAGTAGTTTATTTGGGGACTTTTTTATTGTTCAGATGGGGCAATAAATAGTTGTTAAAAGGAGAGCAAATTCATGAATCCGAAAATTGGCGTTATTATGGGCAGTTCTAGTGACTGGGAAACAATGAAGCATGCATGTGATATTTTAGATGAACTCGCAGTACCGTATGAAAAGCAAGTTGTATCGGCACACCGCACACCAGACTTAATGTTTGAATATGCAGAAAATGCACGCGGACGTGGCATTCAAGTCATTATTGCTGGTGCTGGAGGCGCTGCACATTTACCAGGTATGGTCGCAGCTAAAACAACATTACCTGTGATCGGTGTACCTGTTCAATCTCGTGCATTAAATGGATTGGACTCACTACTTTCGATTGTGCAAATGCCAGGTGGTGTACCTGTCGCAACAGTAGCGATTGGTAAAGCAGGGGCAACAAATGCAGGGTTACTTGCAGCACAAATTTTATCGACTACTGATGCAGAGTTAGCAACAAAGCTTGATGCTCGTCGTGAAGCGACAAAACAACAGGTGTTAGAAAGCACAGGTGACTTAGTGTGACGAAAATGATTTATCCAGGTCAAACAATCGGTATTATCGGTGGCGGTCAGCTTGGACGAATGATGGCAGTCGCAGCAAAAGAAGCAGGGTTTAAAATTGCGGTGTTAGAGCCGTCAATGGACTCTCCTTGTGGACAAGTCGCAGACATTCGCATTGTGGCGCAATATAACGACGCTACAGCTTTAGAAGAGCTTGCAGAAGTAAGTGATGTCATTACGTATGAATTCGAAAATATCGATTATGAGGGCTTAAAGCGATTAACAGAAATCGCTTATGTGCCTCAAGGCGCTGAATTAGTCCGAATTACGCAAAATCGTGTAACGGAAAAAGCAGCGATTGTCGAAGCCGGCTGTCCTGTTGCACCATACGTTGTGGCAGAGACGTATGAGGAGCTGGTGGCGAAAATTGACGAAATCGGCTTCCCATGTGTTGTCAAAACGGCGCGCGGTGGTTATGACGGCAAAGGACAACAATTACTAAAAATAAAAGAAGATTTACCGTTAGCAGAAGCGTTATTTGCACATTCTGTATGTATAGCAGAAGGTTTTGTACCATTTACAAAAGAGATTTCTGTGATTGTACAGCGTAATGGCAATGGCGAGACGTTTTGCCTACCGGTAGGCGAAAACATTCACGTACACCATATTTTACATGAAACGATTGTACCAGCTCGTATTGCAGAGCAGACTGCTGCTCAAGCAGAGCAAGAAGCAGCAAAAATTGCGGATCATCTAGAGTTAGTTGGTACATTAGCAGTCGAGATGTTTGTACTAGAAGATGGTGGCATCGTGATTAATGAATTAGCACCACGACCACACAATTCTGGTCATTATTCTATTGAGGCTTGTAACATTTCACAATTCACACAGCATATTCGCGCTGTGTGCGGCTGGCCGCTACGTAAGCCAAAGCTATGGTCACCATCTATTATGGTGAACGTACTAGGGCAACATGTAGTACCATTGACAAACTCTATTTCGAAGTATCCTGATTGGTCTGTTCATTTATACGGAAAAGCTGAAGCAAAAGTAAACCGTAAAATGGGTCACGTCACAATTATGACGGATGATTTAAATACAACATTAAAACAAATCAAGGATTCTGGTATCTGGCCAGAGTAGAAGGAGCACATAATATGATCGAACGTTATACACGACCTGAAATGGGTGCTATTTGGACGGAGCAAAACAAATTCCAAGCATGGCTTGAAGTCGAAATTTTAGCATGTGAGGCTTGGGCGGAAATCGGTGACATTCCGAAAGAGGACGTAGCGAAAATTCGCGCAAACGCATCATTCGATGTGGACCGTATTTACGAGATTGAGCAGGAAACACGCCATGACGTTGTTGCGTTTACACGCGCAGTATCTGAAACACTTGGTGAGGAGCGCAAATGGGTACACTACGGTTTAACTTCAACAGACGTAGTTGACACAGCGTTGTCATACTTAATCAAACAAGCAAACGATATTCTTCGTAAAGATTTACACAACTTCATCGACATCATTCGTGAGAAAGCTTTAGAGCACAAATACACAGTGATGATGGGACGTACACATGGGGTACACGCAGAGCCGACAACATTTGGCTTAAAGCTTGCCTTATGGTACCAAGAGATGCAACGTAACTTAGAGCGCTTTGAAGCAGCAGTGAAGACGATTGAAACAGGTAAAATGAGCGGCGCCGTTGGAACATACGCAAACATCAACCCTCGCGTAGAGGCATACGTATGTGAACACTTAGGCTTACAAGCAGCACCGATTTCAACGCAAACATTACAACGTGATCGTCATGCACAGTACTTTAGTACACTTGCATTAATCGCGACATCGATTGAAAAGTTTGCGACAGAAATTCGCGGTCTTCAAAAGTCAGAGACACGCGAAGTCGAGGAAGCGTTCGGTAAAGGTCAAAAAGGCTCTTCTGCTATGCCACATAAACGTAACCCAATTGGCTCTGAAAATATGACGGGGATGGCTCGTCTAATCCGAGGTTACATGATGACGGCATATGAAAATGTAGCACTATGGCATGAACGTGATATTTCACATTCATCTGCAGAGCGCGTCATTATTCCAGATGCAACGATTGCGCTAAATTATATGTTAAATCGATTTGGCAACATCGTGAAAAACTTAACTGTATTCCCTGAAAATATGAAACGTAATATGGATCGTACGTTTGGGCTTATCTACTCACAACGAATTCTACTTGCGTTAATTGATAAAGGTTTAGTACGTGAAGAAGCGTATGATACTGTGCAGCCACTAACAGCGCGTGCATGGGACGAGCAAACACAATTCCGACCATTAGTAGAAGCGAATGAAAAAATTACGTCGCTCCTATCAAAAGAGGAATTAGACGATTGCTTTGATTACAACTATCACATCCAAAACGTCGATCTTATCTTCGAACGTTGCGGTCTAAACTAATCTAGGGGGAACATGTCATGAATAAAGGTCAACTTTTGTACGAAGGTAAAGCAAAACGATTATATGCTACGGAGAATCCAGAAATCCTATTTGTGGAATACAAGGACAGTGCAACAGCATTCAATGGTGAAAAGAAGGAAGACATTGCCGGTAAAGGCGTGTTAAATAACCGTATTACAACACTTATATTCGAAAAATTACAAGCAGCCGGAATTGCGTCACATTTCGTGCAACGTATTTCTGATAATGAGCAGCTTGTCAAAAAAGTCGACATCATTCCAATCGAGCTTGTCGTGCGCAATATTGCGGCAGGCTCACTCGCAAAACGGTTAGGGCTAGAAGAGGGTACACCGCTTAAGCGCCCGATTGTAGAGTATTACTACAAAAATGATGATTTAGGTGACCCGCACATTACAACAGAGCATATTGATGTGCTCGATATTGCGACACCAGAAGAGGTACAAGCACTATACGATGGCGGTCTTCAAGTCAACGAAGTGCTACGTCCTATCTTTTCTGATGTAGGGGTAGAGCTAATCGACTTTAAACTTGAATTTGGGCGCGATGTGAACGGGAACGTATTACTTGCCGATGAAATTTCACCAGATACTTGTCGACTTTGGGATACTAAAACAAAACAAAAGCTTGATAAAGACGTGTTCCGCCGCAATCTTGGCAGTTTAACAGAAGTATATGAAATCATACTTACTAGACTTGGAGGAAAATAGACAATGAAGAAAGTTAAAATTTACGTAACATTAAAAGAAAGTATTTTAGATCCACAAGGTTCAGCAGTAAAAGGCTCATTAGAGAAAATCGGTTATGGTGAAGTAGCAGATGTACGTATCGGTAAATACCTAGAAGTAACAATCGCTGACACAGACCGCGATGTCGCTACAATCGTCAAAGAAATGTGTGAAAAAGTACTAACAAACGTTGTCATTGAAAACTACCGCTACGAAATCGAGGAGGCATAATACTATGAAATTTGCAGTACTCGTTTTCCCAGGGTCTAACTGTGATATCGACATGTATCATGCGATCAAAGACGAATTAGGTGAAGAAGTAGAATACGTTTGGCATACGCAAGGTAGCTTAGAAGGCTTTGACGGTGCACTAGTACCTGGTGGCTTCTCGTATGGTGACTACTTACGCTGTGGCGCGATGGCTAACCAATCGAACATCATGGCGGCATTAAAAGAATTTGCAGCACAAGGCAAGCCAGTGCTTGGGGTATGTAATGGATTCCAAATCTTAACGGAAGCGGGCTTACTACCAGGGGCGCTTTTACGTAATAAAAACTTAAAGTTCATGTGCCGTACAGTACAACTGAAAGTGGAAAATAATAACACATTATTCTCGAATCAGTACGAAGCGGGCGAACTAATTAATATTCCAATCGCACACGGTGAAGGGAACTATTACTGTGATGAGGAAACATTAGCAACTTTAAAAGCAAACAACCAAATCGTGTTCACATATGCAGGTGACAATCCAAATGGTTCTTTAGAAGATATCGCAGGGATTATTAACGAGCAAGGTAACGTACTTGGTATGATGCCACACCCAGAGCGTGCAGCAAACGAAATCGTTGGTGGCGCAGACGGGCTGAAATTATTTAAATCAATTGTGAAGCAGTGGAGGGAACAACATGTCAACAACTAAATTCGAGCCATCATCGGAGCAAATTAAAGAGCAACGTCTTTATGCGGACATGGGTATGACAGATGAAGAATACGATTTAGCGGTAGAGAAATTAGGGGGACGCAAGCCTAATTGGACGGAAATCGGTTTATTCTCAGTAATGTGGTCAGAACACTGCTCATACAAAAAATCGAAGCCAGTATTACGCAAATTCCCAACAAAAGGCCCTCAAGTATTACAAGGTCCTGGTGAAGGTGCTGGTATCGTGGATATCGGTGACGAGCAAGCGGTTGTATTCAAAATGGAATCGCACAATCACCCATCAGCAATCGAACCGTACCAAGGTGCAGCAACAGGTGTTGGTGGAATTATCCGTGACGTATTCTCAATGGGTGCACGTCCAATTGCGATGCTAAACTCTTTACGTTTTGGCGAGTTAAAATCAGCACGTGGTAAATACTTATTTGAAGAAGTAGTTGCAGGTATCGCTGGTTACGGTAACTGTATCGGGATTCCAACAGTAGGTGGCGAAATTCAGTTCGACCCTTGCTACGAAGGGAACCCACTTGTAAACGCAATGTGCGTAGGTTTAATCGACCATAAGGACATCCAAAAGGGTATAGCTGCTGGTGTAGGTAACACAGTGATGTACGTTGGAGCAAAAACAGGTCGTGACGGAATTCACGGTGCGACATTCTCTTCTGAAGAGTTATCAGATGAAGCAGATGAGAAGCGTTCAGCTGTTCAAGTTGGTGACCCATTCATGGAAAAATTACTTCTTGAAGCGTGTTTAGAAGTAGTGAAATCAGATGCACTTGTTGGGATTCAAGATATGGGTGCTGCGGGTCTTACATCATCTTCAGCAGAAATGGCTTCTAAAGCTGGCACTGGTGTAGAGATGAACTTAGACTTAGTTCCTCAACGTGAAACAAATATGACAGCTTACGAGATGATGTTATCTGAGTCTCAAGAGCGTATGCTAATGGTTGTAAAAGCAGGTCGCGAAGAAGAAATTAAAGCGATCTTTGAAAAATATGATTTAGATGCTGTAGCAGTAGGTCGTGTAACGGACGATAAAATGCTTCGTTTATTACACAACGGTGAGGTTGTAGCGGAAGTATCTGCAGACGCACTTGCAGAAGACGCACCAGTTTACTATATGCCAGATGCTGAGCCAGCTTATTTTGCTGAGTTCCAAGCGATGGAAAATGTTGAACCGACTGTAACAGACTATAAAGAAACATTAACAGCACTTTTAAAAGCACCAACTGTTGCTTCTAAAGAGTGGGTTTATGACCAATATGACTATCAAGTACGTACAAACACAGTCGTAGCGCCAGGTTCTGACGCAGCAGTGTTACGTGTACGTGGTACAAATAAAGGCTTAGCGATGACTACGGACTGTAACTCTCGCTACATTTACTTAGATCCAACTACGGGCGGTAAAATCGCAGTTGCTGAAGCAGCACGTAACATCGTATGTTCAGGTGGTCAACCACTTGCGATTACAGACTGCTTAAACTTCGGTAACCCAGAGAAACCAGAGATTTTCTGGCAAATCCAAAAGTCAGCTGACGGTATTTCAGCGGCATGTTTAGCATTAGATGCACCAGTAATTGGTGGTAACGTATCTATGTACAACGAGCGTTCAGGTGAAGCGGTTTACCCAACACCAACAATCGGTATGGTCGGTTTAGTAAAAGATTTATCACACGTGACAACACAAGAAGTGAAGGCGGCTGGTGATATCGTTTACGTAATCGGTGAAACAACAACAGAATTCGGTGGTTCGGAATTACAAAAATTACTTGAAGGCAATATTTCAGGTAAAGCACCATCAATCGACTTAGACGTAGAAGCAGCTCGTCAAAAAGCAATTTTAGAAGCGATTCGTGCAGGTCTTGTACAGTCAGCACACGACGTTTCTGAGGGCGGTGTAGCTGTTGCGCTTGCAGAGAAAACATTCGCGGCAAACGGCTTAGGTGTCAATGTCACATTAACAGGTTCTGCTGTAACAGCTTTATTCGCTGAATCGCAATCACGCTTTGTTCTTACAGTAAAAGAAGAAAATGCAGCAGCATTTGAAGAAATGGTAAAAGACGCACAAAAAATCGGTGTCGTAACAGAAGATGCAACATTAACTATCAACGGTGACAACGGTGTGCTTGTAGAAGGTACAGTGGAGGAATTCCGTTCTGCTTGGAAAGGAGCAATCCCATGCTTGCTGAAATCAGAGGCTTAAACGAAGAATGTGGGGTTTTTGGTATTTGGGGACACTCAGATCCAGCACAAATTAGTTACTACGGTTTACATGCACTACAACACCGCGGACAAGAAGGCGCAGGTATTGTCGTTACAGACGGCTCTACTCTGCGCGCCGTAAAAGGCGAAGGACTTGTCAATGATGTGTTTAACGAAGAAAAGTTAAGCAAAGTGAAAGGAAAAGCAGCGATTGCGCATGTTCGTTATACAACGCAAGGCGGTGGCGGTCTACAAAATGTACAGCCTTTACTTTTCCATTCATCAACAGGCAGTTTATCGATTGCGCATAACGGGAACTTAGTAAATGCGAATCACTTAAAACAGTATTTAGAACGAGGAGGAAGCATTTTCCACTCTTCTTCCGATACAGAAGTATTAGCGCACTTAATTAAAAAATCAACACATTCACCATTCCGTGCAAAAGTGAAAAATGCATTGTCTTTATTAAAAGGAGCATTTTCATTCTTAATTATGACAGAAGAAACAATGATGGTTGCGCGTGACATTCATGGTTTACGTCCGTTGTCATTAGGGAAATTAGGTGACGGCTGGGTAGTCGCTTCGGAAACATGTGCATTTGATTTAATCGGTGCAGAGTATGTACGTGAAGTAGAACCAGGTGAATTAATCATTATTAACGATAAAGGTTTAGAATCGGATCGTTTCGCATCGCAAGATAATCGTGCGATGTGTGCAATGGAATATGTGTATTTAGCACGTCCTGACTCAGATATCGATGGTATTAATGTACACATGGCTCGTAAACGTATGGGGAAACAACTAGCAAAAGAATGTGCCCATATTGAAGCAGATGTTGTAACAGGTGTACCAGATTCGAGTATTTCAGCAGCTATTGGTTTTGCGGAAGAAAGCGGCATCCCGTATGAGCTTGGTTTAATTAAAAACCGCTATGTTGGTCGTACATTCATTCAGCCAACACAAGAGCTACGCGAGCGCGGTGTAAAAATGAAGCTTTCACCTGTGCTGCAAGTCGTGAAAGGGAAACGTGTCGTGATGGTAGATGATTCAATCGTGCGCGGCACAACATCTCGTCGTATCGTTAAAATGTTAAAAGATGCAGGGGCTACAGAGGTGCATGTGGTAATTTCATCGCCGCCAATGACAGATCCATGTTTCTACGGCATTGATACATCCACACATGAAGAGTTGATCGCATCGAGTCATAGTGTCCAAGACATTTGTGAAACAATCGGTGCAGATACATTAACATTCCTGTCAGCAGAAGGGATGATTGAAGCAACTGCACGTCCATTTGAAGATGAAAACCGTGGCTTATGTATGGCTTGCTTCTCAGGAAAATATCCAACAGAAATTTTCTCAGATACAGTCTTACCACATGAAAAAGAATGTTAAAAGGTTTATTAAGGAGGAGCTAACGGCTTATGTCAAAAGCATATGAACAAGCAGGGGTAAATATTGAAGCGGGTTATGAAGCAGTGAAGCGTATGAAATCACATGTTGAACGTACAAATCGTTTAGGTGTGATGGGGACATTTGGTGGCTTCGGCGGGATGTTTGACCTGTCTACGTTAAACTTAAAGGAACCTGTTCTTATTTCAGGTACAGACGGTGTTGGTACGAAGTTAAAGCTTGCTTTTATGGTAGATAAACACGACACAATCGGGATCGACTGTGTCGCAATGTGTGTCAATGATATCGTCGCACAAGGTGCAGAGCCACTTTATTTCCTTGATTATGTAGCAGTAGGGAAAGCAGAGCCTGCTAAAATCGAGCAAATCGTCAAAGGTGTAGCGGATGGCTGTGTGCAGTCTGGTGCAGCCTTAATCGGTGGCGAGACAGCAGAAATGCCTGGTCTTTATGAGGAAGATGAATATGATTTAGCTGGTTTTGCTGTAGGTGCTTGTGAAAAAGCAGACATCATTACAGGTGAAAAAATTGTAGAAGGTGATGTACTAATCGGTCTTACTTCAAGCGGTGTGCATTCAAATGGCTATTCATTAGTGCGTAAAATCGTATTCGCGGATAATGAATTTGCAGTCGATCAAGTAGTAGAAGGCTATGAAGACTTAGGCCCAATCGGTGAAGCGTTACTTGTACCGACAAAGCTGTACGCAAAACCAGTGCTTGCTATGCTTAAAGCAGGCGATGTACATGGTTGTGCACACGTTACAGGTGGTGGCTTCTATGAAAACTTACCACGTATGATGCCAGCAGGACTTGCAACAGAAATCGACTTAGGCTCTTGGCCAGTACTACGCATCTTTGAATTCTTAAAAGACAAAGGACAGTTAGCAGACAAAGACTTATACAATGTGTTCAACATGGGTGTTGGTTTTGTGGTAGCTGTGCCTGAATCAGATGTAGAAAAAGTAATCGCTGCTGCAGAAGCAAACGGCGAAAAAGCATATAAAATTGGTCGTGTTGTAAAAGGTGAAGGCGTTGTCTTCAATGGTGAGCATGATGGGAGCTTAGTGTAATGACGGCGAAAATTGCAGTATTTGCTTCAGGAAGCGGCTCAAACTTCCAAGCCATTCAAGAAGCGATTGAACGTGGAGACTTACAAGCAAGCATCGAGCTTGTTGTGACAGATAAGCCAGGTGCATACGTCGTTACACGTGCAAATAACTTGAATATCCCAGTGCTAGAGCTTGCACCAAAAACATTCGAATCAAAAGCAGCATATGAAGAGGCAATTATTGCTGAATTACGTGCGCGTAATGTGGAGTGGGTTGTGCTAGCAGGCTATATGCGTCTCGTTAGTGATGTGCTACTCACTGCATATCCGAATCGCATTATTAACATTCACCCATCTTTACTACCTTCATTCCCTGGCAAAGATGCGATCGGGCAAGCGATGGAGCATGGGGTGAAAATAACAGGTGTGACAGTACACTATGTAGATGCAGGCATGGATACAGGTCCTATCATCGCACAAGCAGCGGTAGAAGTTGTCGACCGAAACCGCGAAGCGACAGAAGAACGAATTCATCAAGTAGAACATGCACTTTATACAAAAACATTACAACATTTATTTAGCTAATGATGTACTAGTTTATTAGTATACTAACTTTTAATGGAGCAGCAGACAGTGTCTGTTGCGAAAATGACAATAAAAGCTTTTACGGCTTATAACATATTGGAGGACGTTATTGTGACTAAACGTGCACTAATCAGTGTTTCGAATAAAGAGGGTATTTTAGATTTTGCAAAAGAGCTTGTGGCATTAGGCTACGAAGTTCTTTCAACTGGCGGCACAAAAAAATTGCTTCAAGATAACAACGTACCAGTAACGGCTGTTGACGAAGTAACAAAATTCCCAGAGATTTTAGATGGTCGTGTCAAAACATTAAACCCAATGATTCACGGTGGATTATTAGGGAAATTTGATGAGCCAAGCCACGTAGCACAAATGCAAGAGCACGGCATTGAGCCAATCGAAATCGTTTGTGTAAACCTATACCCATTCGTTGAAACCATTTCAAAGCCAAACGTATCTTGGGACGATGCTATTGAAAACATCGATATCGGTGGCCCAACAATGCTACGTTCAGCAGCGAAAAACCACGATTATGTAACAGTAATTGTAGATGCAAACGACTATGCAGGCGTACTAGAAGAGTTAAAAGCAGACGGTAAGACAACGATTGAAACACGTCGTCGTTTAGCAGCAAAAGTATTCCGTCATACAGCGGCATACGATTCGTACATTTCAAACCACTTAACAGAAGCGATTGGTGAAGAGTTCCCAGAAAACTTAACAGTAACGTATGAGTTAAAACAATCGTTACGTTACGGTGAAAACCCTCACCAAAAAGCAGCGTTTTATGCAAAACGTCTTGGTTCTGATTTCTCAATCGCATATGCAACACAGTTACACGGGAAAGAGCTTTCTTACAACAACATTCAAGATGCAAACGCTGCACTTCAAATCGTAAAAGAATTCGAAATGCCAGCAGCGGTAGCAGTGAAGCATATGAATCCTTGTGGTGTTGGTACAGGTGTGACAATCGAAGAAGCATTCAATAAAGCATATGAAGCAGACCCAACATCGATTTTCGGTGGGATTATTGCACTGAATATGGAAGTAGATCAAGCAACAGCTGAAAAGCTTTCAGGTATTTTCTTAGAAATCATCATCGCACCAAGCTTTACACAAGAAGCGCTTGATATTTTAACAGCTAAGAAAAACATTCGTCTGATGACAATTGATTTTGCACAAGCAAAACAAGACAAATTCAATGTTGTTTCAGTTGAAGGTGGCTTACTTGTACAAGAGCCAGACCGCTTTGGCTTTGCTGATGCAGACATTAAAGTCGTAACAGACCGCGAGCCAACAGAAGCCGAGTGGGAAGCATTAAAACTTGGCTGGGCAGTCGTAAAACATGTGAAATCGAATGCCATCGTTGTATCTGATGCACAAATGACACTTGGTGTTGGTGCTGGTCAAATGAACCGCGTAGGCGCAGCAAAAATCGCTTTCGAACAAGCGGGTGAAAAAGCAAACGGTGCAGCACTTGCATCTGACGCATTCTTCCCAATGGGCGATACAGTAGAAGCAGCGGCAGCAGCGGGTATTAAAGCCATCATCCAACCAGGCGGCTCGATTAAAGATCAAGATTCAATTGATATGGCAAATAAATATGGTATTGCGATGGTATTTACAGGTGTTCGCCACTTTAAACACTAATCGCGGGTAAATCACCCAAATTCGCGGGTAAACCTCAAAAAATCGCGGGTAAAACCGATAAATTCGCCGGTAAATCACTAAATTTCGCCGGTATTTGGGTAACACTTGCTCCCAAAGTAAAAAACAATAGTTTTCTTAAGTAAGTCACGTTATAATAGAATAATGTTTCGCTATTATTCTGGCCGGATAATAGCAGAAGCGTTTGAAATTGTTTCATTTGTTCTTTCTGGCCGGAAGAACATGGAGCAAAGCGCATGGCTTTGGCCGGACATGACGCTAATTTAAAATAGACCGCTTAGTATGCATCCACTTTGGTCGGGGGATGCAGAACGGCAACATTCACACAATAACTTATTCAACATGACTATTTTGGTCGGGTACGATTATTGAAAGGTTACTGTAGAATGCACAAAACGCTCGCCTCATTCTAGATATGGCGAGCGTTTTTTTTAACGAAAAGTTTAATATAAAAACAGTAGGAGGGTTTTATTCATGAAAGTTCTTGTAATCGGTAGTGGTGGTCGTGAGCACGCAATCGCTAAGCAATTTAGTGAGGCGCCATCAGTAAAAAAAGTATTCGTTGCACCAGGTAACGATGGGATGAAGCATGATGCAGAAGTGGTTGCAATCGACGGGTTAGACTTTGCAGCGCTTACTACATTTGCAAAGGAAAATGCCATCGACTTAACGTTCGTAGGACCGGAACAACCACTTGCAGCTGGTATTGTTGATCATTTCCAAGCGGAAGGTTTAACAATCTTCGGTCCAACACAAGCAGCAGCTCAAATTGAAGGTTCTAAATCCTATGCAAAAGAAATTATGAAAAAATACGATATCCCAACAGCTGCTTATGAAACATTTACAGAAGCGGAGCCTGCGATTGCGTACATTCAAGCGCAAGGTGCACCAATCGTTGTCAAAGCGGATGGATTAGCAGCTGGTAAAGGTGTAATTGTCGCGATGACAGAAGAAGAAGCGATCGAAGCAGTCAACGATATGATTGGTAACCAACGTTTTGGTGATTCTTCATCACGTGTAGTAATTGAAGAATTCCTTGACGGGGAAGAATTTTCATTTATGTCATTTGTACATAAAGGGCAAATTTACCCGATGGTCATTGCGCAAGATCATAAACGTGCATATGACGGCGACCAAGGACCAAACACAGGTGGGATGGGTGCCTATTCACCAGTACCACAAATTTCACAAGAAATGGTATCACGTGCTTACATCGAAATCGTAGAACCAACAGTCAAAGCGATGGAAGAAGAAGGTGTGTCGTTTACAGGGATTCTGTATGCAGGGTTAATCTTAACACCAAAAGGTCCTAAAGTAATCGAGTTTAACGCGCGCTTCGGTGATCCTGAAACACAGGTCGTTTTACCACGTATGGCGTCAGACTTTGGTTTATTTATGACAGCATTAATGGAAGAAAAATACTTCGACCTACAATGGCATAACGAAGCAATGTTAGGTGTTGTCGTAGCGGCTGAAGGTTATCCAGGGGATGTAGAAAAAGGCAATCCACTACCGGAGCTTTCAGATATCGGGTTACCTGTCTATCATGCAGGCACAAAACAAGTGGACGGTCAATTTGTCGGGAACGGTGGCCGCGTGTTATTAGTGGCCGCGAAAGCAGACGACTTAAAAGCAGCACAAGAAAAAGTATACGCTGAGCTAGCGAAGAAAGAATGGACAAACTTCTTCTTCCGTAAAGACATCGGCTGGCGTACGTTTAAATAACAAGAATCAATAAATATTGCTCAACAAGTAAAGGGGTGTTCCGAAAGTAAAAGCTTTCGGAACACCCCACTTTTTGGTGCATCCTATTAGTAATACATTTCTTCTTCATTTTTATCGGCTACTAATGCCACCACCGGGCAATACTGATAATACCCTTCAGCGACTTTCATCGCACCCGCCATAATCATCATCTTCCCCATGAGGCAATTCGGATTACGAGCGATACGGGCTGTGCCGAAACAGGCAAGGGCAATGCCACATGTCATACGCATAAAGGCATTTTGCTCAGAAATATTTTGTGAAAGCATACAATCACCTCCTTCTAAAACATATAAAATGGTGTCATATATTCCCTAAAATCTAGAAAAGGTTATATTTTCCTATACACTAAAATAATCCCTATGAAATACTTTGCTTTATGAAAGTGCTATGTTACGATAAAGTCGTATATCCAGCAAAAAGCATTCGTAGTATGTGCTTATCTGTATTGACTATACGCGAGATAGAGATTGAGAGGAGTGTGCATTATGCCTGAAATTAAGTGGAAGATAAAAAATATTCGTGATCAAGTAGCAGTAATCGATGGTAAATTAGCACCGAATATTGTGTTAAAAAATGCACGTTACTTGCACAGTATGTTTAAACAATGGATGACAGGGAACATTTGGATTTTAAATGATCGTATCGTGTATGTAGGAGAAGAACTACCATCAAATGTGCAAGGTACTGAAATGGTAGATGTTGCAGGAAAAACGATTGTACCGGGATATATTGAGCCGCATGTGCACCCGTACCAGTTATATAATCCGCATTCATTTGCAGAATTTGCAGGACAAACAGGAACAACAACGTTTCTTTCAGATAATATGTCATTTGTTTTAATATCACAAAATAAGAAAGCGTTTTCAATGATAGACAAATTAAACCAACTACCTTTCTCGTTTTACTGGTGGAGCCGGTTTGATTCGCAAACAGAGCTAGAGCATGAAGAAGACATTTTCTCGAACGAATCTGTACTAGAGTGGCTAGAGCGTCACGATGTATTACTTGGGGGGGAGCTAACAGGTTGGCCGCGTCTTCTGCGCGGAGATGACCAAATGCTCTACTGGATTCAATCAGCTAAACATAAAGGGAAAAAAATCGAAGGGCACTTCCCAGGTGCATCTGAACGTACACTTGTTAAAATGCGCCTTTTCGGGGCAGATGGGGATCATGAAGCGATGACAGCAGATGAAGTAGTCAAACGGATTCAACACGGGATTAAAGTAACGCTTCGTCATTCATCGATTCGTCCGGATTTACCAAATCTATTGAAAGGGATTTTAGAAAAAGAACTCCATATTTTTGATCATTTAATGATGACGACAGACGGCTCGACACCAAGCTTCCACCGAGATGGTGTGATGGATAAATGTATCCAAGTCGCACTGGATGTTGGGGTCAATCCGATTGATGCGTACCAAATGGCAAGTTATAATGTAGCGCGCTACTATAACATGGCGAGTTTACATGGCATGATTGCAACAGGGCGATATGCGACACTCAATATTTTAAAAGACGAATTCACACCGCAGCCAGAGTCAGTTTTATCGAAAGGGGTTTGGCTAAAACGAGACGGCGAGCAAGTGTATACATTCCCTGAAATGGACTGGTCTATACTGGGCGATTTGAACATTCACTTCGATTTACAAGATGATGATTTCCAGTTCTCAATGCCGATTGGGATTGAAATGGTCAATGATGTCATTACAAAACCATATAGTGCAAAAGTTCCCGCTCATAAAAAGGAATTACCACTAGGTGAGAATGAAAGTTATTTAATGCTTGTTGACCGCAATGGGAAGTGGCGTGTCAATACGACGATTAAAGGATTTGATACACATGTCAAAGGCTTTGCTTCTTCTTATTCTAATACCGGAGATTTGATTTTAATTGGGAAAAGCATTGCCGATATTAAACAAGCATTTTGCGAAATAAAAAATATGAATGGTGGCATTGTGCTCGTAGAAGATGGAGAGGTTGTGGCAAGTATACCACTCCCAATTGCTGGTACAATGTCTAACGGTCCAGTGGAGCACCTAATCGAAAAAGAAATCGCGTTAAAAGAAGCGTTACGTGCTCGTGGCTACCAACATTCTGATGCGATTTATACACTGCTATTTTTACAATCCACACATTTACCATATATTCGCGTTACGCCGCGGGGCATTTTTGATGTGATGAAAAATACGGTCATGTTGCCGTCTGTAATGCGCTAACAAAAGGAGCTAGAGGGAAATGACTAAAAAGAGAGTGATGTTTGTTGTGTGTGCAGCGCTATTATTAGCTGCTTGTAATAAAGATGAGGTAGAAAATGGTGCACCGGCTTCAGCCGAGCCCGAAGAGATAGAAGAAGTAGAGGTAGAAGAATTACCATATACAATGCCATTTACAGGGGAAAAAGTGGCAGAAGAGTCATTTCTACGTCCTATTTTAGTAACGATTAATAATCATCCTGATGCACGTCCACAGTCAGGAATTGCATATGCAGATGTGGTATATGAAATGCTAGCAGAGGGCGATGTTACGCGTCTGCTAGCGCTATATCAATCCCAAATCCCAACAACGATTGGGCCCATTCGTAGCGCCCGTTCCTACTTCATCGATATGGCGAAGGGACTCGATGCCTTTTATATTGCACATGGGTATAGTCCAGAAGCAAAGGCGATGTTAACAAGTGGTGTGGTCGATAATATCAATGGCATGGCGTATGATGGGACTTTATTCCAACGCTCGAGCGAACGAAAAGCGCCGCATAATTCCTATATGTCAGGAGAAAATGTAACAGCTGCAGCAGAAAAAGTGGGTGCTTCGTTACTGTATCAAAAAAAAGTATCATATTCATTTTATGAAGAACAAGATAGTGTTAAAATAGGAAAGAATGCTAACGAAGTGAAAATGAATTATAATAACAACGGTTCGTTTAATAGTGTGTATACGTACGACGTAGAGAAACAGACGTATACAAGGACAGTAACGAATACGGTGACAGTAGATCATTTAACAGGTGAGCCGGTAGAGCTATCAAATGTGTTATTCTTTGAGATGGCGCATCGTGTAATTGATAGCGAAGGTAGAAGAGATATAGATATCACATCAGGCGGTAGAGCGTATGTTGCACAGCAAGGCATGCTCCGTGAAGTGAACTGGGAAAATAGAGACGGTCTGCTTGTAGCAGTTGAACAGGATGGCAGTGAAGTGCAACTTGTCGCAGGGCAAACATGGGTTCACTTTGTACCAACATCACCAGGGCTGACTTCGAGCGTAACGTATTCCGAATAACTTGGGAAGGGTGAGAGTATGCAAATCGAAAAAATCCGTGGACATCAAACAGATCAATTATTTAAAGCAGTATTAGAACTAAAAGATTTAGAAGAGTGCTATAAGTTCTTTGACGATTTATGCACGATCAGCGAGATTCAGTCGTTATCACAACGTTTTGAAGTAGCGCATTTATTGCGCTTAAAGAAAACATATGAAACGATTAAAAAGGAAACAGGTGCTTCAACAGCTACCATTTCTCGCGTGCGTCGTTGCTTTGATTACGGGAACGATACGTATGATGAAATGCTAGGTCGTTTATATCCAGAGGAAAAGCCGTTTAGCGATCGCAGTAAATAATATTTACTCGTTTAAAAGGCTGTGCCGTTGCAGCTCAGTTGTTAGCGGATAGGGGAATATCCGTTTTGAACGAACGCCACATAAGAAAAGACATCAACTCGCGCCCTTATAGCGCGAGTTGTGTTTTTTTAAGCGGAAATTCTAAGTTTGACGCAGATGTGTCGTTCGAACTTTTTTCTTTGCTATACTGAAAACAAAATAACGAATGAGGTGGGAATAACATGGAGTATTTACAATGGCGACATGTGTTTAAAATTGATCCGGCAAAGGACATTTCAGATGAGGATTTAGCGCTTGTGTGTGAATCTGGCACAGATGTGATTTTGGTAGGGGGTACAGATGGTGTCACGTTAGACAATGTACTCGATATGTTAGTGCGTGTACGCCGTTTTTCGGTACCAGTGGCATTAGAAATCTCCAATTCAGAATGTGTGACACCGGGTTATGATTATTACTTTATTCCGTCTGTATTAAATAGTCGCGATACGAAATGGGTAAAGGATTTACACTATGAAGCGATTAAAGAGTATGGGGATATTATGGTTTGGGAAGAGCTTGTAGCGGAAGGGTATTGCATATTAAACCCAGATTGCAAAGTCGCACACGTAACAGATGCGAATACAGAGCTTTCAGAAGAGGATGTTATTGCGTATGCACGGATGGCGGAGAAGTATTTTAAGCTGCCGATTTTTTATATGGAATATAGCGGTGCTTACGGAGATCCACAATTAGTGAGTGCTGTGAAAGATGTACTCGAAGAAACAAAACTATTTTATGGCGGCGGGATCACATCCGAAGCGCAAGCGACAGAGATGGCACGTGTAGCGGATACAGTTGTTGTCGGTAACATTATTTATGACGACTTAAAAGCCGCTTTGAAAACAGTTGAAGCAGTAAAGTCTGTTGTGTTATAACTAAAATAAGAACAAATGTTTGATTAAGGTGGTGCAGTATGGAACAAATCTCAAGAAATCTTCTTGTAGGGATGAATCCGCAGCAACAAGAAGCAGTACAAACAACAGAAGGTCCTTTGCTTATTATGGCAGGGGCCGGCTCAGGGAAAACACGCGTGCTTACACATCGTATTGCTTATTTAGTCGTGGAGAAGGAAGTATATCCATCGAAAATTTTAGCGATTACGTTTACGAATAAAGCAGCGCGCGAAATGCGTGAACGAATCGATGGTATTTTAGGAAACGGTACGTGTGAAAGTATGTGGGTTTCCACATTCCACTCGATGTGTGTACGGATTTTACGTCGCAATATCGACCGACTTGGCTATTCGAAAAGCTTTTCCATTTTAGATTCAAGTGACCAGCTCACAGTCGTGAAAAATTTATTAAAAGAATACAATATTGACCCGAAAAAATATGATCCACGGGCGATTTTAAATGTAATTAGTTCCGCTAAAAATGACTGCATGACAGTCGATGGCTTTAAAGCGAATATGAATGAAGGCAATCCATTTGAGCGCATCGTGGCACAGGTGTATGAAGGCTATACAAAGCGTCTAAAGCTCAATTCTTCATTAGATTTCGATGACTTAATCATGATGACGATTCGTCTATTCGAAGAAGCCCCAGATGTACTAGAATACTATCAAAACAAATTCCACTATATCCACGTGGATGAGTATCAAGATACCAATAAATCCCAATATCTACTTGTAAAACTATTAGCCCGCAAATTCCGAAATATTTGCGTTGTAGGGGATTCGGATCAATCGATTTATCGCTGGCGCGGGGCAGATATCACGAATATTTTATCGTTTGAAAAAGACTACAAAGATGCAAAAGCCATTATGCTTGAGCAAAATTACCGCTCGACAAAGCGCATTTTACAGGCCGCCAACGATATTATCGAAAAAAATACAAGCCGCTATCCGAAACAATTGCGTACGGACAACCCTGAAGGCGAAAAGATTGTTTACTATAAAGCGTATAACGAGCAAGAAGAAGCACAATTTGTTGCGGGTACGATTCAACGCTTAATCGAAAAAGAAGGTCGTAAGCCAGGCGATTTTGCCGTTCTTTATCGGACAAATGCGCAATCACGTGTGATGGAGGAAGTGCTCGTTAAATCGAATATGAGCTATCAAATCGTCGGCGGTACGAAATTCTATGACCGTAAAGAAATTAAAGACATCCTTGCTTACCTTCGTTTAATTGCCAACAATGATGATGATTTGTCACTCGCACGTATTATTAATGAACCGAAACGTAGTATTGGGGCAACATCGTTTGAAAAAATAGCACGCTATGCCATCGAGCAAGACCGTTCGATTTTCGATGCGATGCGTGAACTTGTATTTATCGGCTTAACAGGGAAAGCGGCCGCTTCTGCAGAGTATTTTTATGCGATGATTAGTGATTTAACAGCGCGTCAACAGGAACTAACGGTAACGGAGCTTGTAGAAGAAGTACTTGAACGAACTGGCTACCGTACGATGTTGAAAAATGAAAAGTCCATCGAAGCAGAAAGCCGTCTTGAAAATATCGAGGAATTTTTAACGGTGACACAAGCGTTTGAGGAGCGCAGTGAGGACCAATCACTTATCGCCTTCCTAACGGATTTAGCACTGATTGCAGACATCGATAAGATAGACGAGGAAGAATTGCAAAATGAAGGTGCAATCATTTTAATGACAATGCATGCTGCGAAGGGGCTTGAATTCCCAGTTGTTTTCATTATCGGGATGGAGGAAAATATTTTCCCACATTCTCGAACATTAGAAGACCCTGAAGAAATGGAAGAAGAGCGTCGCCTTGCTTATGGTATGAAACGTTTGTCAGAAATCGCGTAAACCGCGAAGGATTGGCAGGGCTAGTAGAAATTTTACTAGCAACAACTGATATTACGACACCACGGCGGAGAACCCAAATAATCTCCGTGACTAGATGGAAGCTAATACTCCCACATGCAACACTGGTAACAGGTTGTGTGAAGTTGGGTGAAGTCGCGCTAAGTAGCCCTAACAGGTCAAGCTGAGGAAAGGTTAAACATACTGTGAACATGGTGCGGGCTGGGTAGCTGTATACGGTTAGGATTTAAGAATTTAATGACGAATCACTGAATGTACGTCTCGTAGAGCGGGCAATAGAAATGTTGTCTAATTAACTATATTCCAAAGGATTTATCGTATGGGATTCTGATGGATAGAACTAATGGGTTGTTCTACTGAAAAGATATAGTCGGGATAAAGGTGGAACCTAAGTACAGTTATATACCTAGTAATATCGGAACGTTTGAGACCCCTAACGTTTAGTAATCGCTTGGGGATTGCAAATTGCATGAAAGGGCATGAATAGGGGAGTCAGTAGGGGCGTAGTACTGTTGAAGCTTCTGTAATGGAAGTGGAGGGAAGGCCCCAAGTCTAACATCAATAGTAATCGCTATCCCATGTGGAAAGAGGGCGATAAATTGACTATTGATGATTAGATGGAACGCCGTGTGCGGGGAAACTCGCATGCACGGTGTGGGGTGGGGGAAAAGCTGGAGATCACTTCAAAAGGCTTACCTATCACCATTGGGCACGACGCGAGCAGAAGAGCGTCTGTATTTAACGTGTGCGCAGTCTCGTACGATTTTTGGGCGTTCAAGCTATAATGCCCCTTCACGGTTTATCAACGAAATTTCATCGGATATTTTAGAGCATGTTTCAAAAGCGGGAAGTCGTACGCAAAGCGCAATGCCATTTGGCGCAAGCCGCAATAGTTACGACCGCGCACCATATGCACGTACACAAGGGAATGTACAAAAAATACCACCTGTCACACGTCCAAAGCCAACAGGTGCTGCTGCACTTGATTGGAAAATCGGCGATAAGGTAGAACATAAAGCCTTTGGTACAGGCATGGTCGTTGGCGTGAGTGGTGAAGGGGATGAATTAGAGTTAAAAGTAGCATTCCCGAACGCTGGTATTAAAAAATTACTGGCAAGTTTAGCGCCAATCACAAAGGCGTAATGGAGGTATTATATGAACGAAATCGAACAGCGTATTGCGGAGTTAAATCAATTATTGCACGAGTATGGCTATGCCTATTACGTATTAGATAAGCCACTTGTGCCAGATGCTATGTATGATCAGCTACTACACGAGCTCATCGCATTAGAAGAAGCAAATCCAACCCTTATTTATCCTGATTCGCCCACGCAGCGTGTCGGTGGAGCAGTACTAGAGGGCTTCAAAAAAGTAACACATAATTATCCAATGCTAAGCCTCTCCAATGCATTTAATGAAGCGGATTTGCGCGACTTTGACCGTAAAATTCGTCAAGCAATCGGTGATCACTTTTCGTACGTATGCGAATTGAAAATTGACGGCTTAGCCATTTCCCTTCGCTACGAGGAAGGGCGTTTTGTACAAGGAGCAACACGTGGGGACGGGGTTGTCGGTGAAGACATTACAGCTAATTTAAAAACGATTCGAGCGATTCCTCTTCGTTTAAAAGAATCTGTAACGATTGAAGTGCGCGGCGAAGCCTATATGCCGAAAAAATCATTTGAACGTTTAAATGCAGCACGTGCTGAAAAAGGCGAAGAATTATTTGCGAATCCGCGTAATGCAGCAGCAGGTTCATTGCGTCAATTAGACCCTAAAATTGCAGCAAGTCGTCACTTATCGACATTCATTTATTCGATAGGAGGAGACGGTGAAAGCTATGGCATCGACTCACATGGGGAGATGCTCGATTATTTAGAGAAACTAGGCTTGCCATCCAATCGTGAGCGTCTAGCTTGTGCAACAATTGATGATGTCATGGCGTTTATTAATAAGTGGACGGAAGCAAGACCAAATTTACCATATGAAATTGATGGCATCGTCATTAAAGTAAACCGCTTTGCCCATCAAGATGAACTAGGCTATACAGCGAAAAGTCCGCGCTGGGCGATCGCGTATAAATTCCCTGCCGAAGAAGTAACAACAAAACTAGTCGACATTGATTTAACAGTTGGTCGCACAGGGGTCATTACACCAACGGCCATTTTAGCGCCTGTCCAAGTAGCGGGAACGACAGTGAGCCGTGCGTCGCTTCATAATGAAGACTTAATTCGTGAAAGAGACATCCGCATTGGCGATACGGTCATTATTCGAAAAGCAGGCGACATCATTCCAGAAGTAGTCGGCGTCATTTTAGAACAACGTCCAGCAGATGCGGTGCCGTATGAAATGCCAACAGAATGTATTGCTTGTGATAGTGAGCTCATTCGGGTGGACGGCGAAGTAGCGCTACGCTGTGTCAATCCCGCCTGTCCAGCCCAAATAGCAGAAGGCATTAAACACTTTGTCTCACGAAATGCGATGAATGTCGATGGTTTAGGTGAAAAAGTTGTGGAACAGCTACTGCGTGAAGGCTATATTACGAATGTGGCAGACCTTTACTTACTTCAAGTCGACCAACTTGTGCAACTTGAGCGAATGGGAACAAAATCAGCGACAAACTTAGTAGAAGCACTAGAAAAATCAAAAGACAATTCATTAGAGCGCCTATTATTTGGCTTAGGAATTCGCCATGTAGGGGAAAAGGCGGCGAAAATTTTAGCCGCTGAATACGAAACGATGGATGCACTTATGAAAGCGGATGTAGTGGATTTAACAAACATTCACGAAATTGGCGATAAAATGGCCCAGTCGATCGTCTCCTATTTTGCCAATGAAGAAGTACAAACCTTAATGGCACGCCTCAAAGATATGGGTGTCAATATGATGTATAAAGGGAAAAAGGTTGTCGTGGAGGCGGGCACGAACCCGTTTGCGGGGAAAATGATTGTCCTAACAGGAAAACTTGCCCAATTGACACGCAACGAAGCAAAGGCGAAAATAGAAGAGTTAGGCGGCACTGTAGCAGGCTCTGTAAGCAAGAAAACAGACTTGGTCATTGCAGGTGAAGATGCCGGCTCGAAACTTGAAAAAGCACAAAGCCTAGGTATTGAAATTTGGGATGAAAACCGTCTAATCGAAAATTTACAACAGTAAAGGGGTTTACCTACCATGAAGCGATTTCGCTGGATTTCAGCAATCGTAGCAGGCGTAATGCTAGCAGGCTGTACACCATCTATTAATCCAGATGAAGAAGTCGTACAGGAATCCGATCAAGCTGAAGTTGAAACAACGATTATCCCAAATCTTCCATTAAGCGATCATTATTATAAAACATTAGTTCCATATAAAGAAAGTGCAAGCCGTGGCTTAGTGGTCTCCAATATTTATACAAAGTACGATATGAATGAAGTGGAAACCGGGCTTATGCGCCTTTCGCAAAACGAATTTAATACAGATGATTACTATTTCCAAGAGGGGCAATACCTTTCAGAAGAAACAGTTCGTTACTGGTTAGCGAGGGAAAATCAAACGACGGATAAAGGACCTGAATATCGCGGCTTAAATCCGTCCAGTCTAGATGCAAGTGGCAATGAACTAGATGCCGTTGTCAAAGCCGAAAAAGCACCGGTTTATTTAGCGCATTTAGTCGAGCAAAACTATTTGAAAAAAACAGATGAAAATAAAGTAACGCTTGGCGGGATTTCGATCGGCCTAGCATTAAATTCAATTTATTATTATCAAAAAGAGCAATACGGTGAATACTATGAGCAAAAGATTGATGACGCAGTGTTAGAGAAGGTTGGAAAAGAGCTGGCACAAGAGGTAGTCAATCGCTTACGCCAACGCTCAGAGCTTGCAGATGTGCCGATTTTTATCGGATTGTTTAAGCAAGAAGAACGTAATGCAATCGTGCCAGGTACGTATTTTGCTTATAACGTAGCAGATACTAATTCATCGAATCTAGGAGACTGGACAAGTATTAATGAAAAATACGTGACATTCCCGATGTCTTCACCTCAAGACATTTACCGTGAAGCGAATGATGACTTCCAAAAATTCAAACACGATATTGATAAATACTTCTCCAATTTTACAAGTGTAATTGGCACGGGATTCTATCAAAATAATGGATTAGCGAAATTGAATATTGAAGTACCGATTCAGTTTTATGGGACAACAGAAATTATTGGTTTTACGCAATATTTAACAGGCACGATGCTGAAGTATTTACCGAGGGATGTACAAACTACAGTAACAATCACATCATCAAACGGAGCGGAAGCGCTCATTAAAAAAGAAGCAAATAAGGATGAGCCGTTCGTTCATATTTATGATTAATGTGTCGACTAATTGCTCAAAGGAGTTGTCTCATAATCGTGTGAGATGACTCCTTTCATGCTGTAAAGTAACAAATTGACAATTATACGACCGACATTCGTTGTAGTTTGTGGAATTTTGAACAAAATTGTGATTTTTAAAATCAAAAATGGTATCATTATGGGCGTGGTTATCTGATTGAGCCTAACTTTATAAATAAAAGTAATACATGTTTCTGTAATGGAGGCAGTATGTGAAATATTCGCTAAGATAAGATATGTTCCTCGCTGATTTTTAGCGGATATGTTTTCTATATTTGGAGGTGTAAACATGGCAAAATTAACAAAAGAAGAAGTAAAGCACGTAGCGCATTTAGCACGACTGGCAATTACTGAGGAAGAAGCAGAAAAATTTGCTGAACAACTAGGAAAGATTACAGACTTTGCAGAGCAGCTAAATGAGCTAGATACGACAAACGTTGAACCGACATCACACGTGTTACCACTTGTTAACGTACTACGTGAAGACGTAGCAGGCAATGGTCTACCGCACGAACAAATGATGTTAAACGTAAAAGAGCAAGAAGCTGGTCAAGTAAAAGTACCATCAATTTTAGACTAATCAATAGGAGGCGCACCGCATGACATTATTTGAGCGTTCAGCGAAAGAATTGCAAGAAAGCCTACATAACGGTGAACTAACAATCGCTGAGTTAACAAAAGAAGCATTCGACCGTGTAGAAACACTAGACGGCGATGTACAAGCGTTTTTAGCATTAAATAAAGAGCAAGCAACAGCACAAGCGGCTGAATTAGATCAAGTACCTTTTGAAGAGCGTGGACCACTTTTCGGTCTTCCAATCGGGGTAAAAGATAATATCGTAACAGAAGGCTTAGAAACAACATGTGCTTCTAAAATTTTAGAAGGCTTCATGCCAATTTACGATGCAACGGTTGTGAAAAAACTGCGTGAAGCAGGTATGGTGACAATCGGTAAATTAAACATGGACGAATTTGCGATGGGTTCTTCTAACGAAAACTCAGCATACAAAACAACAAAAAATCCTTGGCATTTAAATCACGTACCAGGCGGTTCTTCAGGTGCATCGGCAGCAGCTGTAGCAGCAGGTGAAGTACCATTCTCACTTGGTTCAGATACAGGTGGTTCAATCCGCCAACCAGCAGCATACTGTGGTGTTGTAGGGATGAAGCCTACATACGGTCGTGTATCTCGTTTTGGTTTAGTCGCATTCGCATCTTCACTGGACCAAATCGGACCAATTACACGCAATGTACGTGACAATGCTTTACTATTAGAAGCGATTTCTGGTGTGGATGAACACGACTCTACTTCAGCAAACGTACCAGTACCGAACTACGCAGAAGCGCTAAACGGCGACATTAAAGGTCTTCGTATCGCTGTACCAAAAGAATTCCTTGGCGAAGGCGTTGGCGAAGCAGCACGTCAGTCTGTGCTAGATGCATTAGAAGTATTAAAATCACTAGGTGCAACAGTAGAAGAAGTATCTCTTCCACACTCTAAATATGCACTAGCTGCTTACTACATTCTTTCATCTTCAGAAGCATCATCAAACCTTTCTCGCTTCGACGGTATCCGTTACGGCTTCCGTGCTGAAGGCGTGAAAAACTTAATGGAGCTTTACAAAGAAACACGTGCGCAAGGCTTCGGTGATGAAGTAAAACGTCGTATCATGCTTGGTACATACTCTTTATCAGCAGGAACGTACGATGCATACTACAAAAAAGCACAACAAGTTCGTACATTAATCAAAGCAGATTACGACAAAGTGTTCGAGGATTATGATGTGATTATTGGACCAACTGCGCCAACACCAGCATTCAAAATCGGTGAAAACGTAAATGATCCATTAACAATGTACGCAAACGATATTTTAACAATTCCAATCAACTTAGCAGGTGTACCAGCGATTTCGATTCCATGTGGCTTCGAAAACGGTTTACCACTAGGCTTACAAATTATCGGTAAACACTTCGATGAAGAAACAATTTACCGTGCAGCATATGCTTATGAGCAAGCAACAGACTTCCATAAGCAAACTCCAGCTCTATGGGAGGGGAAATAATCATGAACTTTGAAACAGTCGTTGGTTTAGAAGTACACGTTGAGTTAAAAACAAACTCAAAAATCTTCTCATCTTCACCAAATCACTTTGGTGCTGAGCCAAATACAAACACAACAGTAATCGACCTTGGTTACCCAGGTGTATTACCTGTGTTAAATAAAAACGTTGTAGATTTCGCGATGAAAGCATCTCTTGCTTTAAACATGGAAATCGAGCAAGAAACAAAATTCGATCGTAAAAACTACTTCTATCCAGACAATCCGAAAGCATACCAAATTTCTCAATTTGATAAGCCAATCGGGAAAAACGGCTGGATTGAAATCGAAATTCCAGCTAAAGGTGAAACACCAGGCTACACAAAAAAAATCGGTATTACACGTCTTCACATGGAAGAAGATGCAGGTAAATTAACACATGGTGATGGCTATTCATTAGTAGACTTCAACCGTCAAGGTACACCACTTGTTGAGATCGTTTCAGAGCCAGACATCCGCACACCAGACGAAGCGTATGCATACCTTGAAAAACTAAAATCGATTATCCAATATACAGGCGTTTCTGACTGTAAAATGGAAGAAGGTTCTCTACGTTGTGATGCGAACATTTCTTTACGTCCTTATGGTCAAGAAGAATTCGGTACAAAAACAGAGCTGAAAAACTTAAACTCATTCAACTTCGTACGTAAAGGCTTAGAGCACGAAGAAATCCGCCAAGCAGAAGTATTAATGGCTGGTGGTGTGATTGAGCAAGAAACACGCCGTTTTGATGAGAAAACAGGTAAAACAATCCTGATGCGTGTAAAAGAAGGAACAGACGATTACCGTTACTTCCCAGAGCCAGATTTAGTACGTCTTTCGATTTCGGATGAGTGGGTTGAACGTATTAAAGCGTCGATTCCAGAGCTTCCGGATGCTCGTAAAGTACGCTACGAAGCAGAGCTTGGCTTAACAGCTTACGATGCTGCAGTACTTGTTATTAACAAAGAGATCTCAGACTTCTTTGATGCAATGGTAGTAGCTGGTGCAGATGCGAAACTTTCTGCCAACTGGTTAATGGGTGACGTTTCTGCTTACTTAAATGCAGAGCAAAAAGAAATTAGTGAAACAGCGTTAACACCAGAAAACCTTGCAGGCATGGTGAAATTAATTTCTGACGGTACAATCTCTTCTAAAATTGCGAAGAAAGTATTCACGGAGTTAGTAACAAACGGTGGCGATGCTGCGAAAATCGTGAAAGAAAAAGGCTTAGTACAAATCTCTGATCCAGAAGTGATCCGCGGCTTTGTTACACAAGCTTTAGATAACGATGAAAAATCAGTAGCAGACTATAAAGACGGAAAAGAGCGTGCATTAAAAGCGCTTCTTGGTCAAATTATGAAAGCGTCTAAAGGTCAAGCAAACCCACAATTAACAAACCAAATTCTTTTAGAAGAAATCAACAAACGTTAATGATGAAAGAACAGTGACGAGCAATCGTGACTGTTCTTTTTCTTTCTCTAAAAATGAAAGATTGTTTATAATGAATAACAGTAGGGGGGATTTCACGTGAAAACAGAACAACAATATTTTGACGAAGCGATATCGATTGCAAGTTATATGGACAATATGTCGCAATTCAAAGAACAAAGCATGGCGATTTATCAGCAATTTGACGTATCAAATGACGATTTCATTCAGCGCTTAAAGGAAAAAAATCTGCACATTTTAACGATTACCGAAGATTGGTGCGGCGATGCGATGCTGAACAACCCGATTATCCGAAAAGTAGCAGAAGCAGCAGACATGGAGATGCGTACAGCTCTTCGTGATGCGGATACTGAGTTAATTGATCGCCATTTAACGAATGGTGGACGGGCGATACCGATTTACTTATTGTTAAATGAAGCAGGGGAAATTGTCTCGAAATGGGGACCACGTGCACCTGAATTACAGCAGATGGTAGAAGAGGCGCGAGCGGGTCTACCACAGAAGGACGACCCAACCTTTGAGGAAGCACAAAAGGATCTATATAAGAATTTACTTCAGCAATACGCAAGCAATCAAAAGCTTTGGTCGTATGTTTATGAAGATTTCAAAAAACAAGTGACAGCGGCGTTAGTATAGAAAATGTAAAATTCCCCATTCACTATTTGCGGTGAATGGGGAATTACTTTAACCCCACTTTTTAATTTGCTCCTCTGCCCCATAAACAAAATGGTGAGGACGAACCTCGTGCATATTTTCTCTTGCAGTCGTTTCTTCATGTTCATAGGGGATGCGCTGACGACAACTTTCGAAGAGTGGATCTGGTTGAGGCACAGCCGATAATAATGATTGCGTATATGGATGAATTGGGCGATGATAAATTTCCTCTGCAGGACCTAGCTCCACAATTTTTCCTCTATACATAACCGCAATTCGGTCGCTAATGTATTTCACCATGGACAGGTCATGGGCAATAAATAAATACGTTAATTTCAGCTCCTTCTGAAGCTGCTTTAATAAATTAACAACTTGTGCTTGAATGGAAACATCTAGTGCAGAAATCGGCTCATCTGCAATAATAAAGCTAGGATTCAAGCTAAGTGCACGGGCAATCCCGATACGCTGCCGCTGCCCACCAGAAAACTCATGCGCATATCGATTAGCATGCTCACGATTTAACCCTACAGCCTCTAACAATGAGGCAATTTGGTTAGCCCGCTCTGCTTTATTTTTATACAGTCCATGAATATCAAATGCCTCGCCTATCGCTTCACCAGCTGTCATACGAGGATTTAATGAGGCATAAGGATCTTGAAAAATC
Organism: Lysinibacillus sp. LZ02; assembly: GCF_050613145.1. Classification (GTDB taxonomy): domain Bacteria; phylum Bacillota; class Bacilli; order Bacillales_A; family Planococcaceae; genus Lysinibacillus_B. Next base: position 3,662,223 of record NZ_CP192507.1, on the reverse strand, counting down.
ATTTGCATGTCACGGTTAAACTGCCGTAAGTCCTTTTTAGATTGAATCGCACTCACGCTTTTTCCCTTAAAAATAATTTCACCTTCTGTCATATCATAAAGGCGAATGATGGAACGACCCGTTGTTGATTTACCACAACCTGATTCACCAACCAGCCCAAGTGTCTCTCCCTCATACACATCAAAGCTTACCCCATCCACCGCTTTAATCGGCTGTTTCTTTGTTCCGAAGTATAGCTTTAAGTTCTTCACCTCTAAAATTTTATTCGGCATAATTTTTCGCCTCCTGCAAATAGCCATCAATACGCCTAGAAACTAGAGGCGGCATTGGAATTTTCGGTGCCTCTGGATGTAATAACCATGTTTTAGCAAAATGCGTATCCGACACTTGAAACATCGGTGGCTCCTGTACATAATCAATGGCAAGTGCAAACTCATTCCGCGGGGCAAAGGCGTCTCCTTCCGGTGGATCAATCAGGTTAGGAGGGGAGCCTGGAATGGCGCGTAATAGCTCATCTGAATCATTATTTAAATCAGGCATGGAGCCGAGCAAGCCCCACGTATAGGGATGCTGTGGATTGTAAAATATGTCATTTACGGTGCCATACTCCACAATTTGCCCAGCATACATCACAGCGACACGATCTGCTACGTTCGCCACAACGCCCAAATCATGTGTAATAAAAATAATCGACGTATGCTTCTTTTTTTGGATTTCCTTCATGAGTTCTAAAATTTGCGCTTGAATCGTCACATCCAGTGCCGTAGTCGGTTCATCTGCAATTAAAAGCTTTGGGTCTGCTGCTAAGGCAATCGCAATCACAACACGCTGGCGCATCCCACCACTTAGTTCATGTGGATACTGGCGAAAACGTTTTTCAGGGAGTGGAATGCCGACCTGTGATAATAATTCAATCGCTCGCATTTTTGCAGCACGACGAGAAATTTTTTGATGCTTTAATAGCACCTCTGTAATTTGACGACCGACACGCATCGTAGGATTTAGCGCGGTCATCGGATCCTGGAAAATCATCGCCATGTCTTTTCCACGAATTTTTGACATTTCCTTTTCCGTTAGTTGAACTAAGTCCCGCCCTTGAAACAGTATTTGACCACCTTTATACATACCAGGAGGCTGCGGAATGAGCTTCATTAAGGCATTACTCGTGACACTTTTTCCAGAACCAGATTCTCCGACAATCGCAAGTGTTTCTCCTTCTTTTAGTTCAAAGTTTACGCCCCGTACCGCCTGAACGATGCCGGCAAATGTTTTAAAATGGACGTGTAAGTCTTTTACTTCAAGTAGTTTACTCATTACAAATCCCCCTTTATTTTCGTAATTTCGGATCTAGTGCATCACGAAGACCGTCTCCAACGGCGTTAAATGCAAAAATGGTTAACGAAATAAAGAAAGCAGGGAAGAATAACCGCCACGGTGCAGATAGTAAAGCTTTACTCCCTTCCGATGCCATCGTTCCCCAGCTTGCTTTTGGAAGGCTAACACCTAAGCCTAAATAGCTTAAAAATGCCTCTGTAAAAATGGCAACAGGCACCGTTAAGGTCATCGTTACTAAAATCGCACCAAGCGCATTTGGAATTAAATGTCGTTTGATTAAATGCCATTTACCTGCACCTAAAGTACGCGAGGCCAATACATATTCTTGGTTTTTAATGGATAACACTTCACCGCGTACAATGCGCGCCATATTAATCCAGCCTGTAATCGATAGCGCAATAATCATAGGAATTAAACCAGGCTCCATGACGACTAGTAAAATAATGACAACGAGTAAGTGAGGGACAGCAGTTAATACATCAGCAATACGCATCATTATATTATCGACCCGCCCCCCCGCTAGGCCTGCAATACTTCCCCATAAAACACCGACAATTAAATCGATAAAGGCAGCAGCTAATCCGATAAATAAAGAAATGCGCGCCCCATACCAGATACGGACAAACATATCACGAGCTAAATCATCTGTACCGAACCAATGAGTAGCAGAAGGGGCACTATTATAAAGTCCTAATTGATCACTATATTTATAGGGAGAAAAAATAGGAACGAAAATAGCCATTAGCCCAATCAATACTAAAAAGATTAATCCTAAAATGGCGAGTTTATTTTGAGAAAAACGGAGCATGACTTCCTTCCAAAAGGATACCGATTTCTCAGAAAGTTTGTCTGCCTCATGAATGCGACTACCAACAATGTGAAACATCTCTGGTGAAAAGTGATCGCTATTAGGATTGTGTTTAGTCATTATTTTTTCGCTCCCTTCAGTTTAATTCGGGGGTCGATTACGCTATATAAAATATCAATGATTAATACACAGAAAAGTAGAATGATGGAGTAAAAAACAGTGGTGCCCATAATGACGGTGTAATCACGATTCGTAATACTCGTGACAAAATGACGACCTAAACCGGGAATCGCAAAAATATGTTCGATGATAAAGCTACCTGTAACGACAGCGGCAGTTAATGGCCCTAAATAGGTGACGACAGGCAATAAGGCGTTACGAAGTGTATGTTTGAAAACGGTTGTCCATTTGCCAATTCCCTTTGCACGCGCGAGCTTTACATAATCACTATGTTTATGTTCGAGCATGCTGGAACGAGTAAGCTTGGCGATAAAGCCTGCCTGCGTGAGTGCAATCGCTGTGGCAGGTAAAATACTATACGTAAAACCTTTCCAACCACTTACAGGGAACAAATGGAGTTTAAACGATAAATAGTATTGTAATAAACCTGCTAAAATAAAGGACGGAACAGAAATGCCTAAAATGGCAATGATCGTTGAAATATAATCAGGCAATTTATTGTGATAAAGTGCAGAAATAATGCCTAATAAAATCCCAAATGATATCGCGAGTAGCATCGCTTCAATACCAAGCATGAACGAAATAGGGAAGCTTTCGAAAATAATGTCATTTGTCGAACGACCTTTATATTTCATCGATTCACCAAAATCGAATGTCAGCGTGGAAATCAAATAATCTTTATATTGAATGTACCAAGGATTATCTAAACCGTATTTCGCGTTTAATTTTTCTTCAATGGCGGGGGGAAAGTCACGTTCACTAGCAAAAGGACTACCAGGGGCTAATTTCATTAAAAAGAACGTCGCAGTAATAATTAAAAATAAGGCTAATAAAATATAAACGAGACGCTTCACAATATAATGTAACATTCTATGACCTCCTCGCTATTTATTTTTATAACTCGTAATGGGCAAATTTTAAAACATATATTACCATTTTAGTACACGTTGCTTTCCGCTCCGGCACTCGCTTTCCACGGGCGAGCATCAAGCCTCCTCGTCGCTCATGCTTCAGTGCTCCTGTCGCTGCGCTTTCGTCGCAAATAAATTTCCTGCGGGGTCTTGATTGTCTCGCTTTTCTCGTAGGAAGCTTTGCTCTGTAGCGAAAGGCGCATGCCGTCAGCTACACTCTCGTGCCTCCGCTACAAGCAACTATTGTTCAATAAAAAATGAATTGCTGAAAAATAATAAATATCCTCATAGATTACAGGAGTTAGGTGCCGATATGTGTAAATGAAAAGAAAATGATTTCTTTTAAGGAAGAGAATTGTTTTTCTAGCAGATTGAGAAGTATTTACTTTTGCCGTAGCGCGCCATAGCCACAGGAGCCGTAACAGGAGATCCAAACAGGCCGCGCCTGTTTTAGCTCCTGTGTAGGCTGTGGCAAAGCGCGGAGGCTAGGATACATACCTCTTACCATTCAACTGGCATTTTTAGGATGAGTTTTTATTCATTACGAGTTTATAAAAGTAAGAAAGGCTGCCTGAACCGATCTCTCGATTATTTGCAGCCTTTCTGTATACTTCTGACACGTTAAATATTATTTTGTAATATCAACGTATTTTAAGTTAATATTGCCTAATGCATCAGGCTTCATATTTTGTACATAATCTTGTTTTACATAAAGATTAGTATAGTAATAAATTGGTGCCACAGGTAATTCAGCCATGAAAATCTCTTCTGCTTGTAATAAAAGCTCTAAACGTTTTGCAGGGTCAGTCTCCGTTTTAGATTGAGTTAATAATTTTGTGTACTCAGGATTTTCCCAGCCTGTATCATTATTGCCGTTTTGAGCAGAGTCATATTGCTCTAAGAATGTGTAGGAATCGTTATAGTCAGCAATCCAACCTAAACGCCCAATTTGATAATCTAAATTACTCAGCTTATCTAAATACACTTGCCACTCCGCATTATCTAACTTTACTTGAATGCCTAAGTTTTTAGACCAGCCCTCTTGAATGAATTGTGCAATCGCAGAGTGTGCTTCACTTGTATTGAAGGAAAGTGTGATTTCCAGCTCACTTGGATCAGATAAACCAAGTTCTTTTAAGCCTTCCGCTAAAGCAGCTTTTGCACCTTCAATATCATTATCCTTGTAGTAACCCGCATCATCGCCAAATCCTTCAACCGAATTTGGTACTAAGCCTAAAGCCGGTACTTGCTCACCTTTTGTAATGTTTTTTAGTAAGTTTGTACGGTCAATAGCTAGCGTTAACGCTTTCCGGATATTCGCGTTAGACATCACTTTGTCTGTCGTATTGAACTTATACATATAGACGCCCGTATAATCAGCGATCTGCAATGTCCCTTCAGATTTTAAACGCTCGATCGCATCTAATGAAATCGCACCAAAAGAAGTACCTAAGAAATCAATTTCACCAGAATCGAATTTCGTAATTTGCGTTACTTCAGACTCAACCATTTCGATATTGACTGCGGATAACTTGACTGTTGCTGCGTCCCAATATTGCTCGTTTTTCTTTAACATCATCGAACCACTATGCTGCCAATCAGCTAATGTAAATGCACCGTTTGATACATAGCCTTCCGCTTCTGTATACCATTTTGAATTCGCTTCAGCAGTCGCTTTGTGAATAGGATAATACGTTTTGAAAGCAACTAATTCTAAGAAGTAAGGTGTCGGTGCTTCTAACGTAACTTCAATCGTTTTTGGATCAATGACGCTAATGCCAACATCTTCTGCTGCACCTTGTTCTAAGTTATACGCTTCTGCCCCCTTAATCGGGTAAAGAATCGAGGCATATTCCGATGCGTTTTCAGGATTTAATGCAAACATCCAAGCATAGGCATAGTCCTCAGCAGTGACTGGGTCACCGTTAGACCATTTTGCATCACGTAAAGTGAACGTATACGTTAATAAATCATCACTAACCTTGAAATCTTCTGCCCCTGTTAACTCCGGCTCACCATCAACCAGTGTAACTAATCCTTCAAATATATTTTGAAGAATTAATCCGGAAGTTGTATCTGTGGCCAATTGTGGATGTAGGGATGGTGGTTCTGAAGCAACTAATAAGTTCAACTCTTTTTCGGCAGGTGCTTCTGTTGTTGTCCCATCATCTGTTTCCTTTTCCTTGTCTGTTGTCTCTTCTCCATCAGAGTTACAAGCAGCAAGAATAGCAGCGAAGGTTAGTGCCATAAACAACAGTAAAAACTTGTTCCATTTCATAGAGTGCCCTCCTTAAATTTATAGTTGAATCAATTTTCAGAAAAATGAATACAGGTCTATTCGAATTTCTAAAAAAGAGAATCTAGTTTGAAGAGTTTTTATAAAAATGGAAATTCAGTAGGGTATAAAAAATATTTAAAAATACCCATAATAGAAAATTGTATAGTATTAAAATTAATTGTATTACAGTAAAATTAAGATTATGAATAGAGTGCAACTTTTTTTGTAAAATATCGTAAATAGTATAAAGAAAATAAACTTGTGAGATGATGAAAATGAAAAGAGCTAGAATAATTTATAATCCTACATCTGGACGGGAAGCGTTTAAAAAACACTTGCCAGAAGTATTAGAAAAGCTAGAAGTAGCGGGCTATGAAACATCTTGTCACGCTACAACTGGTGAAGGCGATGCGACCAATGCAGCCAAAAGTGCAGTAGAACGTGGTTTTGATATCATTATTGCAGTTGGTGGAGATGGTACATTAAACGAAGTCGTTGCAGGTATTAGCCAATATGAGAATCGTCCAAAGGTTGGCCTTATTCCAATGGGGACGACAAATGACTTTGCGCGTGCTGTCCACATTCCACGAAAAATCGATGAGGCTGTCGACATTATACTGGCAGGCGACACGATTCCGGTGGATGTCGGTTTAATGAACAACGAAAAGTATTTCATTAATATCGCAGCGGGTGGTCGCTTAACAGAGCTGACATATGAAGTCACGAGTAAGATGAAAACGATTCTTGGACCAGTTGCCTATTACATTAAAGGCATTGAAATGATTCCGTCCATTAAAGCGACGCATATGCGTCTTGAGCTGGATGATGAGGTGTTCGACGGAAACAAGATGATGTTCTTATGTGCACTCACGAATTCGGTTGGTGGCTTTGAGCGTATTGCCCCTGATGCCTCGATTAATGATGGCTACTTTACAGTGATGGCTTTAGAGGAATGCTCATTGCCGGAGTTTGGACGAATTATTACACTTGCTGCGAGAGGGGAGCATTTAAATGATCCCCGCGTCATTTATCGTAAAGCAAAGCGCGTAAAAGTCACAACAAACGCAGAGGTCCATTTAAATTTAGATGGCGAATACGGCGGCGATGCACCAGCCGAATTCGTCAACTTAAAACGCCATATCGAAGTGTTTGTACCAATCAATGAAATTCGCGACATTGATCGTGTCTAACAAAAAAAGCTTGTAAAACATTATGTTTTACAAGCTTTTTTCGTCGTTGGACGGAGAGATCTGATTCAAAACAGACGGCTCGAGCAAAACAACAGGCTATCCGAGCAAAAGACTGCTGTATCTGATCAAAACCAACGAAATCCACTCCAATTGATTATAAAAATGCACTTTTTCAATGCGCATGCTACAATAGAAGAATTGAAATGAGGGGGCGGATTTTTATGAGCGCACCGGTAAAAAAGAATGACCGTGCAACAGTTTATATAGAAGATTTAACACACGATGGGAATGGTGTAGCGAAAGTCGATGGCTATCCGTTATTTATCCAAGGGGCACTACCACAAGAAACGGTGGAAGTGCATGTATTAAAAACATTAAAAAACTACGGCTTTGCCAAAGTGATCAACATAATTGAGCCATCACCAGACCGAGTAGAAGCACCGTGCGAATATTTCAAGCAATGTGGCGGCTGCCAATTACAGCACCTATCGTACGAAGGACAACTAAAATGGAAACAAAAAATGGTCGAAAACGTCATGAAACGCCTCGGCAAAATTGACGCACCCGTGCATCCAGTAAAGGGGATGGACAACCCTTGGAATTACCGCAATAAAGCACAAATTCCATTTGCACAAGGGGAAGAGGCAGCGATTGCAGGCTTTTACAAAACAAAGTCGCACAACATTGTGGATATGGAACGTTGTCTGATCCAAACAGGGGAAGCTGATGCGATTTTAGCTGGGCTTAAAAAAGAGCTCGCAAAACTTGGGCTTCAACCGTACAATGAAGCATCACATAGCGGTCAGTTACGCCATGTCGTTGTAAGAAAAGGGCGTGCAACCAATGAAGTAATGGTCGTGCTTGTGACAAAATCACGTAAATTCCCGCAAAAAGAGGCGGCAATCGAAGTGATTCAGCGTCTTGTACCGAATGTTACGTCTATCGTTCAAAACGTAAATGGCGAGAAAACAAATGTAATCTTTGGGGATACAACGATTACATTATGGGGCAAAGAGTCGATTGAAGATCGAATTGGCGATGTCCGCTTTGAAATTTCAGCCCGTTCGTTTTATCAAGTAAACCCTGAACAAACAGAAGTGCTATATAAGCAAGCACTTGACTATGCACAGCTTGAAGGCAATGAGCGTGTTATCGATGCTTACTGTGGGATTGGCTCTATCTCCCTATTTTTAGCGCAAAAAGCAGGCTTTGTGATGGGTGTTGAAATCGTATCGCAAGCGATTGAGGATGCAAAACGCAACGCCGAGTTAAATGGCTTTACCAATACGTATTTTGAAGCCGGCGCAGCTGAAGAAGTCATTCCACGCTGGTACAAGGAAGGCAAGGAAGCAGATGTCCTCGTAGTTGACCCACCACGTAAAGGCTGCGACGAGGCACTACTCAACACGATTATTGAGCAAAAACCAAAGCGTGTTGTCTATGTGTCATGCAATCCAGCCACATTAGCCCGCGACCTTCGCATTCTAGAAGACGGTGGCTACAAAACACAAGAAATTCAACCAGTCGATATGTTCCCGCATACGACGCATTGCGAAGCTGTTGCTTGGTTGGAGTTAGTATAATGAAAAAGAACGAATTTCCGATGGTGGAATTCGTTCTTTTTTGTTGAAGTTATTGAACTAACTGGGCAGAGTAGCTCATAATGGGCTAGAAAAATTATTGGCTTTGCCGTAAGGTGAGATTTTATGCAGTTTTAATTTAATCCTACTCATCAGATTTTTGAAATCTTATTCTATCCTTATTTGTTAGAATCCCATTATTTACTTTTCTTATATGCCATTTTTTAATATTTCGTAGTGTTCAAAAGCAAAAGGCAATCCGTTTGCAGTAGCTATGTCACTGCTATTCAAAACAGCTATAATCCCACAAGTTTTTGTGGAATCATAGCTGTTTTTTAATCACTAGGCAACAATTATTGAGAAAACAGCCTTATTTAATAATAACTACTTTGGTTGTCGGTTTTATCTTAAAATGTGTAAGATTCGCCATCATCAGGAACTAGAACATTAGAGTAGATTTCTTTTTCATGAATAAAGCTTTTTAATTCTTCTCTAGATAATGTCCAGTGGTTAACAGCTTCCATATGGACAGAAATAATTTTTGCGTTAGGTGCAGCCTTGTATACTTCATAAATATCATCTTTACCCATTACAAGGGAACCACCTTGTAGGAATTGATTATCTCCACCATTAACCACTATGATTTCTGGTTTGTGTGTTTCGATTACATCCTGAACAGCTCCATACCATACCGTATCTCCGGCTACATATAGTGTTTTTTCATTTGAATGTTTAAAGACAACACCGCACACTTGTCCGGCAAGTTGAATCATTTCTCCTCTTCCATGCTCACCTTCTGTTTTAATTAATTGGATGCCCTCAAATACTGTTTCTTTTTGTAAAACCTCTACGTTTTGGAATCCGGCATTTTGAATTTCTTTTGCGTCTTCTTCATTTTGAGCAAATAGTTTAATTTCTTTTGGCAATGCTTCTTTAGCAGCATCATCCCAGTGGTCTAAATGTAGATGCGTGACAATGACAGCATCAATATCAGATATAATATTATCAATAGACGTTGGTAAACTGACTAAAGGATTATTTTGATTCTGCCTTAATGCATCGGGAAAGCCTACACTAGGTCCAAAAGGTGGATAAGTGCCTTTCTCTGCTAACATTGGATCGATTAAAAACTTTTTCCCTGCGTATTCTACAACTATTGTTGCATTACGAATGTGATGTATGTGCATATTTATTTGCTCCTTTTTTTTGAGATTTTCTTTGAACAATGTATATTTTATAGTAGGACCTATTAAGCGATACACAGATTAAATAAAGTCTTTTGCCCTTTTGACTTTATTAATGAAAGGAGTTAAATAAATGTTAGATGGAACGGATAAACTTATCATAGATGAACTATCTAAAAATAGTCGTATTACTATGAAGGAACTGGGGGAGAAAGTCCATTTGACTGGACCAGCTGTTTCAGCTAGAGTCGAGAAATTAGAGGATAATGGAATAATTGAAGGTTATACAATTAAAGTTAATCAGACCAAATTAGGTTGTTCTATATATGCTTTTATTACTATCATTACACAGAGCACTTTTCACCAACCTTATCTCTCATTTGTAAAAAATCAAGAGAAGTATATTATAAATAACTATAAAATTAGTGGAGATGGTTGTTATCTCCTTGAATGTAGATTTCCATCCAATGAAATATTAGATCAATTTTTATTAGACCTAAACAAGTATGCAAATTATAAACTATCAATTGTTGTTAATAAGTATTAATGTAAGTTTGTAATTTGTGAAAAGTCCACTTCAACTAACAGGGAGCGTTAGTTGAAGAAAAGATTGTTTGAATATAAATAAAAAGACTAGATTCTACTATAGTAGGACAAAGCCAATTAATTAAATCCACCAGCACCCTATGTGTTACTACATACACTCTGTACATTGTGAAGCAGTAGCGTGGCTTGAACTAGCTGACTAATCCCTATTTAAGCTTGTTTTTCAATGTACGCTTTATTTTTGGTATAGCTAACTTAATATTCGTCGAAACATAAAAAGCAGACGGTTTAGAAGTGCTGGTATCGCACCTCTAATTGGCCGTCTGCTTTTATTATTAAAGTGAGCTAATATGGTTGGTATTAGAACTTTACTTCATAGTTAATTTGAGGGTTTGTAGAGAATAAAATTTCATTTTACCTCTCTGTGAAATGCCTTGTCAATAATAAATTTGTGAATTTATAAAAAAATGTTATAATAGTCTTAGAATTATTTTTTGAAACGTATTTCGAATTCCGCTGCCTTTTTTACAGATAGAATTTGGATACGTTTTTTTATATCGTTTTTGGGAAAAATAAAAAAATTCGAACATTTATAGAAGGAGGGCTAGAATAATGAATCTAATCAATAAGAAAGTTACACACAAGCTTTTTGGCATGGGGAGTATAGTTAAACAAAATGATTCCATTATTGAAATACATTTCGCATCGGAAAATAAAATGTTTGTTTTCCCCGATGCATTTGAAAAGCACTTAAAACTACAGGATAAAAGTGATGCTAGTTCACTTGATAAAATTATACAAAAGCGGGAAATGGAACGAAAAGAGGTTGAATGGAAGAAGGAAGAGGAAAGAAAACAACAACGAAAAAAACTGGAACTTCGCTGGGAACACGAAAAATTGATGAAACATCATAAACTTCATCCAGAATCACAAATGGTTTTTTGGTGTGACATAGAAGAACAGAATCGTGCTTTTTCAGAGTGGAACGTTTTTTCGGGCGCAATCAAAAGTGGAAATAACAAAGGGAAGCCAAACAAGCCGAGCCGTTTGCACCAAAATAGCGCTGTCCTGTTAACGGCAATAGATGCCAGCAAGCCTGAAAAAGATAGACGTATATTAGGTGTCTATATGGTAAATGAGGATTTTATCGGTAAGCTTTGTGAAGATGGAAATATTCCTGCTCATTCAAAATATAAGCTTCAACTTACGGAGCAGGAATCGGATCAGTTACTTTTCTGGAAATATTACATGAACAAAAAATCCCCTCAAACAATGTCATGGAATACCGGCAAATATCGTTATTTTGATAATTTATGGATGGCTCAAATTTTGCTTGATATCGTTTCGCTGAAAAGTGACCCAAAGGAACGAGAGCTAGCACAACAATTTTTGAAACATTTTTGTAAAATGAATCAAATAACAGAGCAAGAGTTACCAAAGCCTAATGGTGCATTAATGCATAGTTAGACGTTACCCAAAAGATAATAACAATGACACGGGACTAACACATTTTCCAGTCCTGTTTGCTATTAAACCCACCAGTACCCCATGTGTTGCCACATAGAATATTATAATGCGGTCGTTTGGGTGGAGTTAGCTTAATGAAATAAAATAAACAAGCAGACAGTTTAGAAGTGCGAGGATGCATTTCAAAACCGTCTGCTTTTACGTTGATCCTAGTGTTCAATCAGGTAAGAATGGTGGCAAAAAGTATCGTTATAAATTAATTGAAGAAACAATAGATGACGTTACATGATTGTCCAACTGAGTGTTGCCTCTAAAAGCCCCCTATTTTTGTCCATCGTAATGTTGACATCCCATTTCATAAATAAGTTTTCTGAATATTATAATGGATAATTTACCCATGTAGTGTATATTTAGAATAAATCATACTAAATAAATACGCAGGAATGGCTGCGTTTATTGGAAGGAATGTACAATGAGAAGGATTATTTTATCGACAGAGAGTGGAGCGGATTTACCGAAGGACCTGGTTGAAAAATATCAAATTCAAGTAGTACCGATGCACGTCATTATGGATGGGAAGGATTATTTAGATGGTGAGCTATCGGTAGAAGAAGTGTTTGAGTATCATAGTCGCACCAAGAAAATACCATCTACAACTGCAACGAATGTACATGAGTATCATGATTTATTTACAAAAATTAGAATGAATTTCCCTGATAGCATCATTATTCATATTGGTTACACATCAAAAGCATCTGCTTCTTTTCAAAGTGCGTTAATTGCAGCGGAAGATTTTGAAAATCTTTACCTAATTGATACGTTAAACGTGACAGGTGGATTAGGTGCCATCGTGATGTATGCAGTCACACTGCTTGAGGAAGAAGCGTCCATTGACGATGTGCACTTAATAGAAAAAATAGAAGCCGTCGTTCCTAAAACAAGGCTGGCTTTCATTCCTGGCAGTTTAGACTTTCTAAGAGCGGGTGGACGGGTAAGTAACATTGCTTATATTGGAGGGTCATTGTTAAAAATAAAGCCGTGCATCGAATTAAAAGAAGGAAAGCTTGTGTCAACTAGAAAATATCGTGGGAATATGAGCATCGTTGCGGAAAAACTGATGCGTGATTACTTAAACGAATACGACATTGATCGAAAACAACTATATTTAATCTACTCTATCGGACTTGATGAAAATGTTAAAAGACGAATGGAGGAAATCGCAAAGGAAACAGGTTTCGAAAATGTAACGTGGATGCAAGCAGGTGCAATGATTTCTACCCATGCGGGACCTGGAGGATTTGGCATTGCAGGGTTAGAACAGTAGAAAGCGTTTTGAAAAAACATTCTTCACATATAAACTTACAGGTGTGTTGATTATCAAAATAAGAAGCATGTTTTTTTATATAAAACGTAATCCAAAATAACTCGCGAGTTGATTGAAGCCGAATGGAGCGGAAATCAACGTTTCACACGATTATATTAACAACAAAAGGTAAAATGACACGCTTGGTCATTTAATTTCTTTTTTTGTTGTGCTTTCCTCTTTTAAAATATTGTACAGTCGCTTTAGCTCATGCAAGATGACGCTTGTTTACGAACGACCACTTTAGTCACACAGAATGTATCACTATAACTCATATTGCCACCACATCGTAAAAAGCTATGATCCAAAAGAATATAAATTGAATTATTAAAATCCGACACTTAAACGATATATATTTGGGTAAAAAGTTATGTGTAAAAATATGTAAAATAAATCATTTGGCACCACAAGCTGAAAGAGAAATGAATACATAGACTAAAAAATTTAAAGAAAAAACAGAAGATTATGTTATAATTACTAAAATCCAAATAGAGAGAGAGGATTCAGTTTGTATAAATCAATTAAAACGAAAATTATTTTAATCGTGATGATTCTGTTCATTGTCGGTGTCTCAACGATGAGCGTAATCAGTATTATGGAAATGAAAAATAAAACGGAGGAAAGTGTTGTTGAGCAAAGTACGGTCTTTATCAATCAAATGTCTGTCTCCATCGACAATTACCTAGAACAATACGAGAAAGGGATCGACCAGTTATCCAACTCTCGTACTTTCGATGGTTTTATGGAAGTAGATAATCCCGAAAACGATACTAGTTCAGTTCTTGAGAATGAGTTTTCCCAATTTCAAGACGTTTACAGTGATGCGGCATTTATTTATTTTGCATTCCCAACTAAAGAAATGATCCACATTCCATATGTAGATTTGGGTTCGGATTTTGATCCAACAAGCCGTGGTTGGTATAAAGGCGCGGCCAGCAATCCTGATGCCGTTTATTGGACGAATCCATACATTGACGCTGCAACGGGAGATTATGCGATTACCGCAGCTAAAGCCGTGCAACGCAATGGAGAACTTGTAGGGGTTATTGGTATTAGCATAGAGCTATCTGCGCTTACTAATACCATTCTCGAAGTAGAACTTGGTTACAACGGATATCCAATTTTGTTAGATCCAGAGGGGGTTGCGATTGTTCATCCGACGTCGAGCGGTGAAAATATGATGGAACTGCCTTTTATCAAGGAAATGTATAAGGACGGCAAGAATAACGGGAACATCCATTATAATTATGAGGGTACTGACAAATTGTTGCTATTTACAACGATTCCAGAGCTTAATTGGAAAGTAGCCGCAACCTATGACAGTAAAAGTATAAACGCATCGGCAATGGAGCTGCGAAATACCATGCTGCTAGTAGCATTAGTTACGTTAGTCGTCTTATTTACGGTGTTATATTTCGTAATCAGTCGGACAATCAAACCGATCAGTACGCTAAAATCACTGATGAATGCTGTCTCTAAAGGAGATTTGACAGTTCGTTCCGATATCAAAACGAAAGATGAGATTGGGGAGCTTGGAGATAATTTCAACACAATGATCGACAATATGAATACGATTATTTCAGTCGTGAATGGCTCTGTGGAAAATGTTCGGGGGAACTCTGAAAGCTTAAGTGCGGTCGCTCAAGAAACAAGCGCTTCAAGTAGCGAAGTCTCTTACGCAGTTAGTGAAATTGCGAAAGGTGCTTCTAAATCGGCGGAAGATGCAGAAACCGTCACTGAACGGGCCGATCTACTTGGTCAGCAAATTAACGAAATCACAGTGAAAGCTAGAATTATGTCGGATATCGCAATGAAAACTGGCGAAATGAACACCGATGGACAAGTCAAAATGCAAGAGCTGAAACTGTCCTTCAACGATTGGGAGCGAAACTTACAATCTATGGTTGAAGTTATCAGCACATTGGAACATAAAGTGAAAGCAATCGGCGGTGTTATGGAGACTATTACAGAAATTTCCTCGCAAACGAACCTACTTGCACTGAATGCAAGCATCGAAGCCGCACGTGCAGGGGAACATGGCAAAGGCTTCGCAGTCGTCGCCGAAGAAGTACGTAAACTTGCCGAACAATCGGCACGTTCGACAGAAGAAGTGAAAATGACCGTTCAAGAGCTACAAGCAGAGTCACGACTCGTCACGGAGCAAATGAGCGAAACGCGTGAAAACTTCCTACGACAAGGCAACGTCGTTAATGCCACTGAAATAACGTTTAGTGAAATCTCTACGCTCATGTCAGATATGCAGGATTCTATTGACTCGGTATATGAAGAAATTCAAAAAGTAGCAGCGCACAAAGACGACGTCACGGAAACAATCCAAATGATGGCAGCTACTTCACAAGAAACAGCCGCAGCCTGTGAGGAAGTGAGTGCCTCCACAGATGAACAGCTTCGTGCCATCCAATCTGTGACGAATGCAGCCGAAACGCTGGCGAAGTTAAGTGATCAATTAAGTGAGGCTGTAAATCAGTTTAAAGTGTAGTGACAGTAATCCAGTCTCACAAAATGGACACGAAACAATAGTTGATGAATGGGGTGTCTAGAAAGTTTTTACTTTCTGGACACCCTTTACTTCTTAATAATTATCCATTAAGAAATATTGCTCCTGCGGTAGTCACATCAAAATGCCACCATCCTTATTGCAAAGGTTGATCCTACTTCTAAGGGATTTTACCTTCGTGTGTACAAGTAATCCGCTCAACTAGTGAATCATATTCGTTCATTTTATCATTGAGCTGGGTTTTCTTAGATGGTACATATCACGCAAGTAAAATAGAAGACCAAAAGCTTTCTAAAACAGTAGATTTCTCAGGGTATGTTGCAAAAGTTGTAGAAGTAAACACATCATACTTTACAAAGATGCAAAAGGACATGTGAAGTATAAAACAATCTTAGTGAAAAAAACGGTCATGGTGAAAATGATTAAGATTTCACGATAGTAATAGAACGAAAAGAAACACCTTCAGCAGATTTGCGGTCGAAGGTGTTTCCTTTTGTTAAGGTACAATAACTGTTACCAATTACTCAAAAAGTGGTAGTTTTTCTAAGAATATAATGTCGTCGCGATTAGCTGCGTCGCCTTCTGCTAAAATCGCTGCTTGTGCTACGATATTTGCGCCTGCACTTTCAACAAGTTCTGCAAGTGCGCGAAGGGATTCACCACTACTAATGACGTCGTCAATTAATGCAACACGTTTGCCTTTAATGAATTCTGCATCCATTCGATCGAGGCAGAGAAATTGCTCTTTTTGTGTTGTGATGGAATTTACTTTGCTAATAAGTGGGTCTTCCATATATGCTTTGATTGACTTTCTCGCAACAATATAACGTGGCATTCCCAAATGCTTTGCTATCTCATGCACGAAAGGAATCCCTTTTGCTTCAGCTGTAATTAAAAGATCGACTTCTGGTAATTTATCAGCAAGCATAGGTGCTGTCACGCTGACAATTTCCGTATCACCAAGAATAACAAAGCTAGCGATACTTAACGAATCTGAGATAGGTATAATCGGAAGCTCTCTTGTCAAAGAGCCGATTGTCAATGTATATGTGTTCATATTATGAAAATCCTCCATTAAAATCCGAATAAAGTCATAAGAAATTGTACGATGATTCCTGACAACATACCAAGGAATGGATCAGTAATGGCAGTAACAACCATTGTCACACCACCAACGATGCCACTTCCCGCACCTTCGCCTGTTAATGCCATTGCAGCATTACCTGGTAAAGTAACAATTGCACCTAAGACGAATAAGAAACCTGCGATCGAAGAACTTGGTACATACTTTCCGATTTTAGGGAGAAGCCCTGTAATCAGAACGATGGCCATCAATACCATCATCAAAACGCCGGACCAAACAGCGTGAGGTGCACTGGCAGTTGCTGAAATGACAATTTCAACAGGGGCTCCACCGAATAATGAAGAAACCATATCTGCTAAGCTACTAATAATCGTTAACGTATCTACATTGACATCAGTATTTGAGATTTCACCGTTGATTTTACCGAACGCAATATTTGCTCCGATATTTAAACATACCATTGCTAAGGCTCCACGGATAACCATTGGATTGACAGTTAACTTTTGTAAATGGAACCCTTCCTTAACTGCTGGGCGCTTGGCAAGATTGTCCTCTTCTTTTTTTGTAAATGCATATACAATGCTAGACAAAATAACAGATGCTGTGATGGTATATACTAAGTCCTTCGTCGCAAAGTAAACGACGAAAGCACTTAACACCGAAGTGATACCAACGATGCGATCACTTTTCGCCATGTCCCATGCCACTTTAGAAAGCATAATGCCAACACCGGCCATCATACCTGTCGTAATGATAGGACCAATCCAATCAATAACCGTTTCTAAAATACCAAAAAGGCCAATAATTAATAAAATTGCAGCGCCAAAGAAAATCATGGAGAGTCGTTCCCTCATGTTTTTCCCCATTGTACCAGCTAATGTAATCGTTTCAGCCTGATACGAAATAACTGCCACATTACTCGTTGCCGCATTACCAAACGCACCGACCATAAATGCAAGTGCAGTAGGAATTGAAGCGAAACCGAATGTAAGTGCTAGCAGCCCCTGTGGTAAAGCATTTAATACTCCACTCAGTGCTGCTAAAATGTCCTTCCAAATGTCCATCTTGTTCTCCCCTCAACACGCCACCATATGCGGAGCAACAAACGACACTATTCGTGATACAAAACCTCATGAAGATAAAGGCCCAATAAAGTAATTGAAATGCTATCTATATAAAAAAGAAATGCCCTCTATACAATAAAAAAATGCGCTCTATACAATAAAAGAAATGCACCAACCATAGTAGAGCAATTAAGGTTGCTCCGTAGAAACTCCTGAACCCAATTATCAGGACTATATGGGGGTGATAGATTATTTAATCAGATAATAAAATAGCATATTTGAACTGATTTCACAATTACTAAATCCATTTAAAGACGAACAATGATATATTTTTGTGTTTTATTGTTCGTTAATATAGCGGTATATACGCGTTTATTAGAGCAGAAATTAGTACGGAGAATATTTTTTGCGAATAAAAGTTAAAGGTTGAAAGTAGGTAGAATATTCGTGAAAGGTTATGGAAATTATTTCGAAAAATGAAATTAATGCATTTAACCTAGATTATTCACCACTCAACACATTGCGAGGCTGTCGCTTGGTTGGAATACGTATAATCAAAAAGCAGATGGTATAGAAAAAATCTATATCATCTGCTATTTTGTTTATAAAAATACCATTCAGGACCGATTTTCGTTAAAATAAACATGTTTGATTTTCACAAAGTATAAATGGACTTGTGTTTGATAATTAGTAATGAAGCATGATATAAGTGTAAAAGAAGTGGAACATTTGGCTTCATATTTTTTGACTGAGAGTTTGAAGTGGTATCCATAGTGAGAGGATTTGAGTTTGAAATGATAGAGAATTTTTGGCGTGATTTACCACGACCATTTTTTGTACTTGCACCAATGGAAGATGTGACAGATGTTGTTTTTCGTCACGTAGTAAGTGCAGCCGGTCGACCGGATGTATTTTTCACAGAGTTTACAAACTCGGATAGCTATTGTCATCCAGAGGGCATGAAAAGCGTGCGTGGCCGTTTGATTTTTACAGAAGATGAACAGCCAATGGTGGCACATATTTGGGGGGATAATCCCGAATATTTCCGTCAAATGAGTATTGGCATGGCAGAGCTCGGATTTAAAGGCATCGATATTAATATGGGCTGCCCTGTACCGAATGTGGCATCGAGAGGGAAAGGCAGTGGTCTTATTCTGCGCCCAGACGTTGCAGCAGAACTGATTCAAGCAGCAAAAACGGGCGGACTGCCTGTCAGCGTGAAAACACGACTTGGCTATAATGATGTAAATGAGTGGGAGGAGTGGCTAACGCATATTTTAAAACAAGATATTGCGAACCTTTCTATTCATTTACGTACAAGAAAGGAAATGAGCCAAGTAGATGCGCATTGGGAGCTAATTCCGGAAATCAAAAAATTACGTGACCGTATTGCACCAAATACGCTACTAACCATCAATGGAGACATTCCTGACCGTCAAACGGGGCTGAAGCTTGCTGAAAAATATGGTATTGATGGCGTGATGATTGGGCGAGGTATTTTTAAAAATCCTTTTGCCTTTGAAAAAGAGCCAAAAGAGCATAGCAGTAAAGAGTACCTCGATCTTTTAAGACTACAGCTTGATCTTCAAGATCAATATGCAGAAGCACTACCACGTTCCATCACAGGGCTTCATCGCTTTTTCAAAATTTATGTCAAAGGATTCCGTGGAGCGGGTGAATTAAGAAACCAATTAATGAACACGAAATCAACAGATGAAGTGCGTGCATTGCTTAATCACTTTGAATCAAACAATGTGGATTGACGATAGAATGATGTAATCGCAAAAAGTTAGCGAGTGGCACTGCTGAACCTAAAATAATATTCGAACCCCTTGAAAATGGCTTATTTAAGCGCATTTTTAAGGGGTTTTTTACATCTTCATGTTCCAGGTGGTTTATTTAGAGAAGTGTTAGCTCTGTACCTTCCTTCACTTTTATTATTGACATTCCAAGTAAAGCTGATTGAGTAGCGACATTACGGGGTTTCATAAATATTTAATTTAACCCATAAATTTACACTTAGGTATCGTATTTAATGTATACTTTAGATATTCTATTAAACAAGTAGGAAAGTATTTTTTCTAGGAGATTTACGATGAAATTAGATTGTTTAATTGTTGATGATGAGATTGCTTTAGCTGAAACAACTTGTGAATATTTTAATATGTTCGAAGTCCAAACAGCATTTGTTGCAAGTGCTGAGGAGTGCGAGGTTTTTTTGGAGGAACATGAGCCATCATTGATTCTTCTAGACATTAACCTCGGACATGAATCAGGGTTTGATTTATGTAAAAAATTGCGTAAAACGACGCAGGTCCCCATTCTATTTATCAGTGCTCGTTCCAGCGATGACGACGTTCTCATTGCGCTTAACATAGGTGGAGATGATTATATTCAAAAGCCATATACACTTAGTATTTTATTAGCAAAAGTAAAAGCAGTACTCAAAAGATATGGCAGTAGTTCTAGCAACCAACAAGACGTTTTAGAGTTTGGACAGATCCAAATTGATACGAAACTTCATCGCGTTCGAGTAAAGGGTATGGATATCCAACTAAAAACGATGGAATATAAACTGCTATATTATTTGGCGAATAATAAAAATCGTATCATCACTAAAAATGAATTGTTTCAAAATGTATGGGGAGATTCCTTTGTCGGGGATGGCACCCTAAACGTACATATTCGGCATTTACGTGAGAAAATTGAACACAATCCAAAGAACCCGCAATTTATAAAAACGATATGGGGAACAGGATATGTTTTAGAGGATAACAAAAAATGAGAGTAAAACTCCTTATTAGCATGATTTTAGTTATTTTTTCTACTGGAATAGCTTTTCAAATCATGATGATGAACAATAAAAATATTTCAGAAGTGAATCTTGTAGCGATTAATGAAGTCGTTAAAATCGTCGAAAAAAATTGGGGGAACATTACTACACAAACAATTGATAGTAGTGGCTTTCAACAACCACTTACGATTATAGATAACTTAGAAAACATAATGTATCAAACACCGAACAATCATTTTAACAATGTATACGACGCCATTAAAAATAGAGATACGATTATAGATGTGATGCAAAATGATAAAGTCGTAGGGAAAATAATTATCCACAATAACGAACAAGAAATAGTGCAACAAATGAAAAAAGAACTACTAACAACCTTCAGCTTAATAGTAGGTTTATTAGCGATTGTTAGCATTATGTATATTTTATATATTAATAGAACATTATTGAAACCTTTTCAGCAATTGCAACATTTTGCAGCCAATGTTGCTAGGGGTAATCTAGATATTCCGTTAAATATGGACAAGAACAATTATTTTGGGGCATTCACGGAAAGCTTTGATTTATTACGTGAAGAACTGTATGTTGCTCGTCAAAGAGAGTATGAATCCAACCGTAGTAAAAAAGAGCTTGTAGCCACAATAAGTCATGATATTCAGACACCTATTGCCTCGATCAAAGCAGTTAGTGAGTTAATGTTGATGCAAATAAAAGATGAAAAGATGATGAAGCACGTCAATACAATCAATTCAAAAGCAGAGCAAATTAACTTACTTGTTACGGATATGTTTCATGCTACTTTAGAAGAACTTCAACAGTTGAAATTAACTGTAACTGAGGAATCGAGTGCAGTACTTGCTGACATGATTGAAAATGTCAATTACGATCATCAAATCGTCTATGAACCAATTCCACCTTGTATCATTTTAACCGATCCCGTACGAATGCAGCAGGTAATAGATAATATTATAAGTAATTCATATAAGTATGCAGGAACAAAAATCTCCATTAAGTCACAAATTATTCAGGATTATTTGGAGCTACATATTGAAGATTTTGGCCCGGGAATTAGCGAGGAAGAATTGCCTCTCCTGTTTAATAAATATTATCGAGGCAAAAATGTCGAAGGCAAGAATGGCTCAGGACTAGGTCTCTATATATCGAAGTACTTCATGGAAAATATGTACGGTCAAATTTCTTGTTACAATCGAGCGGATGGTTTTACTGCCATCTTAAGAATAAAGCTGGCGAGTTAATTAAGGATTAATTAAGAATTACACAAAGACTTAATAAGAATTCATTTTGTATGCTAAGACTGTAATCTTCATTACGGTCTTTTTTCTTTGAGTTGAAAATCAATTAGGGGAGAGTGCAAATTTCATTATGACAGGGATTATTATTAAAACAGAAAAGTTATGTAAAACCTTTTCGAGTGGTGGGATTCAGCAGCATGTTTTAAAAAATTTAGATATCAGTTTAGTCGAAGGGGATTTTACAATCATCATGGGGAGTTCAGGATCTGGAAAATCCACTTTACTTTACGCAATGAGCGGTATGGATAAACCAACGTTAGGAGAAATCAATTTTGCTGGAAAAAAGATATCTCAATTAAACAACGACCAGCTGGCGATATTTAGAAGAAACCATTGTGGCTTTGTGTTTCAACAAATTTATTTGCTAGACAATATGAGCGTACTCGATAATGTTCTGGCAAGTGGTCTTTTAGTCTATAAGAATAAGCGTGAAATCGCGCAAAAAGCGAAAGAATTATTAATACAAGTAGGAATCGATGAAAACGCATGGTCTAAATTCCCAACACAGCTTTCGGGTGGTGAGGCGCAGCGAGTGGGCATTGTTCGTGCATTGATTAACCATCCGAGAATCCTTTTTGCAGATGAACCAACTGGTGCATTAAACTCTGCTGCTAGTGAAAGTGTGTTAGATGTATTAACAAATGTCAATCAAAACAAGCAAAGTATTGTCATGGTCACGCATGATATGAAAACAGCATTACGCGGAAATCGAATTTTATTTTTGCGAGATGGTGTCATTTGTGGTGATTTACAGTTAGGTACATACAGTGAACAAAACAGTCTCGAACGGCAGGAAAAGCTTCAACATTTCCTAGAAGAAATGGGGTGGTAAGGTGAAAATCATGAACCTAGCCATGGCGAATATTAGAAAAAGTAAATCTGCTACCATGTCTTTATTTATATTCATTTTAGTTGCTGCGCTACTTCTGAATGTGGGGTTAATGGTCCATACACAGCTCAATGCATTTTTTGATCAAAAAAACGAACAATTAAAAGATGCCCATGTAACATTTATAATGGACCAAGCAAGTTATCATGCGGCTCATAACGAATATTTAGCAAATTATGCTGGCATAAAAGAAACTGAAACAGAAGAAACTATCAACTTGCACACTGCCAAAGTTATTTTTGGTAATGGTGAATTAACGGATAGTTTTGTTATTTTTAATGCGGATACCAAACGTGCTATTGGACCGTTGAATTTAATTGAAAAGTCGAATGCAACGAGTATCAATGATATTTATGTACCTTACATTTTTAAAACAAATGGGGGCTATAAATTAGGCGATGACTTTACCATCACCTATCAAGATAAGAACTATGACTACCGAATTGCTGGTTTTTTAGAAACAACGATGATGGGTACAAATAACAGCGGTATAATGAAATTTATGTTACCAGAGACCGCCTATCAATCACTAGCAGACGAACTAGACAATCAATCAAAAGGTGTCATGATATCTGTAGTGATGGAAGATAAAACACAATCTCCGAAGTTAAACAATGATTTTTTTCAAAATGTCAAGAAACCTCAAACAGTGGAATCGACTTCTTACATCTGGGGTGTAGATATTGAAATGCTTAAAAATGTAGATTCATTAGTTATTAAAATAATCGCTACAATATTAATAGCTTTTTCGGCAATTATTGTGATTGTCTCATTAATTGTCATTAAGTTTCGTGTTTCGAATAATATTGAAGATGACATGGCAAATATCGGCGTGTTGAAATCCATTGGTTATACAAGTAGGCAAATTCTTTCATCAATCATGCTCCAGTATTTCTTAATTACGCTTAGTGCTAGCGTAGTAGGAATTGCATTGTCATATGCTCTTATGCCGTTAATCGGAAGTATCATTTCAAAATTATCTGGATTAGTATGGATTAATAGCTTTGATATGATAATCAATTTAATCAGTATTTTCTTTGTGACGGTTTGTGTTGTCATCGTCACATTACTATCAGCCTTTCGAGTACGAAAAATTCTACCTGTTGCAGCACTTCGTGGGGGTATTCAGACACATAGTTTTAGAAAAAATTATGTTCCTTTGGAAAAAGCAAAAGGCGGGCTTCATTTTTCATTAGCTATTAAGTCAATGTTGGCAAATGTGAAACAAAATATCATGATCCTTTTAATTATTATGGCGTTAACGTTTGCTACAGTTTTTTCTGTAGTGCTGTATTACAATATTGCTTTTGACAAGTCCGCATTTGTTAACTTATTTGGTGAAGAACCGGGGAATGTGATGGTATATGCTAAGCGAGATACAGATACAAGTGAACTTTTAAGTGACATTAAACAGATGGACGAAGTAAGGAACGTAAATATAGTTGATCTTATTTCAATAAAAATTGATGACCAGTTTGTACATACGAATGTTACGGAAAATTTTAATCGGTTAGAAAATAATATTGTCTATGAAGGTCGTCAGCCTAAATATGAAAATGAAATTTCTATATCTTGGGTTGTGTCTGATCGAATAAATAAAGGAATTGGTGATACGGTTAACGTAAAATATGGAGATGAAACAGACAATTATTTAATAACGGGTCTTAGTCAAACAGTTGGTAATGTAGGGCAGACAGCATCATTAACAATGGACGGCATTCAACGATTACAACCAAACTATAAAGGTACTACATTTTTTGTATATTTAGATGACATATCCAACAAAGACTTTATCAATAATGTCCAAAAACAGTACGGAGATTATATAGTTGATACATTAGATCTCGATAAACAGATAGAAAGCCAAACAAGTATGTATACAGATGCAGTATTTGCTATTATGGTAATCATTTTGACAATTACTGTGTTAGTTGTTGTATTGATTTTATATCTAGTCATTCAAACAATAATTACAAAGCGTAAGAAAGAGTTTGGTGTTATGAAAGCAATTGGTTATTCAACAATTCAACTGATGAATCAAATATCTATCAGTTTGCTACCAATAATCATCACAGGTGTTGGTATTGGTGGCTTGTTAGGGATATTCTTCACTAATCCTATACTTTCTGTATTACTTTCAAGTGCAGGTATTAGACGTTTGGAATTCACCATCCATTTACCGATTATTGCAGTGGTTTGTGTAGGACTCCTTACGTTAGCCTACATTGTCTCAATGCTCGTATCCTTAAAAATTAAGAAAATATCTGCTTACGGTTTAATTACAGAATAATGAGAGTCAGAAAAACTATGCATAATTTTAGTATTAAAATAGGCTAGATTTTGAACCTACTTGATTTTCGTATAAACCTACCAACAACTCTTGTGTTACTACGCATTGTGAAGTGGAAGTGAATTTTTCATTGAACATTGCTTAAAAAGCAGACGGTTTAGAGTGCGATAATACACCTCTAGTTGACCGTCTGCTTTTTATTATGCATGAATCAAGCTAAGGTCGTCACTTAATGGCTTCTGGTCAAATTAATGTGAAACCATTAATTACAAGCAAAATTCCTTTAGATGAAATCGTAGAAAACGGTTTCGATAAATTAGTATCAGATAAAAAACAAGCTAAAATTTTAGTAAGACCATAATCATTTGAATAAAATTAGCGCCCGCTCTTTTTGAAATGAATTTTGTAGAGGATGAGTGAAAACGAACGATAAATGAAGTAGAATGAAAACAGAGACTAGAAAACGATGCAATAAGAAATTACTAGGTGATGAAACAAGTTCAAACGCAGTACAATAAATTTTTAATATAGGGGTTTAAGCATGAAAGACGAAAAAAAGCAATTGTCCTTAGAACAACGTGAAGAGATTGTAAAAACATTAAAAGCTCGTTTTGAGAAAAACATGAATCGTCATAAAGGGTTTGAATGGGAACAGATATTAGCAAAGCTTGAAGAGAATCCAGAAAAGCTATGGTCGCTTCATCAAATGGAAGCTACGGAAGGTGAGCCTGATGTAGTAGGTCTTGATGCGAATACAGGGGAGTATATTTTCATGGATTGTTCAGCAGAGAGTCCAAAGGGTCGCAGAAGTGTTTGCTACGACCACGAAGCACTAGAGTCAAGGAAACAACATAAACCACAGAACAGTGCTATTGGTATGGCTACTGATATGGGGATTGAGATTTTAACGGAAGAACAATACCGTGAGCTACAGAAGTTAGGGAGTTTTGATACTAAAACATCCAGCTGGGTGAAAACACCGGACAACATTAGAAAGCTAGGTGGCGCCATCTTTTGTGATCGTCGCTACGATACGGTCTTTGTATACCATAATGGAGCAGAATCTTACTATGCTGCTAGAGGCTTCCGAGGCTCGCTAAGGGTCTAACTTTTGCTGTAAGGAATCAGTGCAATATAATGAAGGGACGAATTTTCAAAGGTGGAATTCGTTCTTTTTTGTTTTTTATCAAGGGTTAACCTCATCCTTTTCACTTAACTATAAATTAACAAAACCTTTAATCATTTCAATAAAAGGAGAATGATATAATAACGGTAACAGATTTAATCTAAAAGGGGTGGGTGGATGAAGCTAAGCAGGGAAGAGAAATCTTGGATACTGTATGATTGTGGGAATTCAGCGTATTCTATGGCGATTTCGACTGCCTTATTTCCGATTGTATTCGGTATGTTTAAGGATACAAATAGCATGGACCTTGGTTATTTTAATTCACTAGCTAGTATTCTTGTTGCAATTCTTAGCCCGATTTTAGGCACAATCGCTGATTATAAGGATAAGAAAAAACGCTTCTTTATCTTTTTTGCATTACTTGGCATTTTAGCAACATTCTCGTTTACATTTATCCCTCCTGAAAGTGGTCAGTGGCAGCTTTTAATCCTACTTTACGTATTATCAGCAATTGGCTTTGCTGGTGCGAATATTTTCTATGATTCTTTTTTAGTTGATGTAACGAGCGATGAAAGAATGGATAAAGTGTCTACGAGTGGCTTTGCTTACGGTTATATCAGCAGTGTCATTCCATTTGCGATTAGTCTAGCAGTCATTTTCTTTATGGGAATGGATCAGGCAATCGGGTATCAAATCGGCTTTATGATTACAGCACTTTGGTGGGGCTTATTAACGATACCGATGCTAAAGCATGTTCGCCAGCGTTACTATATTGAGCCGGAGCCTAAGCCTGTAGCCAATAGCTTTAAAAGACTAGGTACAACCCTATTACAGATTAAAAACTATAAAATTGTGTTTCTATTTTTAATCGCCTACTTCTTCTATATTGATGGAGTAGATACGATTATTAAAATGGTCGTTCCTTATGCCACAAGCGTGTTAGAAAATGACGCATTTAATACATTTACATTACTTGGTATTTTGCTAGTTATCCAAATTATTGCCTTTCCGTGTGCATTACTTTACGGAAATTTAGCTAAAAAATATTCAGCACGAACGATGATTGTTGTTGGTATTTTAACTTATATTGTTTCCTGTATAGCGGCATTTTTCATTTCGTCCGTTTGGCATATTTTCATTCTTGGTGCACTGATTGGTTCCGCGCAAGGTGGGATTCAAGCACTGAGTAGGTCCTATTACGGCAGGATTATACCAAAGGAAATGTCGAATGAATTTTTTGGCTTCTATAATATTTTCGGTAAGTTTGCGGCTATTCTAGGTCCATTTTTAATGGCATTAACAACTACTGTAACGGGTAACGCAAAATTAAGCATTTTATCGATTATTCCCCTATTTATCATTGGGTTAATTGTATTTTTAACATTACCAAAGGAAAAGAAAATCGGTGGAGAAGTGATTGGATGAATTCGAAATTAAAGCATGAGAAATATGTAATCGTTATTTCCTATGATGCCTTTTCACAGGACAACTGGGAGATGGCTAGTCAACAGCCCAATTTATCGAAGCTAATTGGAAATGGTGCATGGACGACGAAGGTGAAAAGTGTCTACCCAACCCTCACATATGTGATTCATACTTCTTATGTAACAGGGGTTTATCCGAATAAGCATGGTATTTATCATAATAACCCGTTCCAACCATTCATTCCCGAAGAGGATCAGAGCTGGCACTGGTTTAGACGCGATATAAAAGTACCGACTATTTATGATGAAGCGGTGAGGCGAGGTATGAATGTGGCCGGAATCCTATGGCCAGTTTCAGGAAAAGCATCGATACAATATAATATGCCAGAAATAAAGGCAATTAAAAACGAAAATCAAGCATTAAAAATATTAAAAAATGGTAGCCCGTTTTACAGCATGAGGATGGAGTACAAATACGGTCGATATCGGAAAGGGATTGAGCAGCCGTACTTGGATGATTTTTCAACAATGTGTGCAGTTGATACGATCAAGCGTAAAAAACCAAATCTTCTGCTGCTCCATTTAATCGAACTGGATGATACGAAGCATGCTCTTGGCACAAAGGGAGAGCACATTGAGCAGGCTATTAGGCGTATGGATAAACGGCTAGGCGATTTAATGAATGCGGTGGAGGAAGCCGGAATCAAAGAGAATACTACTTTTATCGTAGTAGGTGACCACGGACAGCTAGATGTGCGATATAAGGTGTATTTAAATCGTCTGTTGAAAGATAATGGGCTTATTTATGAAGAAAACGGTGAACTGAAATGGCGAGCCTATGTACAAGGGGCAGGTGGAGCAGCTTACTTGCATGTTAGAGAAGGTGATTCTAAAGCACAAGTACTAGCACTTGAATTACTAGAACGAGCTCTTGCTGAAGATCGTTATGGAATTGAAAGCATCTATACAAGAAATGAGCTCGATGGCTTACATGTAGCCCGTGTGTTCCACTACATGCTAGAGGCTAAGGAGGGTTATACCTTTGAAGATGCATACGATGAACCCATTATAGTTGATTTACACCAGCGCGGTATTAAATATGCCACACATGGCTATTCCCCTAATAAACCTAACTATACAAGTGTACTTGTGATATCAGGCGAAGAGGTTAAAAATGAATTCCAATTAGGCGAAGTAGAAGTGATTAATCTTGCACCAACTATCGCTACTATCCTAGGTATAAACTTTACTAATTGCGACGGAAGAGCTTTGACGGAAATATTTAAAACAAATGTTGTTACAGTGTAGCTTTAGGTAGACACAAAGAGACAGGCGAATGAGAAATTCAATAGTGAATTTCCCGTTCGTCTGTTTTCGTTTTTAATGTAAACATTGCTCTAGTACCACTTCAGATGAAAGGGAGGTACTTCTTTATGCCAACTACCAAAATAATAATTGTTCCTGTGACATTAGATCCTTCTTCTAATCATTCACCGAACTATTCTTCTGACCTCCGTGTACATGCCTATTTCTCTAATAAGTCTATAATTTGCATTAAATTTGATACGGTATAAGTACTTTTCGGGGAATGCAAAGGAGGTTCACTTTTTTTAGGGTTAAACCATACGCAATCGATCCCAACATTAATGGCTCCTTGAATATCCGATGTTAAACGATCACCAATCATCAAAAATTCTTCTTTATGATGGGTATGGAGAGCATCAAAAATGTAATGGAAGAAATTTGGATTCGGTTTTTCATAACCAATTTCTTCAGAGATAAAAAGCTGTTCGAAATAACCTTGTAGCTCGGCATCTGTTAATCTTTTTCTTTGTGTTTTGCCGACACCATTTGTGCCGACATAGAGTTTATAGCCTTTCATCCGTAAAGCATTTAATAACTCGTATGCATGAGGCATCGTTTTATGCCCTTCGTTTAAATGCTCACGGTACATTTCTTCCACTTTTGCTCCGTTTTCCTCAATATTAAATTCCTTTAAGAAAAGGGAAAAACGTGTATCTAGTACATCTTCTCGAGAAATTGAACCTGTTTCTAAGGAGCTCCATAATTCCTCATTAATCTGTTTATAAACCGCAATTGTTTCTTGAGTATAGGGTAGCTTGTATTGCATTATAATTTGCTTTAAAGCCTTTTGTTCCGAATCTTGAAAATCAAGTATCGTGTCATCTAAATCGAAGATAATATGTTTGTATTTGTTCATGACGATCCACCTCTTAATAGTAATATACCGAAGGCCAGAATATAATAATAGGAGATATCTCACATTGAGGTGATGAAATGAAGAAAATACTATTGAAGGATTATGCCGAACATTTTGTGGATATATATAATGATCTTCAAAAAAAATTTCCGAAATCGGTATTAGAACAAGCCTTTGTGTGTAAGTTTTTTGCTAATGAATACATAGTGCGTTTTGATGAAGACATGCCGTACTTATTTTTCATCATAGATGGGCGAGCAAAAATATATAGAGTCCATGAAAATGGGAAGCGGACGTTAATTCAATTTCTAAAGAAAGATGATTTTATTGGCGAACTATCTTTAATTGAAGTAGAGAAGGATTTAAAAGATGTGGTGGCGATAAATGATTGCACTTGCTTAGCGATTCCATTGTCTTCATCGAAGGAGCTTTTGTTAAATAGTAATCTGTTTCTTTATGATTTATCGAAATATTTAGGTGATAAATTACTGAAACGAACGAATCATTATACAGCGATGCAGGACTATGAATTCAAAAATCGATTGGCAGAATATATTCTT
Source organism: Lysinibacillus sp. LZ02 (assembly GCF_050613145.1). Taxonomy (GTDB): domain Bacteria; phylum Bacillota; class Bacilli; order Bacillales_A; family Planococcaceae; genus Lysinibacillus_B. Next base: position 3,632,098 of record NZ_CP192507.1, on the reverse strand, counting down.
CAACTAGAAAATGACGGATGTTTCGGAGAAAAACATACCGAAACAGCAGAGTACCTAGGGGTAAGCTATCGACATCTCATGCACACATTTAATCAATTTCAACAAGATGGATTATTAAAGAAAGAAGGAAGGCAGTATTTTATCCTTAATAAAGGGGAGTTAGAAAAATTAAGTTCCAATCGGATGAATGAAATGTAATATAGGTGAGCTTTTTATTTTAAATCGTTTATACTTACTAAACAGTAACATAGTTAGAGTTTAATTTAATATTACTTGAAACATAGAAAGCAGATGGTGTAGAAGTTCAGTAGTGAATTTCTCATTAACCATCTGCTTTTATTATGTTAATTCGTTAAGTTACATAGAAAAAGGAACGGAGAATCTCTTATGAATTTATTTTCCTTTAATTTGTAATTTATTCTTGAAAATTGAAATTATGATGTTATAATTTTACAGACAGGCAGTCGGTCTATAGGAGGAGTAGAAATGAGAAAAGAAGCAGGGGAACGCAGGAACGAAATTTTGGATGCGGCAGATGAACTTTTTGGTCAGAAAGGCTTTGACGGAACAAGTACAAACGATATTCTCGAAAAGGTCGGAATTGCGCGGGGAACATTGTATCACCACTTCAAATCGAAGGAGGAGATTATGGATGCACTAATTGAGCGGTATAGTATCCGTCTTTTAGAAACAGCGCAAAAAGTTGCCGCAGACAAGAGTGTACCCGTAGTTGATCGCATTATCCGTGTTGTAATGTCAATGAACCTAAGTGGTGGAGGCAGTCAGGAAATTATGGAGCATATTCACAGACCGCAGAATGCACTTATGCATCAGAAAATACAGAAGGTCGTCATCAACAGTCTTACGCCGATACTGGCAGAAATCATTTGTGAGGGTATTGAGCAAGGGCTATTCAACACACCATTCCCGTATGAATGTATGGAAATGGTTGTGACATATGCAAATACGATCTTTGATGATGATATGGTTCAAATGACCAATGAGGAGCGTGCTACACGTATTCAGGCGTTTATTTTTAATGTAGAAAGGCTACTTGGTGTTGAAAGCGGGAATCTGATGTCAGTTATAAAGATGTTTGGTAGCAATGAATAATTAGAAAAAAATCTTTAGTAATGGAAAACGATATTTTTCTCCTTATCATAAGAGTGCTGATATGTGTGACCTAGGTAATTGTGTACAATGATAAATCGGTTAAAAGTTTGAAAACAGAGGTGACTTATGTATTTCAGAATAATCCGTAATGACATGTTAAAGAGTAAATTGATAACGCTGATCACAGTAATATTTATCGCTATTGCAGCTATGCTTGTTTCGCTTGCGGCGATATTGATGGTCAATCTTTCAAGTGCGCTAGACACACTTATGATAAAAGCTAAAACGCCACATTTTATGCAAATGCATTCGGGTGAAATTGATACTGCACGACTTACATCTTTTGCAGAGCACAATAGTAATGTCGATGAATTTCAGATAGTAGAATTTCTCAATATAGATGGCGTGCAGATTATATTAGGTGAAAGTTCACTTGCGGGTAATGTTCAGGATAATGGCTTTAGCGTACAAAATAAAAAATTCGATTATCTGCTTGATCTTGAAGGAAACATCATAAATGTATCTGATGGAGAGCTTTATGTTCCAATAAGTTATATGAAAGATAACACTACAAAGATTGGTGACAAGGCAACAATAGGCGGGAAGGAGTTTACCGTTGCGGGATTCCTCCGCGATTCGCAGATGAATTCCACGCTCTCCGCTTCAAAGCGATTTCTTATTAGCGAACATGATTACGAGGAAATAAAAAGTCGTGGAAGTATAGAGTATTTGATTGAGTTCAGATTAAAGAATCTCTCTAAGTTAGGTGCATTTGAAACGGCTTATGCTTCCGCCGGACTTGAAGCCAATGGACCAACAGTTACTTATAAACTTTTCAAAATGATGAACGCACTTTCAGATGGAATGATGATTGCCGTTATACTTCTTGTCAGCGCACTTATTATTATCATCGCATTTATGTGCATACGCTTTACACTCCTTGCAAAAATCGAAGACGACTACCGTGAAATTGGTGTTATGAAGGCAATAGGTTTACGTGTTTCCGATATCCAAAAGATTTACCTTGCGAAATATGCAGTGATTGCCGTGGCAGGTGGTATTCTCGGGTTTGGGCTTTCTATCATGTTCAAAGGCATGCTTCTTGAAAATATAAGGCTTTATATGGGTGGAAGTGAAAATTCTTCGTTTGCTACAGCTTTAGGGATTATCAGTATACTGCTCGTATTATTTTTGATTATCTTCTATGTAAACAGAGTACTACAACGCTTTCGAAAAATATCCGCTGCAGAGGCAATACGTTTTGGTACTTCACAGGAAAAAAACATCGGTGCAAAGCGTTTTGTATTAAGCACAAACAGGTTGTTTAATACGAATATTTTTTTGGGGATTCAAGATGTTCTCGCAAGAAAAAGACTATATGCCACAATGCTTGCGGTGTTAGTGATTTCGGCATTTATACTGATTGTTCCTCAGAATCTATACAACACGATTTCCTCCAAAAGCTTTATTGGATATATGGGAGTGGGTAACTACGATATGCGCATTGACATTCAGCAGACGAATAATATTGCTGAAAAAGTCGATGTAATTTCAAAGACAATGGGCAGCGACACGACCATTTCAAATTATACCGTTCTTACAACAAAAATATTCAAAGCAAAGTTAGAAGACGGATCGGAAGAAAATATTAAAATTGAACTTGGCGATCATATGACATTTCCTATCGAATATTCAGACGGTAAAGCACCCGCTAAAGAAAATGAAATTGCGCTTTCAACTATGAATGCTGATGAAATGAACAAAAAGGTCGGTGATGTTCTTACGTTAGTAATTGAAGGAAAGGAGAAGGAGCTTACAGTAAGCGGAATATATTCTGATATTACCAATGGCGGCAAAACTGCCAAAGCAATATTTACTGACAAGTCGACAAATATTATGTGGAGCATTATCTGCGCTGAATTTTCAGATCCAACTCTTGTAGATCGAAAAGTTTCGGAGTATACAGATAGGTTTAACTTCGCCAAAATTTCAGACGTTGATGAATTCGTTACACAGACATTCGGTTCGACAATAAGTTCTGTTAAAGTGGCTTCCTATGCTTCAGCTACTATTGCACTCATTATAACGGCGCTAGTGACACTATTATTTATGAAAATGCTCGTCGTAAAGGATAAATATTCTATTTCTGTAATGAAGGTGTTTGGTTTTACTAATACAGATATTGCGGCGCAGTATATTTCACGATCGCTATTCGTTCTAATTAGCGGAATTATTCTCGGCACGCTTCTGGCAAATACGTTAGGAGAGGTACTTGCAGGTGCAGTGATCTCCTCATTTGGGGCATCGTCGTTTAAGTTTACGGTCAATCCATTTTCGGCGTACTTACTTTCTCCACTGCTAATGATGTGTGCGGTACTTATTGCAACAATGCTTGGTACAGCGGACGCCGGACGAATAAAAATTTCAGAAAGCATAAAGGAGTAGGGGATATGAGCAAGATTATTATCGGTGACTATATAGTAAAATCTTTCGGAGAGGGCAATGAGAAGCATAATGTTCTCGACGGAGTGTCCGTTGAAATAAACGAAGGAGAGTTTGTGGCAGTTATGGGGCCTTCGGGATCGGGAAAATCGACGTTGATGTTTGTATTGAGCGGGACAGATAGTGTTAATAGTGGAACAGTTAGTTTTGAAAGCAAAGATTTATCGGAAGTTCGGGAGGAGAAGCTTTCCGATATACGTAGAACAAAGATGGGATTTGTTTTTCAGCAGCCTACTATGTTAAAAAGCCTGAATGTTCTAGATAATATTATTCTTCCATCAATGCGTGATAATAGAAAAAATGCTGCGAAAATTACGGAGAAAGCAAGAGCACTTATGAAAAGGGTGGGGATTGAGGAGCTTGAAAAGCGTGACATTACACAGGTTTCGGGAGGGCAACTTCAGCGTGCGGGAATATGCCGAGCGCTTATGAACAATCCAAAAATTATCTTCGGTGACGAGCCTACAGGTGCTCTCAACTCAAAATCTGCGCAGGAGATTATGGCCTTATTTTCTGAAATCAATGCGGATGGTACTGCCATTATGTTGGTCACTCACGATGTAAAGGTTGCGGCGTGGACAGAACGAATTCTGTTTATGCGTGATGGAAAAATTGTGAGCGAGATGAAGCTTCCGAAGTTTGATGGCACGGATATTGATGACAGGGTCCAAAAAATAACAGTCAAAATGCTAGAAATAGGCATATGATTTATTGTTTCATAGTCACGAGTTTTGCTAATAATAATTTAGATCTAATGTCTTCTAAGTAGTTGTTTTCTTCTGAGAGGGTATAAAACATTGAAAACAGAAAACTTTACTCGATGTGTAGAGTAGTATAGTTAGCTTAATAATGTAAGAACGGATACCTGATTAAAGGGGATGCGTTCTTTTTTTTTGTAGTACTCTACGGAGCGTTTGTTGTTGAAGAAGCGATTACGAACTATGATGAATGTATCAGGAGGTGAAGCGATGGATTGTAGTAAAATTGGCAACTTGATATTAAAGTTGCGAAAGGAAAAAGGGCTTACGCAAAAAGAATTGGCGGAACAAATGCATATTTCTGACCGAACGATTTCAAAATGGGAGCGTGGTCAAGGTTGCCCGGATATCTCGCTATTGCAGGATTTGTCTTCCCTCCTCGGTGTAAACATTGAAGAGATTCTAGATGGTGAACTTACCACCAATGATTTTGTAGGAGGAAATATGAAAAAATCAACATACTTTGTATGCCCCGCATGCCATAATATTGTCTTATCCACAGGTAATGCAACGATCTCTTGCTGTGGCAGAAAACTAGATGCTTTAGTGCCAACCAAAGCGACAGATGAAGAAAAGTTGGAAATTTCGGTAGTTGAGGATGAGTGGTATATTTCAAGTAACCATCCGATGAATAAAGACCATTATATTTCATTTATTGCTTTTGCTACAGGAGAGCAAGTGCAGATTATCAAACAATATCCAGAATGGGCATTGCAAACACGTATTCCGAAACGTAAACATGGAACGCTGCTCTGGTACTGTACACAACACGGATTATTTTATCAGTTGATTTAAGAAATGATATATTCATCTGAGATAATCCTCATTATATTTCCCCATCAATCAGGAAAGTATAACCATAATACCTGAGGAGCTGATTCGAAGTGAGCGTGATCAATATATTTCGTTTACCGATAGTTGAGGCATGTATCACGAGTTGCACATGAGACATGTAAGAGTTGTGCAAATTTCAGAATATCATCGCATCGACAAAAGTAAAAAATAATTTCACGCAAACTCAGTCATAATAATCCTTCTTTGAGGAAACATAAAAGCAAATAATCAAGGAGGTTTATTCATGACCAATAACAACAATGATAAATTTACTTCTTCTGGGACGAATATAGACGACGTTAAACGAAAAAATGCGGCTTCGGGCTTATCGTACAATCAAATAAAACGAATGCTTGTGCAAGTAGATGGATACGATACAACGAATAATGAGGAAATCGCAAAGGAATTTTATCACGAAAAGAACTCATCCAATAAAAATAAATAAAAAAGAACGGAGAGATGCATGATCTCTCCATTTTTCATTTGTGAGGATATGAGACAACGTTACATATAAAGAAATGACAATGTTTCGGCGAAAGCATATGCCCTGGGACATGGCGATCCCTTTTGTTTTCACTTCAGACTCAATAAGATTTGTCGGGGCTAAGCAGGCACTTACGTCCAATACCATAAAAATAATGAAAAATACATTAGCAATATTTAAAGGAATCCAAAAGTATTAGGTATCATCATTTGTCTTGTTTCATACTATGTTAAAAACATGCCCTGAATGGAGGGATGGTCATCGACATTTTAAATAAAGTCAGGGGCTACCGTGAAGAAGAGGATAGGTTGAAGTGGGAAGGTACATTTGCTGAGTATTTAGACATTATGAGGGAAAGACCAGAAGTGGCTCAAACAGCGCATTCACGCGTGTACCACATGATTAAAAGTGCTGGTGTAGCGGAAAGAAATGGACACAAAATGTACCAGTTTTTCGGTCAAGAAATATTTGGGCTTGAAACAGCACTGGAGCGACTGGTGGAGGAATATTTCCATCCAGCAGCTAGAAGATTAGATGTTCGAAAGCGAATATTATTATTAATGGGACCAGTAAGTGGTGGTAAATCCACGATTGTGACCATGTTAAAAAGGGGACTTGAGCAATATTCCCGTACGGATGAAGGTGCCGTTTACGCAATAAAAGGATGCCCGATGTTTGAAGATCCACTTCATTTGATTCCACACCATTTACGTGATGATTTTTATGAAGAGTATGGGATTCGAATAGAAGGGAGCTTATCACCGTTAAATACGATGCGTCTAGAAAAGGAATATGATGGACGTATTGAAAACGTAATGGTAGAGCGTATTTTCTTCTCAGAAGACAAACGGGTGGGCATTGGTACATTTACGCCCTCTGACCCGAAATCACAAGACATTGCCGATTTAACAGGTAGTATTGATTTTTCAACGATTGCTGAATTTGGTTCAGAGTCTGACCCGCGTGCTTATCGCTTTGATGGGGAATTGAACAAAGCGAATCGCGGTATGATGGAGTTCCAAGAAATTTTAAAGCTAGATGAAAAGTTTTTATGGCATTTATTATCGTTGACGCAAGAAGGGAATTTTAAAGCGGGTCGATTTGCGTTAATTAGCGCGGACGAATTAATTGTGGCCCATACGAATGAGACGGAATACCGGTCTTTTATTTCAAATAAGAAAAATGAAGCGCTCCACTCCCGAATTATCGTCATGCCGATTCCTTACAATTTAAAGGTGAGTGAGGAAGAACGCATCTATAAAAAAATGATTAGAAATAGCGACATGGCAGACGTGCATATTGCACCACATGCTTTAAAGGCTGCTGCTATTTTCTCGATTTTGACAAGGCTAGAAGTCCCGAAAAAACAAGGCATCGACCTTGTGAAGAAAATGCGTTTGTATGACGGCGAAAGTGTCGAAGGGTATAATGCAGTGGACGTAGAGGAGCTAAAAAAAGAATATTCATCTGAAGGTATGAACGGTATCGATCCACGTTATATTATTAATCGAATTTCTTCTGCTATTATCCGGAAAGAAGTACCGTCCATTAACGCGTTAGATGTTTTACGTTCATTGAAGGATGGACTAGATCAACATCCTTCGATTTCGGAAGAAGAACGAAAAAAATATATGAACTACATTGCAGTTGCGAGAAAAGAATACGATGAAATTGCGAAAAATGAAGTGCAAAAGGCATTTGTGTATTCATATGAAGAATCAGCAAAGACACTCATGAATAATTATCTCGATAACGTCGAAGCATATTGCAATAAAAATCGACTGCGAGATCCGTTAACAGGAGAGGAAATGAATCCTGACGAAAAATTAATGCGTTCGATCGAAGAACAAATTGGCGTATCGGAAAATGCGAAAAAGGCATTTCGTGAAGAAATTTTAATTCGTCTTTCAGCGTTTGCGCGAAAGGGGAAACGGTTCGACTACGATTCGCATGAAAGATTACGAGAGGCCATTCAAAAGAAAATGTTTGCTGATTTAAAAGATATAGTGAAAATTACGACTTCAACGAAAACACCGGATGAGTCGCAACTGAAAAAGATGAATGAAGTCATTGCTACATTAATCGATGAACATGGCTACAATTCAACTTCAGCAAATGAATTACTACAATACGTAGGCAGCCTCTTAAATCGTTAAACTTTTGAACGGAGTGTCCAATGCTTTTTGGGCGCTCTTTTTTCTTACCCAAATTATGTACAAAAACTTTCAACACAGTCATAACATATAAAAAGTGAATGTTGTTCGCTTTGTGAAACCGTATAGTCAAACAATGAAAAGATGGAGGAGGATGAAAATGAGTGAAAATCAGCATAATCGATTTGTCGTTTCAAAAGAAAATTGGTCACTCCATCGCAAAGGCCATCAAGATCAACAACGCCATATGGAGAAAGTAAAAGATGCGCTAAAAAATAATTTACCTGATTTAATCACTGAAGAAAGCATTGTGATGTCGAATGGTCGTGAGGTTTTGAAAATTCCGATCCGGTCATTAGATGAATATAAAATTCGTTACAACAACGATAAATCCAAGCACGTTGGTCAAGGGAAAGGCGATAGCAAAGTAGGCGATGTAGTGGCACGAGATGGAAGTCCAGCACAGCAGGGAGCGGGGAAAGGAAAGGAAGCAGGCGATAAGCCGGGAGAAGATTACTATGAGGCAGAAGTAACCTTTGAAGAAGTAGAGAACATGTTATTTAAGGAGTTAGAGTTGCCAAATTTAGAGCAAAAAGAAATGGCAGATATTACGACCGATAAAATTGAATTTAATGATATTCGCAAAAAAGGACTAATGGGGAATATCGATAAGAAACGCACGATCCTTTCGGCCATTAAACGTAATGCGATTAAAGGAAAGGCAGCGATTAGCCCTATTCATAATGATGACTTACGATTTAAAACATGGGATGAAGTCGTGAAACCAGAATCAAGAGCAGTCGTGCTTGCGATGATGGATACAAGTGGTTCCATGGGCTATTTTGAAAAATATTGTGCAAGAAGCTTCTTCTTTTGGATGACCCGATTTTTACGTTCGAAATATGAAACCGTTGAAATTGAATTTATCGCCCATCATACAGAGGCAAAAGTGGTAACAGAGGAGGAATTTTTCACGAAAGGAGAAAGTGGTGGAACAATCTGTTCATCGGCTTACGCAAAAGCGTTAGAACTCATTCAAGCGAAATATAGCCCGGTAAAATACAATATTTACCCAGTCCATTTTTCGGACGGAGAGAATGTGTCAGCGGACAATGAGAAATGTATTAAATTAGTACAGGAGTTAATGGGGGTTTCTAGGATGTTCGGCTACGGGGAAGTCAATCCTCATGGCAGATATTCTACACTAATGTCCACTTATAAAAGAATCGATAACCCGAAATTCCTTCATTATGTTTTGAAACAAAAAAGTGATGTGTATAAAGCATTAAAAACATTTTTCAAAAAGGAAGATGCTTTAGTTTGATTAGAAAGTCTAAGGGGGATGTAGATGGAAAAAGAACTACACCGAGCCATCGATGAAATAACAGAAATTGCGGCCGGCTTTGGACTTGATTTTTATCCAATGCATTATGAAATTTGTCCAGCAGATATTATTTATACGATCGGGGCATATGGCATGCCTACGCGATATACACATTGGAGCTTTGGTAAACAGTTTTATAAGATGAAACTGCAATATGACTTAGGTTTAAGTCAAATATATGAGCTTGTCATTAATTCCAATCCTTGCTATGCGTTTTTACTCGATACGAATTCGTTAATCCAAAACAAATTAATTATCGCCCATGTGTTAGCCCATTGTGATTTTTTCAAAAATAATATTCGATTTTCTAATACGAGAAGAGATATGGTCGAAAGTATGTCCGCGACAGCAGACAGAATTGCCCATTACGAACTACAGTATGGGAAAGAGGAGGTCGAGAAGTTTTTAGATGCTGTATTATCCATCCAAGAGCATATCGACCCATCTATTTTAAGACCAAAACAGTTAATAGAGAATTATGATTTAGAAGTGGAAGATGAAGAAGTAGCTGCTCAAAAAACATTGTATGATGACCTTTGGAATTTAGATAACGAAGCACCAAAAGAAGATGTACCGAAGCGAAAGCGAAAACCATTCCCGCCAAAACCCGAAAAAGATATATTGCTATTTATTGAACAATTCAGTCGGGAATTGGACGATTGGCAACGAGATATTTTAACGATGATGCGAGAAGAAATGCTGTATTTCTGGCCACAGTTAGAAACCAAAATTATGAATGAAGGTTGGGCATCTTTTTGGCATCAGCGTATACTGCGAGAGTTAGATTTAACAACAACTGAAACGATTGAATTTGCCAAATTAAATGCAGGTGTTGTGCAACCATCTAAGACAACAATCAACCCGTATTATTTAGGGCTGAAAATTTTTGAAGATATTGAGAACAGGTATAATAATCCGACAGAGGAAATGAAAAAGGCAGGAGTTTTGCCGAACTCTGGTCGAGAAAAAATTTTCGAGGTACGCGAAATTGAATCGGACATTTCCTTTATTCGTAATTATTTAAAAAAGGAGCTAGTAGAGCAAGAAGATCTTTATTTATTTGAGAAGAAGGGCAATGAATATCGCATTACAGATAAAGATTACGAAAATGTCCGCGATCAACTCGTTTCCATGCGCGTAAATGGCGGCTTCCCTTATATTGTGATAGAGGATGGCGACTACAAAAGAAGCGGCGAACTCTATTTAAAGCACGGCTATGAAGGAACCGAGCTGGACCCAAAATATTTAGAGCACGTGTTACCTTATATTTATCAGCTATGGGGACGCCCTGTTCATTTAGAAACGTATGTAGAAAATAAACAAATGATTTACTCCTATGACGGGAAGAAAAGTTCTCGTAGTGTGAAATAAAGTAAATAAACAAAGAGGCGTCCAAGAAGTTATTTTTGAACGCCTCTCTTCTATTTACTGATCTTCTATAACGATATAGGTCATTTTCACTGGTCCATGAACACCTACTACAAGAATCATTTCGATATCTGCTGAATTACTTGGCCCTGTAATGAAATTCACACATGAAGCGACTTGCTCACCATTTTTAATCATGTCATGTATTTTTTTTGCTGCTTGTGTCATACGTGGTACGATTGTGCTTTTTGGTATGAATATAATGGAGTTTTCGGGCAAGAAGCTAACACAACGCCCGCGATGTTTCCCGCTATATAACACCGCTGTACCCGATTCGGCAAGCGTCATTTCACTAATCGTCATGCCCACTTTCGCCTGCTCAGCCAATCGGATGTTGTCAGCGCCAGCCTCTTCATGCCAATAATGAAGTTGGATATTTTCACTTGGCCATTGTTCATTCATGAGTGTGTCTAGCCCAAATGTGTGAAAACGCTCATCTTGCCATGCGACAACGGATCCTGCGCCGTATGATTTGACAACGTCATTCACGACAGTAGGCAATGTATTGGAATTGGTAACGAGTATATTCGTATGAATGTTTTTACATTGTTCAATTAATATTTCTAACAGTTCATCTTGATTTAAGCCCGCTAGCACTTGATGTTGAGGCTCGTATTGCCACATAGGTTTTGTGATAGTCGTCAAACGTTCACGACCAAGTTTACTCGCAATGTTTGTTAAAAACTGATCGCGGTTGTGAATCATTCCGTTCATGTTATTTGTCTCCTTTCGTTCGTTCTTTCATCCATTGACGGAAATTTTCTTTATTCGGAGCAGGGAAGTCACGTTCCTCAGTCCAAGCCTTTAGTGGTCCTGGGCCGTTTGTAATTTTATCGCCTTTTGTGAAAGGAGACATCACGGGCTTCGCCATTTTATTCGCCAAGCCATATAATCCTGAAGATGAACTACCAAAACCAAACGCTTTCATCATCATTTTTTCAGTGAAAGGTGCTCGTCCTTCTTGCTCAACAATTACTTGACGGTGTTTATGAAGCAATTGATGGAGCGGAATTTTCACAGGGCAAGCGTCTGTACAAGCTCCACATAAGGTAGACGCATATGGTAATTCTTTATAATCGTCATAGCCACCTAAAAGGGGAGAAAGTACCGCACCTACTGGACCTGAATAAATGGAGCCATACGTATGACCGCCAACATGACGATATACGGGGCAAACATTGACACAGGCAGCACAGCGAATACATTGTAAAATTGGTTGGAACTCGCTACCTAAAATATCAGAGCGACCGTTATCGACAATGACTAAGTGGAATTCTTCCGGTCCATCTGAATCTCCTTCATCGCGCACACCAGTTAATGTTGTAATATAGCTTGTCAGCTTTTGTCCAACCGCACTTCGTGTCAGTAAGCTTACGAGTACATCCATTTCTTGAAACGTTGGTACGATACGCTCCATTCCCATTACGGTAATTTGCGTTTTCGGTAAGGCTGCAACTAAATCTGCATTCCCTTCATTCGTTACAAGTGTAATGGAGCCACTCTCGGCGATGGCAAAGTTACAGCCAGTGATGCCGATATCTGCTGTTAAATATTCTTGACGCAATTTTTCTCGTGCATGAAGCGCAAGTTCTTCCGGTTTGGATGTTTTATCATAGCCTTGTTTCTCTTTAAACACATCGCGAATTTGTTCTTTATTTTTATGCAGTGCAGGTACAACGATATGAGAAGGTGGCTCATGATCATCCACTTGTAAAATATACTCACCAAGGTCTGTTTCAATTACGTCACAACCGATTGCCTCAAGCGCTGCATTCATATGAATTTCTTCCGTCACCATCGATTTGGATTTGACAATTTTTTTTGCTTGTTTCTCTTTAGCTACTTGTTGAATGTAGTTGGATGCTTCTTCAGCGGTTTGCGCAAAAAATACATGACCACCACGTTTTGCTACATTTTCGCTTAGCTGATGTAAATAATAATCTAAATGATTGAGTACGTGCTGGCGGATTTCTTCACCGTGTGAACGCCATTCCTCCCAGTTTCCGAGGGTTTCAGCAGCTGCTAGACGCCGTGTTTGGAAACGTTCCTGTGCGGCTGATACGGCACCACGCATAAATGTATCGGATAAATTATCTGTCACACGTTCTTTAAATTGTTTATCACTCGTTTTCATCGACATTGCAAATCCCCCCTTAGCGAGTATTTAATACTTCTGCAATATGCATTACTTTAATAGGTTTCCCTTCACGACCGATACGCCCACCGATATTAATCAGGCATCCTGCATCTGCCCCAATTAAATAATTAGCTCCTGTCGATTCGACATCTTGTACTTTCTCATCAACCATTTGTCCAGAAATATTACCCATTTTCACAGAAAATGTTCCGCCAAAGCCACAACATCGATCTTTACCTGGTAACTCAACAAAATTTAAACCTTCGACATTTTTTAACAATGTAATCGGCGCATCTTTCACACCTAACAGTCTTGTCATATGACATGAGCAGTGATAGGTTGCAGTACCGTTTAATTTCGCTCCGACATGTTCAACTTTTAAAACGTTGACGATAAAGTCCGTCAACTCATATGTTTTATTTGCAAGTGCTTGAGCTTTTGGCTCCCAAATCGGATCTCCTTTAAAAATTTCTGGATACTCCTTCAACATATAAGCACAGGAACCCGAAGGAGAAACGATATATTCCGCATGCTCAAATGTAACAATCATTTTTTTTATTGTATTTTTTGTTTCTTCTACATAACCGCTATTGTAAGATGGCTGCCCGCAGCAAATTTGATTCTCTGGAAAATCAATTTCACACCCTAAACGTTCAAGCAATTCGACAGTTGCTTTTCCGACATTTCCTTGGAACATATCGACTAAACATGTAGCAAAAAGAGTAACTTTCAAAGTTTCCACCCCTTATTATATTTATATAATTCAACAGGTCATCTGATGACTTTGGTATTTAATAAGTATATTACTACAGAGGTCAACAAAAAAGAAAGCACTTTAGGCGAAATTTTCAAAAAAAAGAGCCGTCCTACTTATTGGACAGCTTCTTCGGTGGTCGCAAACATTCCGGCTTAAAAATGTCTTTTCATATTGTCACTTTTTAACCGTTCGTTGATTCGAAATATTGCATTAAAGTGGCACGAACATTTTCTAAATGTAAATCCATACATTGCTCTGCTAATAATTCATTGCCCTCTTTAATCGCAAGATAAATGTTCATATGTTCTTCAAATAGTTGCTCACTCGTTGCAATTTTTGAATATAGCCAAATGCGGCGAGTTTCACGCATCGTTTCAATCATCGTTTCAGACACTTGGTTGAGTAAATTGAAGAGCATGGGATTTTGGGATGCTTTTGCAATAGCGGAGTGGAATTGGAAATCTGTTTTTTCACCGAGTTCTTCATTACCATGTGCATGTTTCATTTGTTCTAAGATCACTTCTAAAGTAGCTATATCTTCTTCATTGCGATTTTTAGCAGCATATCCAGCAGTACCAACTTCAAGGATTTTCCGCACTTCCAGTAAATGTTCGATGTCTTGTTTCGTCAGTTGAGGAGCATATGGAAAAACAATTTCCTGTTTTGGCGTTTCTTTCACAAACGTGCCAGACCCTTGCTTAATTTCAATTAGTCCCATCGCTTTCAAAGCGGAAAGTGCTTCCCGAACAGCCGGTCGACTCACCTGTAATTGTTCTGCAAGCTGTTCAACTGAATCTAATCGATCCCCTGGCTTTAATTCTCCTGAACGAATAGAGTGTAGTAGCATGTCGGTTATTTCTTCGTAAATCTTTTTCGTTTTAATTTTTTTATATGCCAAAGGTTACACCTCTTTATTATTCACATTGTTTTCATTATACATGAAGTTGCTTTTGAAATTTGAAAATAAAAATTTTGAGGAAAGTCATAGGTGTAATCATAATCGGTTGTTACAAGACAGCATTGTGAAAGAAATTTATGTAGAAGCGGGCAACGCCATTTCAACAGGAGACTGACTTATTAAATTAACGTAATTTGCCCCCCTTAGTGCATTTTAGATAAAACAGGTGACGAAAATAGTGCGTCACCTGTTTTTGTTATTTCCCCAAAAGACATTGCTCCTCAAGCAAGGGGGAGTAAGTGCTGTGGCGATCGCGATACACTTGTACCAGCTATTAATATATGAAATATAAGCAAAGTTACCTCGTATTATACTTTCGACTTTTTTATAAAAATCCCCTATACTGATAGCATTCGAATATTACAACATTGAAGGAGCATCTATGTCGAACTACACACATATTTTTCAAGGAACTGCTTTTTCGAGCAACTCTCTAAAAGAACTTCACATATTAGAAAATCATCTTTTTTGTATCAATGCAGAGGGCATGATTGAAAAGGTGGTTGCACCAGCAGATGAAGATTATGACACATTACTAAGTATGTATGAAGGTAAGGAAAACTTCCATCGGTTAGCGAAAGGGCAGTATTTCCTTCCGGGATTTGTTGATTTGCATGTGCACGCACCCCAATGGGCACAATCGGGAACGGCATTGGATATTCCGCTTTTCGATTGGCTAAACACTTATACATTCCCGATTGAATCGAAATTTTCGGATTTATCGTTTGCTAAGATGGTGTATGAAGATGTTGTCAGTACTTTATTAGCAAATGGTACGACAACAGCCCTTTATTTTGCGACAGTGCATAAAGAAGCTAGTATTTTACTTGCTGAAATTTGTGCGAAAAAAGGACAGCGAGGATTAGTTGGAAAAGTCGTGATGGACGATCCAGAGCAGACTCCAACATATTATCGCGATGCTGATACGAAGACGGCGCTAGTAGATACGGAAGAATTTATTTTAGCGGTAAAGGAATTAGCGAAGTCCGTAAAGCAAGGCGTTTATCCTGTTGTGACACCGCGTTTTATCCCAAGCTGTACAAGTGAAGGGCTACAAGGGTTAGGGGAATTAGCGGCTAAGTATGATACGTATATTCAATCACATTGTAGTGAAAGTGATTGGGCGCATCAATATGTACAAGAACGCTATGGTAAAAATGATGCCTTTGCCTTACATGATTTCGGGCTTTTACGTGAAAAATCAGTCATGGCGCACTGTAATTTCTTAGATGATGCCGATGCTGACTTATTTGCACAAACAGGAACGGCGATTAGTCATTGCCCAATTTCCAATGCGTATTTTGCTAATAGCGTGATTCCGCTTGCGCATTTCCATGCAAAAGGGGTTGAAATTGGTCTGGGTTCCGATATTTCAGGCGGTTTTTCTCCTAGTCTATTTGATAATATTCGTCAAGCGGTCATGTCCTCTCGTATGTTAGAGGATGGGGTGAACCCGGCGCTTCCTGCAAATGAGCGCGGTGTACCGAATGCACGCATTACGGTAAATGAAGCCTTTTACTTCGCCACTGCTGGGGGAGGAGAAAGCTTAAGCTTACCAATCGGGCGCTTAGCTGAGAATTATACGTGGGATGTTCAAGTGATTGATACGACGATTCCGTCAGCTAGATTACCAATTTACGAGGCGAATGAGCCTTTACACGATATTTTCCAAAAAATGATGTATTTAGCCCGCCCAGAAAACATTCGTGAAGTATGGGTACAAGGGGAAAAGGTACATTCACGTTAGTTAAAGGTTTATTAAAATAGTGCACATATCGAATCAAATATATTTTATGTAACCTTGCATCTAAATTGAATAGTGAAATGGATTGCACATATTCAACAGAACCTTTACTATTTAGGTAAGAGCATTTTCCATGAGACTTGCTAAAAAGACGTTAAAAAGGTTGCGACAGTGGCAGCTGTCACAACCTAGTAGTGCCTAACAAGTTTTAGGTAGAGTGTAAGGCAAATGCTTAGGTAAAAGAGTAATAGCTACTATTACTCTTTGCCTACTGCTAATAGACGTTTATGCGTTTCTTTTAACTCACCAGCAAGCTCTTCTATTTTCTTGAATGCTTCGCTGCGTTCTTGTTTTTGATGTTCGATTGCTTTTTTAGCCGTCGCTTCCCATTGCTCTTGCGAATTTTCAAGAAGATCTAAGATAGCGTGGTTCGGTTTCCACGTGAAGGATTGTACCTTTTCGTTAATATCCTGTAAACTGTCTAGCCAGTTTGTTACTTGATCTAATTGCTTATTTTTATTCATCTCATTTAAACTGACCTTTACTTTATCTTGCCATTCTTTAGAAGCTTTTTTCGATTCTTCCTCAATTGAATTTAATGTAGACACAGTAGATTTTAGCCATTCTTTTTGACTTTCGACTGCTTGTATAGCTTTTTTCTCTACTTCATCTTGAAATTCTTGAACTAATTTAAAGCTGTTTAACCATCCATCCCAAAGAGTATCCATACTTTTTTGTAATACATCATTGTTCATTATTGTTCCTCCCGTTAATTACCTTTTATTTTTTATAATGAATGCAACGAAGTGCATAACATCCAAAGATTATTGTTCGTTTTTCGTTTGTCTAGCAGTTCTAGTATTTCTTCTTTTTCTAACAGTTGTATTTTGTTTAGGTGCATTCGTTTCTGGGATAGTAGTAGTCTTAGTAGTTTTTTTGGCTGCTGAAGCTGTTACAGTTTGTTGTTTTTCTTGAAGTGACTGACTTGGAGTATAAAAAGGATTGTATAGATTGAAAAAATTGTTCAATAACTTTTGGTACTGATTTAAAGAACCTGCCCACATATCTAAATATTTTTCGCCGGCTTCCGTAATGGAATAAATACGTTTTGCTGGACCACTTGAATTTGTATCCCAAGCGGATGTGACAAGTGAATCTTTCTCAAGTTGCCTTAATAAGCGATAAAAATTGCCTTGATCTACAGAGTTGATACCAAATGTCGTTAATTTTTCCATCAATTCATAGCCGTGCGAATTCCACTCACGAAGATGTAATAACATAATCGGAACTAAAAAATTTTTAGGTGCTCCAATATTCGGATTTTTTACTTTGTCATTACTTTCCTCTGATTTCATGATTTATCACCACCTATAGTTAATTAGCTTATAAGTGTAATTTACACCTACACGAATATTTTGTCAACAATTAACATAAATAAATTATAAGTACCAAAAATTACAATTGTGTTTTTTGTGTAAAAGTAATATTTTTGTCACAATAACATATTGAAAAAATTTACATATGTGGTAAATTTTAATTGTTGGGAAAATTCTAAAAATAGGAGAGGATTTATATTGACCAATAAAACTCCATTTGAAGCTTTTAGTTTATGGAAAGATTTGTATGACAAAGCAGAAAGTTCTTGGCGTGATATTATTCAAGAGACGTTAGAACAAAAATCTTTTGCGGAAGTATTAGGGCAAGTCCAAAGTCAATATTTACAGCAACAGGAATTTTTTAATGTCATTACAGAGTCTTACTTGAAGCAAATTAATGTGCCTACTCGTGAGGATGTGGCCAATACGGCATCATTAATTATCAATGTTGAAACGAAAATTATTGATTTAGAAGATCAATTAGATAGCGTAACAGAAAATACAGCAAAAGAAATTGATTCTTTAAAGAGAGCTGTCACGAAATTAGATAAAAAATTGGATACGGTCATTGAATTACTTTCTAAACCGAGTACCCCTCCCGCTTCGCCTCCGCGTAATTCAAATAGCTAAGTAAAATATATTTACAAAAAATCGAAGTAAATGATATTTCGAAAAAGCAAATGAATATTAAATTAAGAGGAGAGATTGTTGATGACAGTATTATTACAAGAAAACCAAGTTGAGATTCAAAAACCATTACTAGGGAAAGTGGCAATTGTGACTGGCGCATCACGTGGTATCGGGGCAGAAATCGCAAAAACTTTAGCTAAAAACGGTGCAAAAGTAGTAGCGACTTATCAACAAGGGACTGAATGTATGCTTGAGGTAGTTCAGCAAATTGAAAAAAATGATGGGACAGTTTTAGCGGTTCAAGCGAATGTAGCCGTTCCAGAAGATACGCAAAAACTAATTGATGAAACAATAAAGCATTTCGGTAAAGTCGATATCTTGATTAATAATGCTGGTATTACGAAAGACCGTTCATTCCGTAAAATGAAAAAAGAAGATTGGGATCAAGTATTAGATGTCAATTTAACAGGGGTTTTCAATACAACAAAACAAGTGATTGAACATATGTTGGAACAAAAATTCGGGCGCATTATTAACATTAGTTCAATCGTTGGTCAGGCAGGGGCATTTGGTCAAACGAACTATGCTGCAACGAAAGCAGGTTTATTAGGTTTTACAAAATCTTTAGCTTTAGAAACAGCAAGCAAAGGGATTACTGTAAATGCCATTTGTCCAGGATATATTGAAACTGAAATGGTTGCAGAAATGCCGGAAGATGTAAAACAATCGATCGTTTCAAAAGTGCCGATTCCACGATTAGGTCAACCAGGTGAAGTGGCAGAGGCTGTTCTATATTTAGCACAAGCGAGCTTTGTAACCGGCCAAGCAATTAATGTTAATGGTGGACTATACATGTAACTTTTAGCGCGCTGATAGAAACCATTAACTAGGAGGAGTTCCATGATTAACTTAGATACAAAGCCATTTGAGGAATGGATGGATCGTTTTTCATACTCTATACCATTTTCCAATGACCTTGAAAGATTCCAACGTGTAAATGATATTTTGACAAAAGATGCTGACCCACAAGTTGGGCAAACACCAAAAGAACTAGTGTGGACAAAAAATAAAGCGAAGCTATACCGCTTCCAACCAAATACGAAAAAAACAAATAAAGTGCCAATTTTAATGATTTATGCACTGATCAATAAACCATATATTTTGGATCTTTATCCAGGTAACAGCCTCATTGAACATTTAACGGAGCAAGGTCATGATGTTTATTTACTAGATTGGGGTACAGCAGGTTACGAAGATCGTCATATGAAGTTAGATGATTATATCGTAGACTATATACCTCGAGCAGTGAAAAAGATATTGAAGATTTCGAATGCGAAAGAGATTACGATGTTTGGATACTGCATGGGCGGTACAATGACAGCTATTTTCACAGCATTGTATAATGATATCCTTCCGATTCGTAATTTAGTATTAATGACAACGCCAATCGATTTTGAAGATGCCGGTTTATATACAAACTGGTTAGACAAAGATTATTTCCAATTAAATAAATTGGTTGATACATTAGGCAATATTCCATTTGAAATGATTGACTATGGAAATAAATTGCTAAGTCCAATTTCTAATACATTAGGGACATATATCAATTTAGCGCATCGTGTGGATAATCAAGAATCGGTTTTGAATTGGAAATTAATGCAAAAGTGGTTGAATGATGGCGTGCCTTTCCCAGGTGAAGCATATAGACAATGGATCGGGGATTTTTATCAGGGTAATAAATTAATGAATGATGAATTAGAAGTCCGTGGACAACAAGTAAAGCTAGCTAATATTAAAGCGAATCTATTGAATATTTGTGCTCTTCGTGACAATATCGTTTTACCACAACAAATTAGGCCACTGAATGATAAAGTGTCAAGCAAAAATAAGACATTGCATGATGTGCAAACAGGTCACGTTTCTGTATGTACAGGTCGTCGCGCAGTAAATGAAATTTATCCTTATATTGAAAAATGGCTTAAGGAAAATTCACTTTAGTCGTTAAAAGAGAGAGCACTCAATCATTTTGTCGTATAAAATGATTGAGTGCTTCTTTTGTCTGTTTACGTATTTTTTTGAAAAATCAAGCGTAGTAAAAGGAGGAGATTTCTATGGGAAAGCATCATACTAGAAGCAAAGAGACGTTTATGCAGTCTATTTCACTTCCCACAAGCCGTTTCCTGTAGTAATTCGCTGAACCCCTTCCTCACATACCCCGTAAGAGCGCCAAGAACAGGTTTCACAAACGATGCCAATATCACTTGGGATGACATGTTGTTTGACGGATGATTCAATGTCTTCCCAACTTACAATTTGTCCAATACGAAGACCTAACTTTTCTAAAATGACAGCATCTCTATCGTAAATATTGTCATCTTGGCAATGGTATTCGCCAGAGTTAGGATACCTTTCGCATAAATGGTCAGGCCCTTTAACAAGCTGCACAAGTGTTTTTGGATTAGCTCTCAATGTTTGATGGATGCGCGTCATATTTTCTACGTATTCTTTAGAGTAGCCCATTCCTCGATACCCTAAAAGGCAAAAAAGATGATGACCGCGTAGTTTATACATAGTTCTTTCCTCCATATGTAATGATTTTATGTAAACATTATTGTATTAGTGGTTAACTTATATTTTAACATACTAGTTATAATGAGAAAATTCACAAATATATATTGCCATTTGAATAACCGTTGCTCTCCGCTCCGGCACTCGCTTTCCACGTGCGAGATTAAGCCTCCTCGTCGCTTATGCTTCGGTGCTCCTGTCGCTACGCTTTCGTCGCAAATAAATTTCCTGCGGTGTCTTGAGGACAACATGATGTTGGTCACGAAGGCGTTGTCACACGATGTGACGGTTTTAGCCTTTGTTCTTTTATCGCTTTTCCCGTAGGAAGCTTTGCACCTGCCGCTTCACTTCCGGTGCAGAAAAACATTGCTCTGTAGCGAAAGGCGTATGCCGTCAGCTACACTCTCGTGCCTCCGCTACAAGCAACTATTGTTCAATGAAAATAATTAGTGGCTTAAAAATAATGAGAAATCCTTATTAATTACAGTAAAGACTAGACAGACTATAATGTGCAAATGGAAAGAAAATGATTTCTTTTAGAAAAGAGAAATGTTTTTCTAGCATATCGAGAAGTATTCACTTTTGCCGTAGCGCGCCATAGCCACAGGAGCCAAGATTTTCTTTGCGACGAAAGTGCAACGTCAGGAGCAGGAACAGGAGATCCAAACAGGCCGCGCCTGTTTTAGCTCCTGTGTAGGCTGTGGCAAAGCGCGGAGGCTATGATACATACCTTGTACTATTTACCTGGTATTTTTAGGATGCGTTTTTGCTCATTACGAGATACCTAGATAAGAGAACATAAATATCTAGATGAAAAGGGAGAACTTATGCGATTACGACATGAATTGAAGTGGAGATACTTGTAACATATTTGAAAAGCCTTCTTGCTATTTAAAAATTTGTGTAATAGAATAATGGTTGAATTCATAATAATTGAATAAATTGAAATTTTACTAGGGGATCCCTTGATAAGGGCTGAGAAGAAAGTAGTTACTTTTAAACCCTCACAACCTGATCAGATTTGTATCTGCGTAGGGAAGTAGAGTGATGTTGGGGTTTTTTGTGTACTTTTTTGTACATGAATCTTATTCAAACAGAACCACTTTCCTTTTCAGGAGAGTGGTTTTTTTATTTGTAAAAAATCACAAAAAGGAGGGTATATGTCTAACATGAAGCTGATGGCAGTAACGGATGATTCGCATACAGTTGTTGAACTGGCAAAGAAAATACTCCAAATCCAGCACAACGTCGATTTTATTCAAATACGAGAAAAGACGAAGACGGTAAAAGAAGTCATGACATTGCTTCACTATTTAGACGAGGGTGGTATTGAAAAAGGGAAACTTATTTTAAATGATCGATTGGATATTGCATTATGTAGTGGCATTCAAACGGTGCATTTGCCAGAAAAGGGGCTGCCTGTGCAAAAGGTGAAGGCGTTATTTCCTCATATCAAGGTAGGGAAGTCTGTACATGATTATGCAGGAGCACAAGAGGCAGAGCGACAAGGGGCTGACTATGTGTTATATGGTCATTGTTTTGAAACGAATAGCAAAAAAGGAAAGTCCCCGCATGGTCTTGCTCCAATCCTTGAGATGAAAAAGCATTTGAAGATTCCTATCTTTGCAATTGGTGGCATCACTTTAGACCGAGTACAGGCATTACAACATATACAAGCAGACGGCATTGCTGTGATGTCAGGTATTTTTTCAGCAGAAAATCCATTCGCTGCAGCAAGTCAATTTGATGAGGTGGTCAAATATGAAAACAAGCTATGAAGTAGCCGTCATTGGTGGCGGAATTATTGGAAGTGCCATCGCTTACTATTTAGCAAAAGAGCAAATCGACGTAGCGGTGTTTGAGGAAAATCAAATCGGCGCAAAAGCGACAAGTGCAGCAGCAGGCATGCTCGGTGCTCATTCGGAATGTGAAGGGGATGTCAATGTCTTTTTCCCTTTTGCAAGATATAGTCAGTCTCTTTATTCGAAGTTGAAAGATGAATTATATGGGTTAAGCGGTATCGACTTAGGATATAGAAAGGGAGGAATTTTAAAGCTTGCCTTTTCTGATCGTGACAAAAAAGAATTAGCGACCATGTTAGCGCAACCGACTGTTACATGGCTGGAAGCAGAAGAAGTAAGAAAACTAGAACGAGATGTTTCCCCTCATATAGTAGGTGCAGCATATATCCAAGACGATATCAATGTGTTACCGATTGGTGTATGCCAGGCTTTTGCTAAAAGCGCTCAAGTTATGGGGGCATCGATTTTTGACTATACAAAGGTGCTACACATAAAAAAACAGCATGACACCTTTCTAATTGAAACGACACGAGGACTTGTGGAAGCGAAGCGCGTTGTCATTGCCAGTGGTGTTTGGAGCACTACTTTCTTTAAGGAGCTAGGTTTACAGTATCAAATGACGCCAGTCAAAGGGGAGTGCATATCCGTTACGGATGAACAGGCTGTTTTAAAGCATACGATTTTTCATGATAAATACTATATTGTCCCAAGAAATAACGGGAAGCTTGTTATTGGCGCAACGATGAAAGAGAACGACTGGACAGAACAAGTGAGTTTAAATGGTATCGAAACATTAATTCAAAAAGCGAAAGAGTTATTGCCTACTAGTGCTCATATGAAAATCGACTCTGTTTGGTCAGGATTACGACCACAAACATTTGATCAAAAACCATTCATCGGTCATCATCCGGAAGATGAATCCATTTTATTTGCAACAGGGCATTATCGCAATGGCATATTGTTAGCTCCAGCAACAGGTGAGATGATTGCCAACCTCATTTTGAAAAGAGACGTAAAAAAAGAGTGGATAGAGGCATTTCGAATTGACCGAGGAAAGCCATTAACCGTTTAGGAGGTGATGAAAGCATGTCTATGATTGTAAATGGAAAGAAAATTGACCTGCCAGAAATAGTTCAGACTGTTCAAGGATTGCTGGCTCATTACAATTTAGAAAATCGCATTGTTGTCGTAGAAGTAAATCAGGAAATTGTTACAAAAGAAAATTATGAAACGACTAGCCTGTCACATGGCGATGTTGTAGAAATTGTTCATTTTGTTGGAGGAGGATGAAATATGTTAAAAATTGCAGATCGTACGTTTCAATCAAGACTTTTATTAGGTACGGGGAAATACCCATCATTTGAAGTACAGAAAAAAGCAGTAGAAGTATCACAATCAGAAATTTTAACGTTTGCTGTGAGAAGAATGAATATTTTTTCAGCGGAACAGCCGAATTTTCTTGAGCAACTAGATTTAACGAAATACACGTTATTACCGAATACAGCAGGGGCTAAAACGGCTGAAGAAGCGGTGCGTATTGCCAAACTTGCGAAAGCTTCTGGGTTATGCGACATGATTAAAGTAGAAGTCATTGGCGATGATCGTACACTTTTACCAGACCCGATTGAAACATTAAGAGCGTCTGAAATGCTGCTTGCGGAAGGGTTTATCGTATTACCGTATACATCGGATGACGTAGTGTTAGCGAAACGCCTTGAAAATCTTGGTGTCCATGCGATTATGCCGGGCGCTTCACCGATTGGATCTGGAAAAGGAATCATTAACCCTCTTAATTTGAAATTTATTATTGAACAGTCAGAAATTCCAGTCATTGTCGATGCAGGTATTGGTGCCCCTAAGGATGTTGCTTATGCAATGGAGCTAGGAGCGGATGCAGTGTTGCTCAATACAGCTGTATCAGGTGCAAAAGATCCAGTGAAAATGGCAGAAGCAATGAAACTAGCAGTAGAAGCTGGAAGACTAGGATTTGAGGCAGGACGAATCGAAGAAAAAGAATATGCTGTAGCAAGTAGCCCGACAACGGGCATGGTGACATCTTGAACAACCGCTATGCACGACAAGCATTATTTTTAGGGAAGCATGTGCAAGAACGTATGCAGCAGACGAAGATTCTAATTATTGGTGCAGGAGCACTTGGCTCGGCTAGCTCTGAAATGCTAGCAAGGGCTGGTGTTGGGCAGATGACTATTGTCGATCGAGATTATGTTGAATGGAGTAACTTACAAAGGCAGCAGCTATATGTAGAGGCAGACGTTCAACAGAAAGTGCCAAAAGCGATCGCTGCTAAAAAACGACTGGAGCAAATTAATAGTGAAATCTCCATTGTAGGCATTGTTGAGGATGTACACGGACTCAATATTGAAGAATTAATGAAAGATCATTCCATTGTCGTAGATGCAACAGATAATTTTGAAACGAGCTT
This sequence comes from Lysinibacillus sp. LZ02, assembly GCF_050613145.1. GTDB lineage: Bacteria > Bacillota > Bacilli > Bacillales_A > Planococcaceae > Lysinibacillus_B. The sequence continues at coordinate 3,607,027 of NZ_CP192507.1, read as the reverse complement.
AATCGTCAATGATGCAGCGATGAAGCAAGGAATCCCATATATATTTGGTGCTTGTGTAGGGAGTTATGGGCTGACATTGCCGATTATTCCAGGAGAGACACCTTGTTTACATTGTTTACTCAATCATTTGCCAATGGATGCAATGACATGTGATACGGTTGGTGTCATTAGCCCGATTGTGCAAGTAACAGCTGCCTATCAGGTGACACAAGTATTCAAATGGCTTGCTGGAAAAACATTAGCACCTATTGTACAATCCATCGACCTTTGGAAAGATGAACGAGCTGAAATCAATGTGCAAAAGCTTAAAAACCCTTCTTGTCCAAGTTGCGGAGAGCAGCCAACGTATCCTTTTTTACAATTTGAAAATCAAATGAAAACACATGTACTTTGCGGGCGAGATGCAGTGCAACTCAGACCGGGTATTGCACAAACATACTCATTGGAAGAGATAGCGAACAACATAAACAATCAAGTCACAAACCTTGTGTTAAACCCGTATTTGCTATCGTGTCAATTTGAGGAGTGTCGAATCGTCTTTTTTGCGGACGGGCGTGCCATTATCCATAGTGTCACGGATCCTAAAATAGCACGAGCAGTTTATAATCGATTTATGCAAATTGGGGTAGCAGCTAAGTAACGCAGTCATAGATAAACCTGTCGTATCGACTTCAAGATACGTAGTTTATCTATGACTTTTTATTTCCTTATTTTTAATTCAAAGTTGTATTTTTTATTAATTTTGTTTGCAATCGTCTCTAAGAAAGATTCAACAGTCATGTTTTCCACTTCTCGTGTATACCAAGCTAGTTTTGCGCCATAGTCCTTCTTATTATAATTGACTTCTAATGGCCAAAACGTATTTGTTGCATATGTATAATCAAATTTGATATATAATTCCTTCCCGTTAGGACACTCCATAATTACTTGATACATAGGGTTTTTTCTTTCCGTCTCAAACTTCACTTTCCTAATTTTCGTTAGCATTTATATCCCCCCTGTATTTACTAAATTCGACAAAGGGGGATATTTTCCTTCAATTGTTTGTAGGAGTACGCTAAATGCTCCAAAGTAGAGGGACCTAACAATAATTCACTGTCATAAACATTCCTCCTACCCCGAGAGCCCCGTTATTTGTGACATGGTGCGGCATATGACAGTGAAATGGCCAGATGCCAGGATTATCTGCCAGAAAGCTAATATCCCAAGTTTCTCCAGAGGCAACGAGAATGGTATTTTTACAAATTTGCATATGTTCAGCAATCGGGAATCCATCTGCTCCAACTATACTGAATTGGTGCCCGTGTAAATGCATTGGATGGTGGTTCATTTGGATGTTGCCAAAACGGACTTTCACTGTGTCGCCGTACTCTACAAGCAGAGGCACTGTTAAAGGGTAGCATCGTCCATTAATCGTAAAGAAGTTAAACTCTGGTTTGACGAAAGTTAAGTCATATACACCTTTTGTTAAATCTCCTTGTGGTAAATCGCCAATTGCCCATTCTTGTAGAAGACAAAGGTAATCTTTATATTTGGGCATATGTTGCGTGCTTGGGTCTTCTACAATAAGGCCACCTAATAGACCAGCATGATCTTGTACAGCAACATCTACATTAGCATGATACATATAGGTGCCAGGTGGGTTGTGAATGGTGAAATGGTAATCAAAATAATGTCCAGGTTCGATAAACGGAGAAGGCTCGATTGGCGGGACACCATCCATATTATTTGGAACGATTAGCCCATGCCAGTGAATGCTCGTTTTGACAGGCAAGCGATTAATGACTCGAATACACACATAATCGTCAGGATACACACGAATTGTAGGTCCTGGAGTAGAACCGTTATATCCCCAAGCTTTAATAAAAATCCCGTTTACTAGTTCCCATGTGATTTCCTCTGCGATTAATGTAAAGAATTTTGTCCCATTTGTTTGTATTACATAAGGTAAATCCCTAATGCCGGGTGTGATAACCATATGAAATCCTCCTATAAATATTGTCCTATCCAATGACTAAATGAAATCCAAAGCTGAGTAAATAGCCGATTAGCAGATAAGTTAGCACATTTATTTTCGATGTAGCTCGAACGTTATGTACAATAAATTCAGAAATACTAGTACTAGCGATTAAGCCAATGGAAATGCCTATTAAGATTCCTCCAGATACATTACTTAGATTCGTATAATACCCAAGCCATACAAACACACCAAAGAAAGCGGCAAATCCTGTGAAATAAAGAAGCAATCCAAGAAGTTTTTCACCTTGTGAGAGCATAATAGTTGTGATTGCAAAACCTTCAGGAAGATGATGTAGCACGATAGAAGCTGTAAGAGCAATCCCGAGTGTCGCATTGCCAAGTAAATTTCCGATAGTGAGGCTAAGTGGAATCGTATGAATCAGTATAGCGATTGTGAGCAAGTAGACGGATTGTTTTTGTAGGTTTGTCTGATAGAAAAAATGGTGCAGTATGAGAAATAGCAGATGCCCAATGAGAAAACCGAGTATAAGGCTTAACAGCTCATACATCTGTAAAGAACTAGGGATAATTTCGAGTAGAAGTAATCCAATTAAAAACCCGCCACATAGTAGCGATAAATGATGTGTTGTCTGACGAAATAGCGCTGAAAAGAGCCAAGCAATGCCCCCACCGATACTAACACTTAAAAAAATAAAGCCACTCACAATCATGACATTCAACATGATCCTTCTTTCTATCTAGAGTAATCGGAGACCGATTCTGTAAATTATATGTGCGGGAAATATGTATATTCTTATGTGTTGTTCCTTGAAAACATATACTTTCCTATCCATCAAAAAGACCAGTACATCTATGCACTGGCCCAAAATTTTTAAATCGTGAAATTTTGTATATCATTTGTAGTAGTGGTTTTTTATTCACCTCTTAGCTTATAACGATGGATGCCTGCTTTCATTTGTTCAGCTGTTTCGAGAAGCTGGTGAGCACGATTTGCTACTTCTTGTAGGGAACTACTTGATTGTTCAGCAGAAGCAGCTGTTTCTTCAATACCTGCCGCTGCTTCTTCAGTTACAGCGGCAATTTCTTCAATTATTTTGCCGACATTCTCACTGTCTGCTGTTACTTGATTGATACGGTGAGATGTATCTTGAATATTTTGTGTAACGAGATGAATAGCTTGATTGATTTTATCAAAGGTTTCGCTTGTTACTCGCATCTGTTCAGAGCCTTTTTCAATCTCTGTATAGCCATTTTGAAGCGAGTCTGTTACAGTACGTGTTTCGAACTGAATTTTATCGATAATTTGAGTGATATTGACAACAGAATGTGAAACTTGTTCCGCTAATTTTTTTACTTCAGATGCCACAACAGCAAAGCCCTTTCCAGCTTCTCCGGCCCGAGCTGCCTCAATAGCAGCATTCAGTGCAAGTAAATTTGTTTGGGCTGAAATTTCTTCGATGACCGCAACGAGTTGATAAATTTCTTGTGATTGTTTTCCTAGTTCTTGTACGTTAACAACAGATATTTTAAAGACATCATTAATCATTGCCATTTGAGAAAGCGATTGATTCATCAATTGCTGACCATGAGTTGTCATTTCGAGAATTTCATCCGATTGAATCGTCATTTTTTGTCCGTTGTCATTAATTTCATTGATGTTTTGTGTGAATGATTCAATCTTGCTCACCATTTCCCCTGATAGATTTGCTTGTGCCTCCGCACCTGTTGCTAGCTCAGTCATGGTCATGGCAATCTGTTCAGAGCCATTACTCACTTCTGTTGTTGAGTATGAAATTTCCTGGCTACCTTGATATAGGTGATCTGCAGCCTGTTGAATTTGCTGAAGTAGTTTATTATTGTTTTCGCTGACAGCATTGGTAGCATGCATTAGCACACCAATTTCATCTTTTAAGTTGACTGTAAGTGCTTGATCACTCAAATCTCCATCGGCAATTTTTTGGAGTCGGTGCATAACACGGTTAACTGGTTTAACAATGCTGTTTGTGACATAGAGAGCAATAAGCAAGCCAATAATCACGATGATTGTAATGAAAATAATATTGATCATCATAATACTAGTGCCTAATTGGCTAATTTCATCCCCTTGCTTTGCCATTATTGCTTCGCGGTTAGCCGTCATTTCATTGTAGCCTGTCATTAATTCCCGTGCTTGTATTTGTGCCTCACCACTTAATAAGGCAATCGCTGCAGCTGCATCTCCTTGGTCATATAAAGGAAATATCTCATTTTCAACCGTATTCTGCCACTGTTGACCTAATTGAATAAGATTTTTTACTTTATCGGAATCTGAGTGCTCGATTAGCTGTTGTTCTAAATCAATTGTTTGTTGGCTATATCGTTCAAATTCCTCTTTATAACTCGTATCGCCTGTAAGTACATATCCACGTGCTAATGCAATTTTTTGTGAAATATTGAATGCCATTGTTTCATCTAATACGAGTAAGTTCACTTCATCTTTAATGACGATTTCTGTTTTTTGATGAATGTACTTCATTGTCAAAATAAGATAGCTCGATAACGTTAGCATAAGTAATAAAACAATACCGAACCCCACTAAAATTTTTTTCTTTACTGATTTTAATTGAGTAATACGCATGATAAGCTCCCCTTAACTTTTCCATAAATATCTATATCTATTGTTTTATTATAATGCTAATTGGAGGTTTTTAAATTTAGTTAAATATATTTTTTACCTGTTCAAGAAAAAAATGTGCGAAAAAAGTCACAGGATAATAATCTCGTATAGTTATCACATGATTATTAAGTACGTTCTTTGACCGCGTTGCATAGGATAATTTGAGAAATGTACGAAAGGGTGGAAGAAAATGTACTATGCACCTTGGATGTATTCATATTCGTCCCCTCCTTATATGCATGTACCAATGTGTAACTGTGTGGGACAACAGAATTATGGAACGGCAATGAATGGCACTTACCAATTTGGATTTTGCCCATCAGTAATGGAAAGAAATCAAATGGAGCTAAAAGATTATGGAGCAAACCCATTTGTCATAGATATTAATGAAGCATCGAAACAGAACGATGCGTATCGGACTGCTTTATGGACAGGGAAGCATTTGCAAGTAACGTTGATGAGCCTTCAACCGGGGGAAGATATCGGATTCGAAATTCATCCTCAACTGGATCAATTTGTACGGATTGAACAGGGGCAAGGGATTATTCAAATGGGAAAAACAAGAGAACAGTTACACTTTGTAAGAAGTGTACATGATGATGATGCGATTATCATCCCAGCTGGCACATGGCATAACTTAACGAATACAGGGAATATCCCGCTAAAGCTGTACTCGATTTATGCTCCTCCACAACACCCATTTGGCACGGTACATGTAACGAAAGAAGAGGCAATGCGTGCAGAAGACCATCATTAAGACCGTTATATGGTGAGCATTCGAAACCTAATTCATATGAATGAGTTGGGTTTTTTTATTTATTTTTCGTATCAAGAGTTTGAATTTTGAATAGTCTGTATATTTGGTATATCATTATAGAAGGCTATGACTAATTTGATAGATGTGTTGATTATACAAATACTAGTAGATCATAAGCGTGCTTTTTAGTGAAATGATTAATAAAAAGCCGTGCCTGCGGAAAGCGAGTCAGCCGTAGCGGAAATCAACGTATTCTAATGTTCTCTTTAACAATTAAGAGGTAAATCAACAGATAATTTGATAGAGTAATCATTTATTTGATTGAAAAATAAGGAGTGTTTTATAGGTGAAAGCAGTTGTGCATGAAAAGACAATAGGCTTTGAAGGTCTTACATATCGAGATATAGAAAAGGTGCAGCCAAAAGCGGGGGAGGTTCGAGTAAAGCTCAAAGCAGCCGGACTTAATCACCGTGATTTATTTGTCCTTAACCGTCATCAACCAACAGATCCCCCTCTTATTATCGGGTCAGATGGCGCAGGGATTATTGATGCGATTGGTGAAGGAGTATCCGATGTTCAAATGGGTACTGAAGTTGTCATTAATCCGGGACTTGGCTGGAAAGAAAAGAGTGATGCGCCACCTGAAGGATTCGAAATTCTCGGTCTTCCGTTTCATGGTACTTTTGCGGAATACGTTGTCATTCCTGCTGAAAATGTAGTACCAAAGCCGGGACATTTAACATGGGAAGAAGCGGGGGTATTATCTCTCGCGGCACTTACAGCATATCGAGCATTATTTACGAGAGGACGTGTACAGCCAGGAATGAAGGTACTGATTCCTGGTATCGGTAGTGGTGTCGCCACGTTTTTATTACAATTTGCGAAAGCAGCTGGTGCGATCGTGTATGTGACATCGCGCTCAGAAGAGAAGGGTAAAAGGGCGTTAGAAATGGGCGCTGATCAGGCAATTGATAGCAATACAGATTGGAACGAGGCACTCGGTGGAGAAAAGATGGACCTTGTCATTGAATGTGTAGGCGCGGCGACGTTTAATAAATCACTAGAACAGCTTCGTCCAGGCGGTACAATCGTCACTTTTGGAGCTTCGGCAGGGGATGTCGTGCCACTGAATCTTCGCGCATTTTTCTATGGTCAGTTTAGCCTTTTAGGTTCAACAATGGGGAGCGCAGAAGAATTTCGTGAAATGCTGCAATTTATAAAGAAGCATAATATCACGCCAATTATCGATGCAATGTATCCTTTAGAGCAGTTTGAACAAGCATTCAAGCGATTAGAAAATGCACAACAATTAGGGAAAATCGGGTTTGTCATTGACTAAAGGGGTAACTAGGAAAAACTAAAGATTTTCTATACATGGGGGGATGAATATGGAGGAAAAAGTGATAAAAGCGATTCAAGATGATTATCCAGATGATTTAGCTTGGTGCTATGGATGTGGACGATTAAATGAACAGGGGCATCATCTTCGTACAGGCTGGCTTGGTGAGAAAACGATTACGATGTACACGCCAAGGCCAGAGTATACAGGGGGAATTCCAGGGTTTGTATATGGCGGTTTGCTCGCATCGTTTATCGATTGCCATAGTGCGGGCTCAGCCTCGTTGTATTTACATCGTAAAAATGGCAATGAAATAGGTGACGGGGTGAATCCACCGCGCTTTGTAACAAGCTCCTTACAAGTAAATTATAAACAACCGACCCCAATGGGCGGACCATTAAAGGCAATCGGTATTATAGAAGAAATTCATCCGAAAAAGTATAAAGTGTACACCGAAGTATTTGCGGACGATCAACTCGTTGTAACGGGAGAAGTAATCGTTGTGTTAATGCCTAAGACATTTCGGAAGGAAGAATAAAAACTAGAGCCATTACCGTTACTTCAATCGTATCATAACTACTGTAGCCCGAAAATGCGATAAAGCTTTTCGGGCTTTCTTCATATGGATAGTTGCAATCATCTTAAATGACGAAAACTAGTGAACATAATGATGAACAATATGGCTAACAATATGAATGAAGGGGATTAATATATTGATCATTTTTAGTAATAGAAATCAAAATATATATTAAAAAGAGGGATCAAATGAGTAAAAATCCACATTATTTTTGGGCCGTGCCATTACCGGATACGATTAAGAAAATCATTCATGCGGAGATGCTGCATGTAAAACATATTTTCCAGTTTAACCGCTGGGTACATATGGATGATTATCATATTACTTTAGCTTTTCTCGGTGCTGTAGAGGAGCAAAAACTTCAAACAGTGATTGATTTAGTAGGTGACGCTATGACGAAAGGGCAAAGCTTTTCTTTGCAAATTACAAGGCTTAATATTTTCGGCAATGAGCAAACACCGCGAATTTTTTGGGGAGCAGTAAATGAGGAACGTGCACTATTTCAACTGCAAGCAATTGTGCATCAACAATGTTTAGATGCTGGATTTACGTTAGATACGCGTCCGTACCACCCTCATATTACATTCGCACGGAAATGGTCTAGTGCTGAAGGGTTCGATAAGGGGCTATTAGCAGAGTATAATCCCTTTCAAGCTAAGCCGTTATCTTTTCATGTAGACGAAATCGTATTGTATAAAACAAATATGGAACAAACTCCTAAATATGAGCCAATTATAAAAATCTCGATCAAATAAAAGTTTGGTTTAACGCCAAAATTTGTTCGCCCTTTAAGGAAGTATGTAGGTGTATTCATGTAACCAATTAGTTAATTTCAGTAATAAATTGACTGAATAAATGCTTTATGGTAATTTAAGGGTGATGATAGGCAAATCTATTGAAAGATAGAGACGCAAAGTTACAGGTCTAAGGTGTTGGATGCTAGGATGGCTGAACTGCAAAAGGATATTAGTAATAGTCGGTTATACGTCTGTTGATTAGTGAAAAAGTATGCCATTTATTTACGAATACAAGCTATTTCCTATTCTAGAAGGTAGCTAAAATATAGATGGTAAATCACTCTTCCACCATTTTTAATCTAAAAATAGATAATCAACATATATGATGAAGTTATTACAAGTTTCCTAGTAGCCTATTATTTAAATAGGCTTTTTTATTTGTCTCTATTTCAAACTTAATGGCAACTAGTTAAATGGAATGTTGTATGTGTAGTTTTTTTACAAAATATTATCATTATATTAAAGGCTGTCATTCATTAAAAAAGTATAATCATTAAAAAAGTAGGGAGGTAAAAATTTTGAAATTTATAAAGGGTATGTCATTAAAGAACAGATTGTTATTGATTGTTTCTAGCATTGTTTTAGTACTTACTACTATTATTACATTTCAGAGTATTAATGAACTAAATAATCGCATGGATGCAGACCTTGAGCAAGAACTGAAAAGTGTAGGGATTCTAACAGCAATGACCCTTGATCAGGAAGAAATCGAATCTTTATTATCTGTAAAAGGTGAGGAAGATCAAGTTTTCCAGAAAGTACAAAATCAGTTAGATACTATCCAAAATGAACAAGGAATTATGAGTTGGAGTTATCTTTGGAAAATAGAAGATAACAACATTATTCCAATCGGTTATACTTCCAATTTAAATGAAGTATACGAAGCAGGAGAAGCTTTTGCCGATTTAGCCCCTGAGCATACTGAAACAGCTAAGCTTGCACTTGACAATAATCAAGTAGAAGTGACTGAAATTTTCGAAGATGCTTTCGGAACATGGCGAACAGTATTTGCCCCAATTAAAGATGGTAGAGGGGAAGTTATTGCATTAATAGGGATTGATTATTCAGCAGATTATATTCATGCGATTATTAAATCGAGTATTATCAAACAAATTGCGATTACAGTAATTGGTCTTGTCATTTTATTAGTCTTACTTTACATATTCATTGTGCGACTACTTAAACCACTTGGAAAAGTAGTAGAGGTAGCAAATCAAGTAGCCAATGGAGAATTGAAGGACGTAGATTTGGAAATTACGAATGATGAAATTGGCCACTTATCTCAATCTATTCAAACAATGGTTTCGAATTTACAACATCTTATATTAAACATTAGAAATGCGTCGAACCATATTTCTACTGCAGCCAATCAACTGAATGTGAATGCGACAGGTGTATATGACAGTTCTACATATATTGCGAAGGACATGGAGCAGATTACGCAAAATGCTGAAGCATCTTTAATCACAACAGAAGAAACAGCTACTGCTATGGAAGAAACAACGATGGGCATACAGCAAATTGCAGATTCGGCAAATAGTGCAGCTGAATCATCTAGTTCTTCCTCGCAAGCGTCAAGACGTGGGGATAATGTTGTTCAACAAGTTATTTCCCAAATGCAATTAATCAATGAATCCGTTGAGCAAATTGGCAAAACAATTAATGGTTTGCATGTAAGTACAAATAAAATTGGTGACATTGTAAACATTATTACGGAAATTGCAGATCAAACGAATTTACTCGCACTCAATGCAGCGATTGAAGCTGCGCGAGCGGGTGAACATGGTAAAGGATTTGCGGTTGTGGCAGATGAGGTAAGAAGATTAGCAGAACAATCCTCTCAATCAGCAACGGAAATATACAATTTGATTAGCACAATTCAATCTGATTCAAATGCCTCACTTGTTGTGATGGAAAAAGGAAAAGAAGATGTAAAAGCTGGGATGGAATATACAAATGAGGTAGGCAAAATCTTTAAAGATATCTTAACTTCTTCAGAAGAAGTAGCAAGTCAAATTAGAGAAATTTCTGCAGCATCTCAACAAATATCAGCTTCTTCAGAAGAAGTGACAGCATCGGTCAATCATATTACACACTCTGCACAAAAATCTTCCGCATTCTCGACGAATGTGTCAGAAGCTACACAGCAACAATTAGTAACGATGCAGGAAGTAACACAGGCTTCTGCTTCACTAGGCGAAACGGCAGAGGAATTACAAGCACTTGTAGCTAAATTTAAATTGGAGAACGAGCGTTAATGGAATTGAATTTTAATGGAAAAAATGTATTGATTACAGGTTCAAGTAAAGGAATAGGGAGATCGATTGCATTAGCGTTTGCAGAGCAAGGAGCCAATATTCTAATAAATTACATTGGAGACGAGAAAGAGGCAGAAGAAGTCCGTGTGCAAGCGGAGAAGTTTGGGGGACAGGCCTTAAAATTTCATGCCGATGTATCGGATTCTCAACAAGTTCAAGAAATGTTTCGTTACATGGACAATCACTTAGGCAAGATTGATGTATTAATAAACAATGCTGGATTTGCACAGTCTTCTAATATTATAGATTTAACAGATGAACAGTGGGATCGGATGATTAAAGTGCATCTGTACGGTTGTTTCTATAATAGTAGAGAAGCAGCGAAAAGAATGAAGCAAAAAGGCAGTGGGAAAATTATTAATATTTCCTCTGATCTTGGTAGCTTAGGATGTGAAGAGTTTACACATTATTCAGCTGCCAAAGGTGGTATTAATGCATTTACAAAAGCTTTGGGTAGAGAGTTAGCCCCTCATATTTTAGTAAATGCAGTAGCCCCTAGTGGAACATATACAGACATTTTGAAAGAATTTGGCGAAAATTATATTGAAGAAGAGTCCGCTAAATATCCTTTGAAACGACTAGCGCACCCAGAAGAAATAGCGAAAAGCGTGTTATTTTTAGCTTCAGAACATGCTAATTTCTATACAGGTCAAATTTTAACCCCTAATGGTGGAGTCGTTATGAATGGATAAGGAGTATTCAAATGTTAAATATTATCGTATTCAGCCTATATCTAATTTTTATTTATTATGTAGGTTATAAAGGCTACAAACGTGTACAAACAGCAGAAGACTTAATTGTTGCAGGCTGGAGTATGCCATTATCTGTTGTTACAGGAAGTTTAATTGCTGCATTATTAGCGGCACCATTCTTTTTTGCTGCTGTTGGATCAGGTTATACAAGTGGCGGTTTTGAAGGGTCAGCCACAATGGGTGGATTAGGCACATGTATGATTTTAGGTGGACTCATTTGGACGAAGCCACTTAGAAGATTAAAAGGTTGGACTCTAGCAGATTACTATGGACTGAGATACGGTAGCAAAAAATTAGGTGCTTACACAGGTATTGTAATGGCCATTGCATTCGGTGTTTTCAATGCAGCCGCATTAACAGTTGGCGGAACGTATATTATTCAGCAATTACTGCAAATCGATTTTCTTCCGGCCGCGTTATTATTCGTTTCTTTAACCGTATTATATTCAGTAATCGGTGGACTATGGGCAGTAGCTTATACTGAGATTGTACAAGGTGCACTTGCGATTGCTGGTATTTTAGGTATTACTATTTTTGTTTTATTTTACTATCCTGATATTACATTTAATCCGGAATGGTGGAATATTAGTGAATTATTCAATAAGGCGGGAGTAGAATTCTGGTCGTTATACCTTGTGCTAGCGCTTGGCGATATTCCAGCAGTGGATTTGGGACAACGGGTTGCCGCAGCGAAAAGTCCAAAGGTAGCACAGCGTAGTATGATGATTGCTGGTGCTGTTATTATTGCAATTAGCTGGATTCCTGGAATGCTAGGTGAGGCATTCAGAACAATTTATCCAAATAGCGATAATCCAGAAATATTGATGCTAGCTTTTGCACAGGGCTACTTTCCGCCCCTTATAGCCGCCATTTTCTTAACGGCGATGGCAGCGATGGGGATGTCAACAGTTGCGGCATGTTATGTTGCTACTTCAGGCATTGTAACGAAAAATATTTATTTAGATTTTATTAACCCCAATCCAAACCCTAAAACGTTATTACGTTTTTCGAGACTCGTAATTCTTTCAAGTGCTTTGTTAGGCTTAGTATTAGCAGTTAGCTTCCAAAAGGTAATCGATTTAGCTTATTTAGCATGGGATATCATTTTCGTAACGATTTTTTGGCCGATTGTATTAGGACCATTTTGGAAGCGAGTGAGTACACCTGCTGTTTGGGCCAGTATATCCGTAGGGCTCATTTATTACATAGTCACTTCATTGACATCGGTTCCTGCGCTTCCTATACAATCAGAAGGGTTTATAGGATTACTGCATGAACTATGGTTAGCCCCTGTTTTCTCAGGCGTTGTGATTTCAGGGATTACAATCGTTGTAGTTAGCTTACTTGTTCCTCCTACTGAACATGTACTAGAAATGCACAGGGTTGAAAAAAATAAAGCATTAGATAATGTAGAAAGTAAATAATATAATGAAAATGGCGAGAGACTATAAACGTATAGATCTCGTCATTTTTTATTGAAAATTGATATTTGCTGACTTTTATGTAGGGTCTATAAATATCAATGCTTGTGAATTGATGTATTTTCACTTAGAATAAAATACTGTTTAACAGAATGACGGTTAATTATTTAAATACGATGAATGAGTGTTAGGTTTTATCTTGAAATAGCACGATAGTACAGGAGGTTTTTATATGACAAATAATGATATATTAATTCGCTTACGCTATGCACTGGATATTAAAAATATCGACATGGTAGATATTTTTAAGCTGGGGGGCATGAACGTCACAAAAGAAGAGGTGCTTAACATGCTCATCAAAGTAAGAGAAGATGAGGAAGCACCCGAAAACTTTGTTAAAGTAAATAATAAAATGCTCGAGGCGTTTTTAAATGGCTTTATTACATTTAAGCGTGGACCGCAAAAAGATAAAGAGGGCAATGTAGCGGGTCCGGTGCCGGTAACAGGTAAGGAAAGTGCCAATAACATGCTGTTAAAGAAAGTAAAGATTGCCTTACAGCTAACGAGCGAAGATGTACTAGACCTTTTGTATGAAGGTGGCGTAACGGTATCCAAAGGAGAAATCGGTGCTATTTTACGCAACACGGGTCATAAAAACTACAAGGAATGTGGCGATCGCTTCGCACGTTGTTTCTTAAAAGGTTTGACAATGAAATACAGAGGATAGTGTATAAAGCGATACGGCATAGACTGTATCGCTTTTTTCTATACCACAATTCCTAAAAGTGTAAATACAAATATTTCAGTAAACGGTATAATCAAAATAGATGATTTTTGATGTAAAGTGGGTGTAACGAAAACCATGATAAGTTATGAAAAAAGGATTTTGTATAGTTTTTTATCGTTAGGGATTATGATGGGGATTATTTTCCCCATATTTGCTGAACTATTTGTTGAAGTTGGGGAAGGAAAGAAATTGCTCTTTTCCCTAAGCTGTATTATCGCGGGTTTACTAGTAGGTATTTTTAATTATTTGATTTATAAGCTTGTCATTAGTCGTGTGTTAGGGAAGATGAGGAAGTTAGTAGAACCTGTTTCAACAGGTGATTTAACAGTAGACATGACGATTCAATCAAAAGATGATATCGGTCTATTAGCGGCGAGCTTTGAACAGGTCATACAAAATCTGCGTAACATGGTGAGAAACGTGCAAAATAGTTCGTCGGATGTTGCAGTCTCCTCCGATGAATTAAAAGAGGCCATTAAACAAAGTAAGCTTGCGCTTGAACAAATTTTAGTAGCAACGAAGCAAGTGGCTGCATGTGAAGATTTACAATCGGAACATGTAAAGCAGGCGTTGCATTTTGCGATTCAAAGTACAGTTGAGATGAATGAAGTGTCTACAACTGTGAATCAAGGGACAAAACTGGCGGACGAGACAAGCAAAAAAGCGGCTAATGGTACCCAAATTGTTGCTGAAACGGAAATCAAGATGACGGAGATGCAGCAACAAATTGAGTTAACTGCCAATGTCATTAAAACATTTGAAAACCAAATGGCTGAAATCGGTAGAGCCGTTCATATCATTCATGCCATTGCAGAACAAACGCATTTACTCGCACTCAATGCAGCGATTGAAGCAGCACGAGCCGGCGAACACGGGAAAGGGTTTGCGATTGTAGCAGATGAAGTGAGAAAGCTAGCAGAACAGTCTTCAAAAGCGGCGGGAGAAATTACGAAAACGATAGAAGAAGTTCAACTACAATCTGAACATGCTGTTTCTTCAATTGATGATGGCACAAAAGCCTTAAAGGAAGGCCTCATGCAATTTCATGAAACGGAATCTGTCTTTCATGAAATAACAGACAGGATACAGAATGTCACGACTCATTTTTCTACAGTGGCATGTAAAATAGAACAAATAAAAGCGAGCACCATCCATATGGAAAAAGCCATGAGGGAAATGGAGCAAAACTCAACATTAACTACGAATCAATCGCAAAATATGGCAGAATCCGTAGTACATTCTTCAGCAGGACAATTGAATGCAATGAAAGAAATCGAACGATCATCAGAGAAATTATCAGAAGTATCAGAAGCGTTACTAGGTTTAGCTAACACGTTCAAGGTGAAATAATGAAAGATGGAGGGAAAGCGGCACAGAATGATTTTATCTTTTGTGTCGCTTTTCATGTTTGTGTAGCTACTTGTTTTCATTTTTATTGGACTGCTGGTTTTTATCATGGTTTGTTTTATTATCTTTATTTTTTGCCTTCGCATCAAATTCAGCAGCGAATTCTTCGTTTAAATTGTCGTTAGGGTTATTGTTATTGCTATTTGTGTCATCTAAGTCTGTGCTTTTATATAGACCATATGGATTGTGCGTACGTGTATTGATTGTTCTCTTATTATTTTTACTCATGGCTGTTCACCTCCTAAGTGTAATGTGCGCAACATAGAACATTTTATGAGCTATTAAAGAAATATCATAAAAAGGACAAATTTAGCTGAACTCGTTATGATAACGGTAAGGCAATATATATATGCAGGAGGAGATTGGAATGGAGATTGGTTTAACGACATTTGTTGAAACGACGCCAGATGTAAACACAGGGAAAACGATTAGCCATGCTGAACGTATTCGAGAAGTACTTGAAGAAATAGTATTGGCCGACGAAGTGGGGTTAGATGTGTATGGTGTTGGTGAGCATCACCGAGAAGATTATGCCTGCTCAACACCAGCTGTATTACTTGCCGCTGCTGCACCGCTGACGAAACGTATTAGGCTAACAAGCGCGGTGACCGTACTATCTTCAGATGATCCAGTAAGAGTATTTCAAGAGTTTTCAACGGTTGATGCACTGTCAAATGGACGTGCGGAAATTATGGCAGGGCGAGGCTCTTTTATCGAATCGTTCCCGTTGTTTGGCTATGATTTAAAAGATTATGATACATTATTTGATGAAAAATTAGACCTGTTATTAAAAATAAGAGAATCTGAAATCGTTCATTGGAGTGGCAAGCATCGTCCCGCCATTCACAACCGAGGGGTGTATCCACGTCCCGTACAGGATTCTTTACCGATTTGGATTGCAAGTGGTGGTACGCCGCAGTCTGTTGTACGTGCAGGCGCTCTTGGCTTACCGCTTGCTTTGGCCATTATTGGTGGCAGTCCATTACGATTTGCATCGCTTGTCAAACTATATTATAAAGCGGCTAAGAAAGCAGGACATGATATTTCAAAGCTAACAGTTGCCACGCACTCACACGGTTTTATCGCAGATAGTACCGAGATAGCTGTTGAAAAATTCTTCCCGCCAACACAAGCTGTGATGAATGCTTTAGGGAGAGAACGAGGTTGGGGACCTTATACACGCGAAACATTTGAAGACGCACGTAGCCTAGAAGGGGCGCTATATGTTGGGGACGTAAAAACCGTAGCAGAAAAAATTATCTTCCTTCGTAAACAGGTAGGCATCACACGCTTTATGCTTCACTGTCCAGTTGGTTCCATGCCACATGAAGATGTGATGAGATCCATTGAGCTACTAGGAAAAGAAGTTGCACCAATCGTTCGAGAAGAAATTGAGCGATGGGAAAAAGAAGAACATAATGGTGCAGATTAAATAAAACACAGGAGGAGAACATCCCCCTGTGTTTTAAATTTCAATGATAAGCGGCAAGAGCATGGGCTTTCGCTTTGTATGGGTAAATACATATTGACCAACTGCTTTTTTGACTGCTTGCTTCATCGCAAAAGGATTGGCTTCCTTAAAACGGTCAATACTTTCTTTGACGAGCGTATTAATATTGTTAATCAAATCCTCTGCATCCTTTGCATAGACAAATCCACGAGAAATTGTATCAGGATCAGAAATGAGTGAGCCGTCTAGCTTACTAATGGTTATGACAATGACGAGCATCCCATCCTCAGATAGCTGCTTCCGGTCACGAAGTACGACTTGTCCTACTTCACCGATGCCGTAACCGTCGACATACGTATCTCCAGCGACTGTTTTACGCGTTTGTCGTGCTACACCGTTTTGAATATCGACAATATCACCATTATTAATAATGAATGTATGCCCTTTTTCTACACCGACTGATTCAGCTAATAAACGGTGTTGATGAAGCATTCTATATTCCCCGTGAATTGGGATGAAATATTTTGGCTTCATAAGTGTTAACATGAGCTTTAAATCCTCTTGATAACCGTGTCCAGAAACGTGCATACCGGTAATGCTTGAAGAGCCGTAAATGACATGTGCTCCTAATTGGAACAAATTATCCACGATACGTGAGACATCTTTTTCGTTTCCTGGTATTGGGGAAGCAGCCAAAATGACTGTATCACCAGGATGAATTTTAACATCTCGATTGCTACCGGTTGAAAGTCGAGCAAGCGCGGCAAGTGGTTCCCCCTGGCTCCCCGTACATAAAATGGCGATTCGTTCAGAAGGGAGTTGATGGATATCACGTGCATCGACCATCATCCAATCAGGGATATCTAAATAGCCTCGCTCTCTCGCCACATGTACGACATTGACCATACTTCGACCAAGCAGTGCAAGCTTACGATTCGTTTTCAAGCAGGCAGCGACCACTTGCTGCACACGATTGACATTGGAGGCAAATGTCGAAATGAAAATTTTCCCTTTTCCTTGTGCTTTTAGAAAAGCTTCTTCAAGATGACCACCAACAAGCTGTTCAGATGGGGTCAATCCAGGGCGCTCAGCATTTGTACTTTCGGATATTAAGGCAAGTACACCTTCTTCACCGATTTTAGCCATTTTATGAATGTCTGAATATTGCTCGTTTACAGGTGTTAAATCAAATTTAAAATCGCCTGTATGAATGACCTTTCCTTCTGGTGTATGAAACACAATGCCTAAACAATCAGGAATACTATGACTGACTTTAAAGAAGCTCACATCCATCTCCCCAAACGTTAAATGGGTATCTGCGTTAATTTCATGAAGCGTTGATTCCCGTAAAATTTTATGCTCTTTTAATTTTAGTTCGATTAATCCGAGCGTAAAACGTGTAGCATAAATAGGGATGTTCATCTTCTTTAAAAAATAAGGAATGCCACCGATATGATCCTCATGTCCATGTGTCACAATTAATGCTTTAATTTTTTCTCGATGCTCTTGTAAATAAAAAACGTCTGGAATAATTAAATCAACACCTAGTATGTGGTAGTCAGCAAATTTCGCACCACAATCAACGAGGACAAGATCATTTCCATACTGCACAACATACATATTTTTCCCAATTTCATTTATTCCGCCTAAAGCTAAAATAGATAATGCATTATCATGATTCGTCACATTTATTCCTCCTTTAGTTCGAACTGTATTTGCTACAATACTCTTTAGTATTACTTTGAATTTTTAGCTCTATACAAAGGAATGAAAAGTTCATAGGGAATTAATACGTTTTGTGAATGAATGAAAAAAATCCACCTTCGAATCGTTCGAAGATGGCATAGTAATCACTAAAATATCTTTTTCGTATCGCGGTCGTCTTTTAACATTTCGACAGCTTCTCTAAACCGGAGGGAGTGGACGATTTCTCGTTCTCGCAGGAATTTTAAGCTGTCATTTAAATCTACATCATCTGACATATCGATGATCCACTGATATGTGGCACGTGCTTTTTCCTCCGCGGCAATATCCTCGTATAAATCGGCGATTGGGTCACCTTTTGCCTGGATATAAGCAGCTGTAAATGGTACACCCGAGGCATTATTATAAAAAAGAGCTGAGTCATGTGCGACATAATGATCACCAAGACCTGCTTCTTTTAATTGTTCAGGCGTGGCATCTTTCGTCAGCTTATAAATCATGGTCGCAATCATTTCTAAGTGGGAAAATTCCTCCGTTGCGATATCTGTTAAAAGACCAATAACCTTATCAGGAATGGTGTAACGTTGATTCATGTACCTGAGGGCAGCTGCTAATTCCCCATCAGCTCCCCCGTATTGTTCCACTAAATACTTCGCTAACCTTGGATTACATTCACTTACTTTCACAGGGTATTGTAGCTTTTTTTCGTAATACCACAAAGACGTTTTTCCCCCTCGATGATGAGATTTACACTTGCCATGGCCACGGTGTATCAATCCAATTCCAAGGATAATTAGAGAAACTTCTCCCAAAATTCATAAGCGGTCCAAATTGTTGTTCAAAGTGAACCTTTAATTCCATACTTTTTTGGGCAGTTTCATTAAATTGTTTAATCGATTCGAAATCATGAGGGTGTGTGTCTAAGTAGAGGGTTAATTCGACTAATACAAAATCAATCGCTTGAATTTCTTCGAGTAGTTTATAAAATTCTGGGGGCATTTTCTTATTCATTTTTCGTCCCCCCTTTTTGGGGAGCTGGATAAGGGCTGTAGAGCTGAGGCCAAAGTGTCCCATGCCTTAAAGCTAGTTGTGGAGAGTGAAATTGTGCAAGTCCGACTGGCTGAAAACCGATGTATAGTTGTGGAGGTGTTGCATAGCTTTTAATCCGTATAGGCTTACATGGATCAAACGGGCTAATATAAGGCTTCCAATATTTATACTGTGTAAACAAAAAATCCTCCTTCCTGTTTTACACATTATTCAAAGTGTATGAGTAAAATGTGAAGATTAATACAATAAATCAATATTTAATCATTATCCCTTGCTGCCGGAATTAGTAAAGCATTGTGTAAATATACATAATTAACTCATAATACATAAATATTTAAACATATATTCCTATTTAAATAACTGTTACTTTCCGCTCCAATGCTAGCTCCTCGTGACGCTTCCAAAGTCTGTTCACGTAGAAATTTCCATTAAAAGGGGGATGAAAGGTGAGACAAAAGCCAAAAAGATTAAAAAAGGGAGATACAATCGGCATTATTTCTCCATCTGGACCATTCCGAGATGGGCAAATGGAAAAGGCTATTCTTTTTTTAGAAAAGCTCGGATTAAATTATAAGCTTGGGCAGCATGCGAGTAATCGATGGGGGTATTTAGCTGGGAAGGATGAAGAGCGTTTAGCAGATCTTCATAATATGTTTGCAAATCCAGAGATAAACGGGATTATTTGCTCTCGGGGTGGTTACGGCGCAGCAAGAATGACAGACAAGATTGATTTTGAACTCATTCGAAATAATCCAAAAGTATTTTGGGGGTACTCTGACATTACGTTTTTGCATACATCCTTTGGTCAATTGTCCAACTTAGTTACGTTCCATGGACCGATGCTCACATCCGATGTGGCTAGCGCTGATTTTGCGGAACTGTCAGCTAAAATGTTTGAACAGTTATTTGAACCAACACCACTTGTATATGATGAAAAAATAAGCGAGCTAGCGGTACTTAGTCAAGGCACAACGAAAGCAGAAGTGGTAGGCGGGAATTTATCATTATTAGTTCAAAGCATTGGGACAAAATTCGAGATCGAAACAAGTGACAAAATTTTATTAATTGAAGATATTGGCGAGGAACCATATCGCGTGGACGGTATGCTAAATCAACTGCGCCAAGCAAATAAGCTAGAGAGGTTAGCTGGCGTAGTCATTGGTGATTTTGCAGATGCTTTATCAACGGGGGATAAGCCTTCATTGACATTAGAGGAAGTGCTGGACGATTATTTCAAAGACCGACCATATCCTGTTATGAAAGGCTTTAAAATGGGGCATTGTCAGCCGCATTTTGCGATTCCGTTAGGGGTTGAAGGGGAGTTAGATACCTATAGTAAAACGCTACGCCTCTCACCAGGTGTCGAGTAGGGAGTGGGATGATGAAAATTCAATCGATTGAAACGTTTGAAGTCGCTGTACCTTTAATAAAGCCATTTAAAACAGCACTACGAACCGTGACAACAGCTCAATCAATTTATGTGGTTGTAACAGATGAGGCCGGAAAAAAAGGGTACGGGGAGGCACCACCGACACATGTTATTACAGGGGAAACCCTCGTTAGTATTAAACATACCATTGACCATATATTAGCGCCTGTATTAATTGGAAAAGATTTAATGCATTCAGAGCGAGTATTTACGGTTCTCCATGAAACCATTATTGGTAATACAAGTGCTAAGGCGGCATTAGATATGGCCATCTTTGATTTACTTGCAAAACAAATCAACCAGCCGTTATTTCATTATTTAGGCGGTTACCGAGACACAATAGAAACAGACTTTACCGTTAGTGTGAATGAACCAAACGAAATGGCAGATGATGCCGAAAGCTATGTTGCCAATGGATTTGATGTACTCAAAATAAAAGTAGGCATCGGCGATATCGGGACAGATATCACACGTATCAAAGCAATCCGCGAGCGTGTAGGTAATCAAATCAAACTACGCCTTGATGCGAATCAAGGATGGGAAGCAAAGGAAGCTGTCAGAGCCATTCGCCAAATGGAGGATGCGGGACTAGAAATCGAACTGATTGAGCAGCCCGTTATTAGATATGATTTTGAGGGGTTAAAATACGTTACAAATCATACGTATACGCCTATTATGGCAGATGAATCTGTCTTTTCACCAGATGATCTAAAGCGTATTTTGGCAATGCGCGCCGCAGACTTAGTGAATTTAAAGCTCATGAAGTCAGGGGGCATTTATAAAGCATACAAAATGAATAAGATGGCAGAAGCGTATGGGGTGGAATGTATGGTAGGGAGCATGATTGAGACAAAAATCGGCGTATGTGCCGCAGCTCATTTTGCAGCTAGTCAGCGCAATATTACGCGCTATGATTTTGATGCACCATTAATGCTTGCCGAAGAAACAATTGATGGCGGTATTCAATACAATGGACGTGTTATCACGTTCCCAGAGGATAGCGGGTTAGGCATTCGGGGCATAAAGGGAGGAACTCTACATGGCTGAACAATATGTATGTGCAGTATCTGTGGCATCCATTTGGTCTAATCCAAACATGGTGCGGGAAATTGATAAACATGCCATTTCTAATCCAGTTTCGATTTTTAATTGGATTGATGAGATGACAAAAAAAGAACGTGATGCACTATGCCGTGAAAATCGTCTTCATACACAAGTCTTATACGGAGAACTACTTGAAGTAGATACTATTCAGGGCGAATGGGCAAAAGTGAGAGCGGTTGAACAGCCATATCGCGATGTAAATAACGGTTATCCGGGATGGATACCAATTGCTCAATTAAAGGAAAAAGTGGAGCGAGAGGCAATCGGCTATATGAGAGTGAAAGAGCCACGCACCCAACTCTATGATCAAGGAGGGTTACCGTTACTCGTTTTGTCATTTAATACAATGTTACCGGTGCTTTCAGAAGAGAGCAATTCCTATACGGTAGCGATTCCTCATGGACAAGGAAAAGTATTGAAAGCAGCGGTTGATTTTACGACTAACAAATTCGCCTTTCCAAAGAAAACGGCACAAGCCTTTGCGGAGGAAATGTTAAAGTTTTTAGATATTCCTTATTTTTGGGCAGGTATGTCTTCATACGGCTATGATTGTTCAGGACTAACTTATAACGCCATGAAGGCTTGTGGTTATAAGATTCCGAGAGATGCAAGTGATCAAGCAAAAGGTGGACAAAAAGTAAGCCTAGAGAACAGAGCCGCTTGGCAAGTGGGCGATTTATTGTTTTTTGCCTCGAATGGTGAAGGGCGAGTAAGGCATGTAGGAATTTATATAGGGAAAAATCGCCTGTTACATACATCCATTGCGGGAGGCAAAGTAGAAGTAATTCACCTGCAAGGGCATCAGCTTGATCAAGAAATTGTACAGGTTAGGCGTTACCTCTAGGGGGAAGAGTATGGAGAAAGAAGTGTTAGTATCTGTTCAAAACTTAAAGAGATATTTTGATTGAGGGGAAGAACAATCAAGAAAGAGCCAGGTCACTTTGTTGCTTGTCATTTATATAAATAGTAGATTCATATCACTACACCACAGTCTTAATTGCGGATTGTGGTTTTTCTTTTATCAATTGAAAATGCAAACAGCGAGCTATAAAGCGATGTAAAGTGTTAGAATAGATAGAGTTAAAAGAAAAGATAAGGTGAATCAGTTTTGAAAACATTTAAGAAAGTTTATATCGAAATTACGAGTGTGTGTAATTTAGCTTGTAGTTTTTGCCCGCCTACGCAACGTGCAAAAGGGCTTATTAAAGTAGAACAATTCGAAAAGATTTTAGATCAAATTCGTCCGCATACAAAATATATTTACTTGCATGTAAAGGGGGAACCGTTACTGCACCCACGTATTGATCAGCTATTAGACGCGGCACATGAGCGTGGCTTTAAAGTGAATATTACAACGAACGGGACACTCATTAAAAAGCAACGTGAAAAATTACTAGGCAAGCCAGCACTTCGTCAAATGAACTTCTCGTTACACAGTTTTGACGGGCATGAAGGGTCAGAAAATCGCGAGAAATATTTAGAGGATATTTTAGATTTTGTACGCGAAGCACGTGAGCATAACGTCATTTTCTCGTATCGCTTATGGAATTTACAACGTGACGATCAGACAGAGACGGATCGTCGTAAAAATGTAGAGACGCTAGAAATTCTCGAACAAGAATATAACTTACCGTTTAAAATTGAAGAGCGTGTAGAGCCAGGGAAAGGTGTAAAAATTGCACCGAATATTTATTTAAACCAAGACCATGAGTTTAAATGGCCAAGCTTACTAGAGCCTGAATACACAGGGAAAGGCTTTTGCCATGCGCTTCGTAGCCAAGCTGCTATTTTAGTGGATGGAACAGTCGTACCTTGTTGTTTAGACGGTGAAGGGGTCATTGATTTAGGCAATGTGAATGAACAGTCGTTTTCAGAAATTGTTGAAAGCGAGCGAGCAAATAATTTAGTAGATGGTTTTTCGCGCCGTGAAGCGGTGGAAGAGCTATGCCGTAAATGTGGATATCGCCAAAAGTTCGGGTGATTAAAAAAACGATTCGAGTTAGTTGCTCGAATCGTTTTTTTGTGCTTGCAGAAATGTAACCGTCATTTGTTCGCTATCATATAAACACCAATCGCGTGATTCTACAACGGCCCCCACATTGATTTCGTATGTTTGGTCGCCGACATACATTGGTTGATTGTATTCGATTTTTGTCCGAATGCCGTTTATGTAGATAGCAGCACGATGACTATGTCCAAAAAATAATAAAGGTGTTTCATAGGAAGGGAAGGTTGGTTCGAAATGCTCGCTCCATTCAAACTGATGTCCATGCATGAGCGTCGCATTTTCAATGACAATCTTTTCTTCATAATTCAAAAATTGTTGTATGCCTGTAACGAAAGCAATACGTTCTTCTTGATTGCCGATAATCGATGGAAATGTCAGCAGTTCAGTAAATTTCTTTTTAATAATAGCGGCTTGATCGAGTGGGACATGCTCGGTTAATGCAACGGCTTTTCGTTTCCCAATTATGCATTCATATAAATCGCCAAGGCCGATCATTTGTGCATTCGGTGCTATTTCTTCGATATGCTTTAAAACAGCCTTTGTATTTTTATAGTGTGAGTGTAAATCACCAAGTAGTGCGTATTGCATCATTAATCCTCCGTTTCCTTCATTAATAGTAAAAAAAATTATTGTTAAAAATCAAGTCTCATTGTAAAGTGTTATGAATTTTCATTGCTATTAAACTTCCTGAATTGTTAAAATATTAATAGGTTTGAATTTTCTGGTTTCAGAAGGACAGCTGAAATTATGAAAAGGATTATTTCCAAAAAGATTTTGAAATACAAGGCTTAAAAAATTAGTAGGCATGGCTAAGGAAAAGGAGTTTTCGTTTTGTACACTTTTCTGATTAAGGGTGACTTTCGATCAGTTGCCACGTAATGCATCTGGAAAAGTACTCAAACATACGTTAAGACCGTCACAAAACATTGAAACAAAGGGGATAGGAAAATGACAAATGTATATATCGTAGATGGAGCAAGAACAGCCTTTACAGCATTTGGCGGTTCATTTGCAGGAGTAGATGCTGTACAACTCGGAACAGCAACAGCAGTAGAAGCATTAAAACGTTCGGGTGTTACCCCAGAGCAAATTGACCATGTTGTCTATGGGGGAGTAATTACAACAGGTGCAAATTCATCTTACTTAGCGCGTCATATCGGACTATACGCAGGTGTACCGCAGGAAGTACCAGCATTAACACAAAATCGTTTATGTGGTTCAGGTATGCAATCGGTCGTGACAGCAGCCCAACAAATTTTACTTGGCGAAGCGAATGTCGTATTAGCCGGTGGGGCAGAAAATATGTCGCAATCACCATATTCGAATTTTACACAGCGTTTTGCTGGAGCGAAAATGGGGGACTTGCAATTTACCGACATGTTGACAGCAACATTAACGGACCAGTACACAGGGAACGGTATGGGCATGACAGCTGAAAAATTAGCGGAGCAGTATGAAATTTCACGCGAGGAGCAAGATGCATTTGCGCTACTTTCGAACGCGCGTGCAGTGGTAGCCCGTGATGCAGGGAAATTTAAAGAAGAAATTGTGCCTGTTACAGTGAAAACACGTAAAGGTGAAACGGCCATTGATACAGATGAACATATTAAAGAAGATGGTACGATGGCGTCACTTGCCAAGCTTCGACCAGCGTTTAAAAAAGACGGTACTGTAACCGCTGCGAATGCATCGGGTATTAACGACGGTGCGGCATCTGTTGTTGTAGCGAGTGACCAGTTTGTACAAGAGCATAATTTAAAGCCAATTGCACGTATCGTATCGTGGGGAGTAGCCGGGGTAGATCCAACGATTATGGGGATTGGTCCAGTGCCAGCGATGAAACAAGCATTAGAGCGTGCGAATTTAAAAATAGAAGATTTAGATGTAGTAGAAGTCAATGAAGCATTCGCTGCACAATATTTGGCAGTTGAAAAAGCACTCGGTTTAGACCGTGAGAAGACAAATGTCAACGGCGGTGCGATTGCTCTCGGTCATCCAGTTGGTGCAAGTGGTACACGTGTAATTTTGAGTGCTGCATACGAGCTAAAACGCCGTGGGGGTAAATATGCGGCAGCCAGTCTTTGCATCGGTGGCGGACAAGGAATTGCATTAATTATTGAAGCGGTTTAATCTAAAAAACTAGCGTAGTCAAATGATTGATTATGCTAGTTTTTTATTGTGTAAATGAACGAGAAATCTATCAAAAATTTGCGGGACTTTCCGTGTGACCACTACACAAAATATGATAAACTAAACATTAACGAAATTAAACTAAAGCGAGTTGAATAGATAATGGTAGTAAAAGAACAACCATTTTTACCAATATTACTAGGTTCAGATATGAATGCATACGGCATGGCACGTGCTTTTTATGAAGCATATGGATTAAAACCATTAGTGCTAGGTCGTTCACATTTAACGGCTACACAAGATAGCCGCATTTTAAATTTCCAACAAATTGATCAATTAAACACGCAAGAGGTATTTGTAGGGGCAATGGAAAAGGTCGCTGCTCAATTCCCGAATAAACAGCTGCTATTATTAGCATGTGGTGATGATTATGCGAAGCTCATTATTAAAAACAAACCGGCACTACAACAATGGTTCACTGTACCATATATTGATGAATCATTAATGGATGAAATTTTACTAAAAGAAAACTTTTATAAAATGTGTGAGAAGTATCAATTCAAATATCCAGGTACAACAACGGTGACAGCTCAAGATTACGAAACATTCACACCGCCATTTGAGTATCCGATTATTATTAAGGCATCGAATTCAGTGGAATACTGGGCATGTTCATTCCCAGGGAAAAAGAAAGTATTCGTTGCGCATGATGAAGCGGAGAAAACTGCGATTTTAAAAGCTATTTATAGCTCAACATATCAAGATACGATGATCGTACAGGAGTTTATCCCAGGTGATGATTCGTATATGCGTGTATTAAATGCGTATGTTGGGAAAGACGGCAAAGTGAAGTTAATGTGTTTAGGGAACCCGATTTTAGAGGAACACTCTCCAGAAGGAATCGGTAGTTATGCAGCCATCGTGACAACGTATGATAAAGAGCTAATGGATCAAGTGCGCTTCTTCTTAGAAGACATCGGCTATACAGGCTTTGCGAACTTCGATATGAAATACGACGTGCGTGATAAAAAGTACAAGCTCTTTGAAATTAACTTACGTAATGGCCGCTCAAGCTACTATGTAACAGCAGCTGGCTATAATTTAATGAAATATGTAGCCGATGACCATATGCTTGATATTAAGCAAAATTTAACATATGCAGATAACGAGCATTTATGGATGATTATTCCAAAAGGCGTTTTATTCAAATACGCATCAAATGAAAAGCTGAAGTTAAAAGCGAAAAGTTTGATTCGTGAAGGTAAGTATACAAACTCTCTATTCTTCAAGCAAGATATGAATATGAAGCGTTGGTCTAAATTAACGTTAAATAGTTTGAATTACTATCGCAAGTATAAGAAATATTTCAATAATAAAGGTTTGTCAGAGTAAATGAAGAAAACATTAGGTATTATAGGTGGGGTTGGCCCACTTGCGACGATGCTTATTGGCGAAATGATTGTGCGTCGTACAAAAGCTAATAAGGACCAAGAACATGTCCATACAATTATCGATAATGATACATCGATTCCAGATCGGACGGCATATATTTTAGATGACACGAAAGAAAATCCAATCCCGTATTTACAGCGTGATGCAAAAAAGCTTGCGGAGTATGGAGCAGGTGTTATTTGTATTCCTTGTAATACTGCCCATACGTTTTATCGGGAAATGCAAGAAGCAACATCTGTACCGGTACTCCATATGATTCGTGAAACAGCGAAACGTGCAAGAGAGCTAGGCGCAAATCGTGTAGGTATTTTAGCAACAGATGGTACACTGGCTTCCAACATGTATCAAACCGCGCTTGAGGAGCAAGGGATTACACCTGTTGTACCCAATGCACATATCCAGCAGCAAGTGATGGCGGTGATTTACGATTATGTAAAAGCCGGGCGAGATGTACCCCCTGAGCTATGGGCGCCAATTGAAGCGGTGATGACCGACTGTGACCGCATTATTTTAGGGTGTACAGAACTCTCCATCGTGAATCGGGATTTAAAATTAAGCACACAATATATTGATTCACTCGTTGTGTTAGCAGAAGCAGCCATTGTAGCATGTGGCTATGAAATCAATTCGTAATCGTAGACCTGTCGTTTAAGACAGGTCTTTTTTATCGTTTATATGGTACACTAAAGGCAAGTATAAAAGAGGTAGGTAAAAACAATGTCAGCTATACAATTATTAAACGAAACATGGCAAAAAAAATGGTCATTCGAATCAGAGATGAAGATTCAGCAAGAAATGATTCCAGCGATGCTTGATGGGAAAGATATTGTCGCAGAATCACCGACAGGTTCAGGAAAAACACTTGCTTATGTATTACCCATTTTAAATAAAGTAGATGGCACAAAAAAACAAACACAAGCATTAATCGTTGCCCCTTCACAGGAACTTGCGATGCAAATTGTCGAAGTGATTCGTGAGTGGACAGAGGGGACGGATATTACCGTACAACAATTAATTGGTGGTGCCAACTCAGCACGCCAAATTGAAAAGCTAAAGAAAAAGCCAACGATTGTTGTAGGGACACCAGGTCGTCTAAATGAATTAGCGCGTGCAGGAAAGCTTAAGCTAAAAGAAATTGAAACCGTTGTATTAGACGAGTGTGATCAGCTACTGAGCCGTGAATACCGAGTAGTCGTGAAATCATTTATAGACGGTGCTGCATGGGGACGTCAGGTTGTCGTCGTATCAGCTACGATTACAGAAGAAATTGAAATCGTTGCAGAGCGCATGATGTTCGATCCAGTACGCATTAAAATTAAGCCAGAAGATATGGTGAAGGTCGGTAAAGTGATTCATTCCTTTGTCAAGGTAGAAGAGCGTGATAAAACGGATTTATTACGCCGTTTAGCCAACCTTGAAGGATTGCGCGGCTTAGCGTTCGTGAACAATATCGATCAAGTATTAATGAAAGAAACAAAGCTAAAATACAAGGAAGCACCAATTGTTACGCTGCATTCCGATATGAAAAAAGAAGAGCGTAAAAAAGCGCTAGATGCTTTTCGTAAAGGAGAAGCACGCATTTTAATCGCAACAGATATTGCAGCGCGTGGTTTAGATATCGCTGGTCTGACACATGTTATTCATGTTGATGTACCGCGTACGATTGAGCAATATTTACACCGTTCAGGTCGTACAGGTCGTGCAGGGGCCGATGGAGAAGTATTAACATTACTGTCGTATAAAGATGAAAAAACATATAAAAAATGGACACGTGAAATCCCAGGCAAACCAGTTCAAAAAATTTGGACGCAAGGTGAATTAATCGAAGGGAACGCGAAGACAATCGAACAAGCACCAAAGAAAGACAACAAGAAACCGTATCAATCGAAAAGTGGGAAACCAAAAAGAGTATTTAAAAAGGAGCAATAGTATATGACTTTTGGGGAAAAATTAGCGGCATTTGCAGAATTAGCTGTAAAAGTGGGCGTCAATATTCAACAAGGGCAATATCTTTTAATTAATACTTCTACGGATACATTAGAATTTGCAAGAGAAGTTGTCAAAAAAGCGTATGAAGCTGGTGCAGGACGTGTCCATGTTAACTTAACAGATGCTGTTTTTGAACGTGCATTTTTTGAAAATACAACCGTTGAAGAGCTTGAGAAGTTTCCAAAATGGGTTGTGGCACAGCGTGAAGAATTAATCGAACGTGGCGGGGCACTGTTATGGATTGATGCTGCGGACCCAGATTTACTTGCAGGGATTGAAGTAGAGAAAATTACTACCCAGCAAAAAGCAGCAGGTACAGCACTTGTGAACTACCGAAAAGCAGTCATGAACGATGATATCGCTTGGTCGATTATTGCAGTTCCTTCTGCAAAATGGGCAGCGAAAGTATTCCCGCATTTACCGGAAAACGAGCAAGTAGATGCATTATGGGATGCTATTTTCAAAACCGTTCGTATCGGCGAAGGAGATGCTGTAGAAGCATGGCGTAAGCATGTCGAAAATTTAGAAAAACGCGCAGCTGAGCTGAATAAAAAACGATATAAAAAGCTTCACTATAAGGCACCAGGTACAAACGTAACAATTGAGCTTCCGGAAAAACATTTATGGTTAACAGGTGGTAGCAAAACGCCACAAGGGACAACGTTTATTGCGAATATGCCAACGGAAGAAGTATACACAATGCCAGCGAAATACGGTGTGAATGGTACTGTGTCGAATACAAAGCCGCTTGCATACAAAGGCAATATTATTGACCAGTTCACATTAACATTTGAAAAAGGGAAAATTGTTAAGGCACATGCAGAAGTAGGCAATGATTTACTACAACAGCTCATTACTACCGATGAAGGGTCAAGTTATTTAGGAGAAGTAGCACTTGTACCACATGAATCGCCTATTTCTTCATCTAATATTTTATATTACAACACACTGTTTGATGAAAATGCATCAAACCATTTAGCGATTGGGGAAGCCTATCCAACTTGTTATGAAGGTGGACGTGAGCTGGGACAAGGGCAGCTTGAGGCACTGGGCATTAATACATCGATTACACATGAGGATTTCATGATTGGTAGCGGCGAAATGGATATCGATGGTGAGTTAGCGGACGGTACAATGGAGCCGATTTTCCGTAAAGGTAACTGGGCATTTTAATAAAAAAACACTATGGAATAGGAGAGATGTAAGGTGAAAAAGCTTGTTATATGTCTCCTTGCATCTTTTCTGTTTACATCGAGTGCTTCAGCGAAAGAAATCTACGTTGCACTCGGTGATTCCCTGGCAGCAGGACAAACGCCGTATTCAGAAATTGATGCAGGATATACTGATTTTATTGCGATGCAACTCATGCGCGCTGGTCAACTCCAGTCATTTACAAAACAGCTAGCGTTTCCTGGCTACTCGGTAGGGGATGTACTAGAGCGGGTACAAACAGAAGAAGCTGATACGCTTTTACGTGATGCGACAATCATCACCATTTCAGCTGGTGCCAATAACTTATTGCCTCTTATGGCTCACAATCCACAAAACGGCACAATGAGCTTTTCACAGCTCTCTGTTAATTTTGCATTAAATAAAGCGCGTGAAGATTATATAGAGCTATTAAAGCATGTAAATGAAGTAGCACCAAATGCAGATGTTTATGTCATGGGGTATTATTTTCCTTATGTCAGTGTACATGCAGAACAAGCGGTAGGGGTAAAACAACAGTTACATCTGTTAAATGAAATTTTAGCAACTGTCGCGAGTGCATATGGTGCGCAGTTTGTGGATGTAGCGTTCAGTGGCGAGACGAGTCGCTATTTACCAAATGTAGCAGATGTACATCCGAATATGGAAGGGTATCGGGTTATGGCGAATGCGCTGTTAGAGAAGCTAGGTGTCATGCCAATGAGTACGACTCAACTACCGGAACCAAACCCGCTCACATTCCAAGAAATTTTACAAATGCAACAGCAACAGCAGACAAACGAAGAACAAGTAGCGGTAAAGCCGATTGAACAATATGTGGTGTACTATGGCTACGACCGATTTAAGCGACTCTTTTTGTAGGAAAGAGTCGTTTTTTAGAAGAATTCCGATAACAATAGCATGCCATCATATGGAAGCTATCACAAAAGGTGAAATGGCACCAAATTACTAATATAATGAACATCTCGGGTACTTTTTTGAGGTGTTTTTCTTATCAATAAAACAGAACGTACGTTTTATTTTTGTGTTCGTTTGTAGTATATTTAATGTAATAATACAAGTATATGGATGATTTTATAAGGAGGCGGTAGAATGAAAATTTTTCATACAGCAGACTGGCATTTAGGGAAGATTGTGCAAGGTGTTTATATGACAGAAGATCAGCGTTATATTTTAAATCAATTTATCCAAGCAATTGATGCAGAAAAGCCAGATGTCATCATTATTGCAGGAGACTTATATGATCGTGCGATTCCCCCTGTCGATGCGGTTGATTTGCTCGATGATACATTAGCTGACATTGTATTAAAACGTGGCATACCTGTCATCGTGATTGCTGGTAACCACGACAGTCCGACTCGCCTGCAATTTGGTAGTAAATTAATGAAGGAATCAGGACTTTATTTAGCTGGTGAGATGAGAGCAGATGTAAAGCCTGTCGTATTAATGGACGAGCATGGTGAAGTTCATTTCCATCTCATTCCGTTTGCTGAGCCAAGCATTGTCCGACAATTGTTTGCAGATGATTCGATATCGACTTGTGATGATGCCATGCAAGCGATAACCCGGCACATTAAAAAGGGTATGAAACCGGGTGTCCGTCATGTTGCAATAGCCCATGCTTTCATCACCCCATACGGAGAGGAGGCGGTGAATACAAGTGATTCAGAGCGCCCACTTGCTATTGGCGGGTCTGAATGTGTAAGAGCAGAGCATTTTGAGCCATTTCACTATACAGCATTAGGACATTTACATAAGGCCCACTATGTTTTAAATGAAACGATTCGTTACGCCGGCTCACCGTTAAAGTATTCGCTGTCTGAAGCGCAACATGAAAAAGGTTTTTATATAGTAGATTTAGCTGCGGACGGCTCTGTTCAAGTAGAGAAACGTAAGCTCGCGCCCCGAAGAGAGTTACGTATTGTGGAAGGGGACATGCAGCAAATTTTACGTCATCCTGAAAGCGACGACTATGTATTTGTCCGTTTAATAGATCCGACACCAGTAGTAAATGCGATGGAGCAAGTTCGGACGGTTTATAAAAATGCTATGCATGTGGAACGCAAAACGCTCCATACGGTTACGAAAGATGAAAAAGAAGTTATAAAACGAGAACAGTTAGACGATTTTACTTTATTTAAAGCGTTTTATGAAGAAGTGACAAAGCAGGAACCAAGTGAAATGATGCAACAATTATTTACAGAAGCGCTAGAAGAACTACTTGCTGAAAAACGTGAAAGTCAGGAGGTTACTGTGAAATGAAGCCACTCAAATTAACGATGCGTGCATTCGGTCCATACAAAGGCGAAGAAGTCATTGATTTTACAAAGCTTGAAAATCATCGGTTATTTGTTATTTCAGGGAAAACAGGTGCGGGAAAAACGACGATTTTTGATGGCATTGCATTTGCGTTATATGGGAGCGGCAGCGGCTCTGATCGTAAAGATCATAAATCAATGCGCAGTCAATTTGCGGATGATAATGTGCATACAGCGGTGGAGCTGTTGTTTGAAGTGAAGGGACGGATATATCACATATTGAGACAGCTTCCCCATGTAAAAAAAGGACGTAAAACAGCAACAGGGGAAGATTATGCATTTTTTGAAATGGGTCCAAATGGTGAAGCGCTAAAAATAGTTGAGCGTCAAAAAGCGAAAGAAATCAATACAAAAATAGAAGAAATTATCGGTTTAACATACGACCAATTTAATCAAATTATTATGCTTCCTCAAGGTGAGTTTCGTAAATTACTCACTTCTCAAACGGAAAATAAGGAAGTTATTTTACGTAAAATTTTTAAAACAGAACACTATGGTGAAATCGCTAAAAAGTTAGAGGATAAAAAGCAAGCGGCGGAAGCGCAAGCTAAAATGGCAAAAGCGATGCGCAATCAGTATATTGATCAAATTGCAGGGGCACTGCCACCTAGGGATTCTTTATTGTTTGAGCGTCTGCAAAATCAGGCAAATGTTTATCAAATCTTGCAAGCCCTTGAAGAAGAAAAGGTTTATTATGAACAAAAGGCAACAGTAGATGAAACATATTACATGAAAAGTTTTCAAGCGCACAATGACATGCAAGCGAAGTGTATTGAAAGTGAAAAGCTAAATGAGCGGATTCACGTGTTACAAACAAAGCGAATGCAATTAGCACAAAAGGAAAATGAACGCCCGTTATTTGAAGAAAAGAAAAGAGAGTACGAAGCAGCTGTAAAAGCTTCTAGCATTTTACCACTTTACAATACGTACGGTACAACGGCAAAAGAGCTAGCAGATGCAACTGAAAAGCTAGAAGGTTACGAGAAGCAACGTCAGCAATTGGAAACAGCATTCGCGCAGGCAGATCATGATTTAAAAATGGAGCAAGCCCGCGAGCCTGAGCGTACAAAACGAATCAATGAAATGAATGCACTGGAAAAAATAAAGCCTGTTTATCAAGAAATCGATATACTCATCAAAAAGATACCGACATCACAAAGAAATGTTGAACAGCTAAATGAAGAAATGACGAACGTGAAGGCTCTTTATGAAAAATACAAAGGCGCATTAGCCGCACATGCTGAAATGATGGAAGCGATAGAGAAACAGGTAGCTGAACTTCCGGAAATACTTGCTAGAGAACAGCAGCTGAAAGAAATTACGAATGCTTTTACAAAATTAAATAAAGCACATGCAAATATCCAACTCCTACAAGCAGACACAGAAACGGCAACTGCCTACTATGAAGCCGCTAGTCAATCATATGAGGAGCAGGAGCAAAAATGGATTCACAATCGTGCGTATGAATTAGCCTTAACGCTTGTTCCGGGAGAAGCTTGTCCAGTTTGTGGCAGTATAGAGCATCCTAATTTATGTATAAATGATACGGAAGCAATTGATAAAACGGCATTGCAACAAGCAAAAGAGGCAGTAGTGGCTGCTCAACAACAGCAATCGATTATTAGCGGGAAACTTGAAGCTGCTAAATCTCAGTTCAATGATTTACAGAAAGAGCTAATGGACTCAGCTGTTGATTTAACAAAAGAGACGATGTATAAAGAGCAGTACGCAGCAACAGTTGATGCGCTACAAGTGTTACAGCGCAAAAATGAAGAGCTTGCCCGATTAAGAACACAAGTAAAGCAGACAACGCAAGCGATGGAGCAGTGTGAAAACGAGCTTGCTCAGTTACGTACGAAGCATGAAGAAGCGCAGCGCATTTTACTGCAACAACAAACGATTTTAATGGAGAAACAGCGTACAATCCCTTCTGAGCTCCAAACACTGACACAAGTAATTGCAGCCTATGAAAAAACGGAGAAAGAATTGCAACTGCTACAAAAAGCGTTAAAGGATGCAGAACAACACTATGAATTAGCCCATACGAATGTCGTAAAAGTACAAGAGGCAATTAAGCATACAAATGAACGTAAAATCGGCTTAATCAAAAAATGTGCTGATGATCAAATGAGGCTACAGGAAGCGATTGTTCAAGCAAAATTTGTGAATGGAGAAGCATTCAAATTAGCATTACGAACAGATATACAGATGGCGACATTGCAACAGCAATATTTACAGTTCACAAAAGAATATCATGCATTAACAGAATTTGTACAAGCAGAAGAACAAGCACTGCAAGGAACAGAACGAGTGGATGTAGAAGCTATGCGAGCACAACTGGGCACATTAAAAGAAGCGTATGAACAAGCATTTAACCTATTAAATAAAACAAAGGAGTATGCAACGCACTGCGATTATTATGCAGAAAAGCTTACCGATGTAGCAGGGGAAATTGATCAGCTTGAGAAAATTTCAGGTGAAATTGTGCAACTTTATGATGTATTGCGCGGAAAAAATGAGCCTCGTATTTCATTTGAACGCTATGTACAGATGGGGTATTTAGAACAGATTACAGAAGCGGCTAATATTCGTTTAGACCATTTATCCAACGGACAATTCCGCCTTGAATGTTCAGATCGACAAGAATCCCATGGACGTCAAAGTGGTTTAAGCTTAGATGTATATGATAGCTATACGGGGCAAGCGCGTGACGTAAAAACGTTATCAGGTGGAGAGAAATTTAATGCCTCCCTATGCTTAGCGCTTGGTATGGCAGACGTCATTCAAAGCTTCCAAGGTAATGTACGTATCGACACGATGTTTATCGATGAAGGCTTTGGTTCGCTTGATGAAGAATCGTTAATGCGGGCAATTGATACATTAATCGAATTACAAAAATCCGGACGTATGGTCGGTGTTATTTCACACGTAGCAGAACTAAAAGATGCTATGCCAGCAATTTTAGAAGTTATCAAGCAGAAAGAAGGGTATAGTCGTACGAAGATTATATTGAAGTAGTAAATGTAAGAAGAAAAGTGTACGTCTTCATCCCAATGCTATCTAAAAAATTTTAGATAGTAACTTACAAGTAGCAAATGCTCACACTATCTTGAAAGCGCTTGTTATACAAAACGAACGAGGTAAGCAAAGCAGTATGTGAGCATTTGTCTACAAGTTTGAGGGCATTCATTTAAAGAATGCCCTGTTTTGTTATTGACGTCGAGTAGGTGTGGAACCCATTCTTTTTTTATTGGCAAGTACTTGTTTAACAACTGGATATAAAACAGGTGCCAGTTTGATAGCTGTCTTTAACATGTCTTTTACTTTCAAGCACATTGACCTCCCTCTAATGCTATGATTGTTGTTAGTATGTGCTTCTTTTATCTACCCATAACATGGAGGCCATATAAACTTGATTAGCGAAGCACTTTAATTCCTTGGACTACATTCCAAATAATGACAATTAAATACAGTAGCCCATAACCTAAAATCAAAACAATCCAAGTCGTAAATAGTATATCGCCGTTCATCTGCGAACTAAAGATTCCAATCGTAAATAGGGCGACTACTAAGATGCCTCCAAGAACAACAGGAATGACATGTGATAATAATGCACGGATTGCATGACGTTTAACTTCTGGGTCAGCGCTTACGAAATAAATAATAATCGGCACGATAAACGGAGCGAAAAATACACTGAAATAATTTAATGCACTTAGTCCTTTGCTATTATCCATTAACTTATTCCCTTCTCAATTTTTTTATTATCTTATTTACGTACAAAGTGTATGGAAGTTTCATGAATTTTTATACTTTAAGCCACAAAAACAGCATGGATTGCCTATTATCTCATTGCCAAAATGATTGAAACAGGCAACATTTTAAGGCATGCTAGAAATAGCATGTTTTTTCAATTGGAGTGATGTTTATGGAACTGATGAAATGCACAACAGACGATCTTGCACAATTAGCAAAATT
This sequence comes from Lysinibacillus sp. LZ02, assembly GCF_050613145.1. Classification (GTDB taxonomy): domain Bacteria; phylum Bacillota; class Bacilli; order Bacillales_A; family Planococcaceae; genus Lysinibacillus_B. Next base: position 3,570,415 of record NZ_CP192507.1, on the reverse strand, counting down.
GAGTATTAATACATATATGGAGACATATAGCGTGCTTTCTACAATGGAGACAGTACAGAAGCATACGGATATAGCCTTTACAGAAGAAGCGTTATTAAAAGAATTAGCTCATCCTCATAGTGAATTTTATTTTGCTGTATTGGACGAAGAAATAGCCGGCTATATAAAGCTGAATACGGACGGTGCACAAACGGATGAGGTAGAGAAAGATGCATTAGAAGTGGAGCGTATTTACATTCAAAATCAGTTTCAAGGTCGTGGCTTAGGTCGCCAGTTAATCGAGGAAGCGATTCACATGGCGCGCCTAAAAGGAAAGAAACGTATTTGGCTGGGTGTATGGGAGAAAAATGAACAGGCGGTAGCCTTTTACAAAATGATGGGTTTTACTCGTCAAGGGGAGCATATATTTATGTTTGCAGATGAAGCGTGTACGGACTATATAATGGTCAAGGAACTCTAGTATGTGACGTACATTTCCATATGATATAGTAGTAAAGGACATTTTTAATTAAGAGAGGGATTTGAGCATGATTATTAAGACACAGGAAGAATTAGATGCGTTTAAAAAGATTGGCCGCATTGTAGCTGAAATTCGTGAAGCGATGAAAGCTGCCACAAAACCGGGTGTTACAACACGGGAACTAGACGAAATAGCAGGTGGCATGTTTGAAGAAGCAGATGCCATTTCAGGCCCTAAAGGTGAATATGATTTCCCAGGATTTACATGTATTTCAGTAAATCATGAAGTAGCACATGGTATTCCAGGTGATAAAGTGATTCAAGAAGGCGATTTAGTGAATATTGATGTTTCGGGTTCATGGAACGGTTATTTCGCTGATACGGGCATTTCATTTGTTGTAGGGGCAGGCTATGAAGAGAAAGAAAAGCTTTGTGCTGTAGCAAAATCAGCCTTTGAACGTGCGATGACAAAAGTAAAAGCAGGTTCAAAATTAAACCAAATCGGGAAAGCGGTAGAACGTGAAGCACGCGATCATGGTTTAACGGTCATCATGAATTTAACAGGGCATGGTTTAGGGAAGTCTCTTCACGAAGCGCCAGACCATATTTTAAACTACTATGATGCATGGGATACAACGATCATGAAAGAGGGCATGGTGTTAGCAGTAGAGCCGTTCATCTCTGCAAAGGCAGAACATATCGTCGAATCAGGTGATGGCTGGACATTTATTACACCAGATAAATCGTTAGTTGCTCAAATCGAACATTCTATCGTTGTTACGAAAGATAAACCGATTATTTTAACGACATTAGAAGATTAACTAAAGCAAAGAAAACTGCTAAGGAATTAACTCCCTTCAGCAGTTTTCTTTTTCTTCTCCATAAATAAAATACCAACAACCATGACACCACATAAAAATAGTGCAGCAGTTGATACAAATAATTCGGTGAAACCGTTTGCTACAGCAATGCCTACATAACCTAAAATAAAAATACTAGGTATAATGCGGTCGAAATGATGGTAACGAAGATGGAGAGCAGTCGCTGCCCCCGCTGTTAACAAAATGACAACCCACAGAGCATTGCTTAACCCAAATCCATGCCACTCGTAGTAAATAGTAAGATAGCTAATGACGATTAAGAAGAAAAATAAATTCCAACCTAACCACATAGCGATTGGAATACGCAAGCTTATATATTCTCTATGAAACGGATACGTCATATGTAAACCGAATAAAGAGAGGAGTTGTAGCATAAGCAATATAAATGCAGCGATATAATGATCTTGATGCCATATATAGAAAAAGGCAATTTGTAATAGGCAAGCTAGTACAAATAAAAGCGCTTGTAATCTAGTAGTGACGAAGATGGTTTGGCGGTTTTGGTAAGCTTGCCAAACATAAACGAAAAGACTAGCGTATAAGACGAATGTAAATAAATAAACAAAGCTGGCAGGAGAAAATAAAAGTGGTAGCCGCTTGATTGATTGAATGGTTGTTAAATCATTTATCCCAATCCAAAACGCAGTCATTGAGTATATTGATAAAACAATGGTTGCAATAAAAAGTAATAGAATACGCCCCATAAATTCCTCTCCTTCCGTTAGAATTATATACATTTTGCTACTTTGCAACAACAAATACCATTTAAAACCATTATAGTTTACAATAGATATAGTATAGTAAAAGGAGTGGTTCCATGCAAAAGCTTGAAGAGTTAGACCTGTCGTTAGAACTAGATAAAGTAGTATATAAGAAAAAGTTAAAAGTACTCCAATATGAAATATTAAACGTACAACAGTTTTTATTCAACAATAAAATTGGATTAATTTTAGCTTTTGAAGGAATGGATGCTGCCGGTAAAGGAGGCGCGATTAAACGCTTAACAGAACGTATCGATCCGCGCGGTTATATTGTACATCCAATTTCTGCTCCGCAACCACATGAAAAACGTTATAACTACATGCAACGATTTTGGCGTAAGTTACCTCAACATGGACAAATCGCTATTTTCGACCGTTCATGGTATGGACGTGTATTAGTCGAACGTTTAGAAGGATTTGCCACGGAAGAAGAATGGACACGTGCTTATGATGAGATTAATGATTTTGAGCGTCTTTTAACAAATGGTGAGTACATTTTGTTAAAGTTCTGGATCCATATAGATAAAGAGGAACAGTTAAAACGCTTTGAAGCACGTGCTCAAGATCCGTATAAATCTTGGAAGTTAACAGAAGAAGATTGGCGAAATCGTGACAAGTTTGATGATTATGCCGTGGCTGCAAATGAGATGTTTGAGAAAACAGACTCTAAACATGCCCCATGGATTCTCGTAGAGGGGAACAATAAGCAATATGCGCGAATAAAAGTATTAGAAGAAACGTTAGCACATATTCAACAAGAAGCGAAACGAAGAGGCCTTGAGATTCCTACTGTTTTTGAACAAGAAGAGAAAAAAGCATTGGCAGAGTTAGCACAAGCTGAAAAAGAAGTTGCTACTAGTTTAGAAGAAGATGTAAAAAAAGTAAAATCGGTGAGAAAAAATAAATCGAAAAAGAAACGAAAATAACATATAATAGATTTAATACTTCGGGATTCGGATAAAATAGTGTGAACTTTTTTGTCTGAATTTTCGGTGGAAAGTATATCTAATTAAAAAGACATCAACTCGCGCCCTCGTAGCGCGAGTTATGTTTTTCTAAAAAGATAAGAAAGTATAAATTTTTTCAAATTAAAAGAGTGTCTAGCGCAAGCGGACCAGCCTCTCGTGACGTTTCGAAAGTCTCTTTGTGTGCAAGCACACTGTGAGCCTATCTCCAACGCATGTCGGGGCTAGAGTGGGCGCTTGCGCTTTTCTAACTGAATGCTATTTGGAAATTATTTTCTG